>JAFRVZ010000008.1 GCA_017438265.1 Bacteroidales bacterium
CCGAAGCCGCGGCCGCCGCCGAAACCGCCGGGGCCACGGTCACCGCCGCGCGGGCCGCCCATGCCGCCGCGGCGTCCGCCGAAGGTACCGAGGCGGAAGGTCAGGGAGGCGATGACGTAGCGGCCGAGGGCGATGCTGCGGGACTCGGTGTGGTAGTTCTCGCTGTCGGAGACGGAGAAGGTCTTCGTCTGGTTCAGGAGGTCATAGGCGCGGAGGGCGAAGGTGCCGGCGCCGCGGAAGATGGTCTTGGAGAACTCCGTGTTGATGATGAAGCTGGAGCCGGGATCGGTCGTGAAGCCTTCGTACCAGGTATAGTCGCCGTTGAGGTTGAAGTTCAGGCCGGTCTGTCCGACGGTCCAGTTGGCGGAGCCGGAGACCGTGTTGGTCCAGTTCATCTTCTGGTTCGTCTCCTCGGTCACGACGGTGTACCACGGCTTGGACATCCGGGTCCGGGCGCCGGCGGTCAGCTCGAGGTTGTCGAGGCGGTAGGTCAGGCTGAGATTCTCGCTGACGTTGAGGTTCGTCGTGCGGTTGTCGAGGAAGTCGGACTCGAACTTCTTCGTCGCGGATTTTCCCCAGTAGGCGTCGTGGAACTTGACGTAATCGAACTCCCTGTTCTCGTTGAAGTAGTCGGACATGTCCATCTTCGCGGCGCCGATGTAGCTGTGGGACTGCGAGTAGTTGACGTTCGTATTCGTGGAGACGCGGAAGTTGCTGCCGCCGATCGGGGTGTTGACCATGAACATGAAGCTGGCGTTCTTGCTGGCCTTGCCGTTGATCGGGAAGCGGTACTGGACCATCGCAGGGTCATACCAGACGGCGTTCACGATCGGGTCCGTGGTCATCGAGCCGTTCAGGTTGGTCCGCAGCGAGAAGAAGGTCTGGCGGTTGGTGTAGCCGTATTCGAGGCGGACGGAATGGTTGAAGTAGGAGACCAGGTACGGGTTGCCGAGGGTCATCGACAGCGGGTTGGAGTTGTCCATCACCGGCATCAGCTGCGTTGTCGAAGGCTGGGAGGAGCGGCCGTTGTAGAAGAACCGCATGTTCGAGAAATCGTTGAAGTTCGCGAAGACCGAGGCGTTCGGGGCCCAGTTGAGGGACTTGTCCTCGTAATCCCTGCCGTTGGTCATGTTGTAGATGTTGCGCGGCATCAGGGCTGCGCCGACCTGGGCGTGGAGCTTGGAGCTCTGGTACATCGCGTTGAAACCGATGTTCTGGGTGATGTTGCGGTTGTAGATGCTGTTGGAGTAGACGTCGTCGTAGGTCTCGCCGTCGCGGACGTAGATCAGGTTGTCGAGGCCGTAGGTATGCCAGTCGTAGACGCCGCTGTTGTAGGTGTCCTTGTTGGTGTGGCTCTCGCTCCAGTTGTAGGCGTAGTTGGCGGAGAGGTAGAAGTTGCCGCCCATCGGCTCGGTGTACTCGACGCGGCCGCTGGCGGAGACGTTGTTGGTGTTCTGCTCGCTGCGCTGGTTGACGAGGGTCGGGACATCCGCCTTGGTGCCGCCCCGGTAGGTGTTGGTCAGGGACTGGTTGTAGGACTCCATCTTGTTCTCGCTGTAGTTCCAGTTCACGTTCGCCGTCAGGGTGCGGCCCGGCATGCCGAGGCGCTGGCGGAGGAGGAAGCGGCCGCTGGTCGCCCAGTTGTTGTTGAGGCCGTTCGAACTGGACCAGCCGTCGTTGGACGGGACGCCGCTGACGCTGACCGTGTTGAACAGGGAGGAGTTGTTGAAATTGCCGCCGCCGAAGTTGACCTGGGGCTCGAAGAGGATCGAAGTGTTCTCGGAGAACTTGTGCTCGAGGCGGATGCCGAAGCGGTGGCCGCCGGAGTTGGAGACGCCGTGGGACTCGGTGTCGGAGACGATGTCCTCGGAACCGTGCATATGGGTCGTGCGGGAGGTAAGCGACCCGCTGTAGGTGTTGCTGCCGTTGTAGACGTAGTTGCCGGCGAGCTGCATGTCGTTTTCGAACAGGTCGACGGAGCCGTTCAGGCCACCCATCCAGGAGGTCGTGATGCCGCCACCGCCGCCACCGCCGCCGAAGCCGCCGCCACCGCCGCCCATCATCGCGCGCATGTTGCCGCCGGCGATGTCACCGAAACCGCGGGTGTTGGCGTTGTTGGCGTTCAGGATGAGGCTGACCTGGCTGTTCTTGCGGAAGTTGCCGATGAAGGCGTTCGACTGGAAGCGGAACGCGTCGTTGTGCTCGGTCATCCAGTCCGGGACGTCGTCGCCGGACGCATCCTCCCCTTTCAGGTCGTGGCCCGCGCCGAGCATCACGTTGGCGAACATGCCGTTCATCATGCTCTGCTGGACGCTGAGGTCGATCACGGTCTCTTCCTGGCCGTCGTCAACGCCGGAGAATTCGGCCTGCTCGGATTTCTTCTTGATGACCTTCAGCTTCTCGATCATCTTCGCGGGGATGTTCTGGCTCGCGAGCTGGGGGTCGTCCATGAAGAAGGTCTTGCCGTCGATGTAGATCTTCGTGACGCGTTCGCCGTTGGAGGTGATGGTTCCGTCGTCGGCCACTTCGATCCCCGGGAGCTTCTTCAGGAGGTTGATCAGCATATCGTTGTCGGTCGTGGCGAAGGAGGAGGCGTTGTATTCGACCGTGTCCTTCTTGACGACCACGGCGTTGCCCATCGCGGACACGCTCGCGGCGTCGAGGACCTCCTGGTCCACTTCCATCTTCAGGTCACCGAGGGCGAGGTTGCGGTCCCGGACGGTGATTTCCTGGGTATACGTCTTGTAGCCCATCATTTCCGCCTTGAGGGTATAGGTTCCGTGGCGGACGCCTTCGATCGTCACCTTGCCGGCGCTGGTCGAAAGGACGTACTTCGACACCTTGGTCGAGCCTTTCGGGGTCAGGGAGACGGTCGCAAAGCCGACCGGTTCGCCGGAATTGCCGTCGAGCAGGGTTCCGGTCACGTTGGCGGAATTCTGCGCAAACAGGGTAACGCTCAGGAAAAGGGACAGGATTGCAGCAAGGAGTCTGGCTGTCTTTCTCATAAACACGGGATTCAGTTACTAACCAATTTTCAAACACTACTAAGACAGCCCGCATGCGCTAAGGTTTAATCCGGCCGGGATTATCGGCGATGAATTTCTCCCAGGAGCCGGAACTCCCGCCCGAAGCGAGGGGACTCGACAGCTGGTAATAATGGCACATCGCCAGCGCGAGGGCGTCGGTCGCGTCGAGGAAACGCGGTTCCAGCTCGACGCCGAGGGTCTTCCCGACCATCAGGCTCACCTGCTCCTTCGAGGCGGCGCCGTTGCCGCAGATGGCCATTTTCGCCTTGCGGGGAGCATATTCCGCGACGGGGATGCCGCGGGCGGCGGCCACCGCGATGGCAGCGCCCTGCGCCCGGCCGAGCTTGAAGATGACCTGGGCGTTGCGGCCGTAGAAGGGGGATTCGATGGCGAGGTCCGTGGGAGCATGGCGCTCGCAGAGGTCCGCCACCGCTTCGCCGATGCGGGCCAGCTTGGCGTAGGGGTCAGGTTCGCGGCGCAGATCGACGACCCCCATATCGACGTAATGGGGCTTGCCGGCCCCGTCGACACGGATAATCCCGAAACCCAGCAGCTGGGTTCCGGGATCGATGCCGAGTATGATTCTGTCCTTAATCAATGACGGTGAATCCGGTGTAGGGACGGAGCACTTCCGGAATCACGATGCCGTCGGGGGTCTGGTTGTCCTCGAGGAGGGCGGCGACCACGCGCGGGAGGGCGAGCGAACTGCCGTTCAGCGTGTGGCAGAGCTGGGTCTTGCCGTTCTCGTCGCGGTAGCGGAGGTGGAGGCGGTTCGCCTGGTAGCTCTCGAAGTTGGACACGGAGGAAATCTCCAGCCAGCGGCCCTGTGCGGCGCTCCAGAGTTCAAAGTCATAGGTAATCGCGGAGGTGAAGGACATATCCCCGCCGCAGAGGCGCAGGATCCGGTACTTCAGTCCGAGCTTGTTCACGATCCCCTCGACGTGGGCGACCATCTCGTCCAGGGCGGCGTAGCTGTCCTCCGGCTTCTCGACGCGGACGATTTCGACCTTGTCGAACTGGTGGAGGCGGTTCAGGCCGCGGACGTCCTTGCCGTAGGAGCCGGCCTCGCGGCGGAAGCACGGCGTATAGGCCGTCAGCTTCTGCGGGAAGGCGTCGGCGGCGAGGATCTCGTCGCGGAAGATGTTGGTCACGGGCACTTCAGCGGTCGGAACCATGTAGAAATCATCCAGGTTCGCGTGGTACATCTGGCCTTCCTTGTCGGGAAGCTGGCCGGTACCGAAGCCGGAAGCGGCGTTGACCATCACCGGCGGCTCGACTTCCCTGTAGCCGGCGGCGGTGTTACAGTCGAGGAAGAAGTTGATCAGCGCGCGCTGGAGCTTCGCACCCTTGTCCTTGTAGACAGGGAAGCCTGCGCCCGTGATCTTGACGCCGAGGTCGAAATCGATGATGTCATACTTTTTGGCAAGCTCCCAGTGGGGCAGGGCGCCTTCCGGCAGCTGCACCTCGGGGCCACCCATCTTGACGACCTCGTTGTCTTCCGCGCCCTTGCCCGGCTTCACGAGGTCGCACGGGAGGTTCGGAAGAAGGACGAGTTTGGACTCCATCTCGGCGACGACCTGGTCGCTGCGGGAGAGGAGTTCGCCGGAGCGGGCTTTCAGTTCAGCCACGGCAGCCTTCGCCGCCTCGGCCTCTTCCCGCTTGCCGGCCTTCATCAGCGCGCCGATTTCGGCGGCTTTGGCCTTCTGGGCGGAAAGCAGGGAATCGCTTTCCGTCTGCAGCGCACGGCGCTCGGCGTCGAGGGCCAGGACGGACTCGACGGTCGCGCGTGCATCGAAATTTTTAACAGCAAGCTTCGCGATCACCTTTTCGGTATCATCGCGAAGCATCTTCAGTGTCAGCATAGACTATTTGAAAAATATGTCTTCCGGATTAGTTCTCGAAAGGAATGACCGAAACGTAGGACTTGTTCTCTCTCTTCTTCGTGAACTTCACGGTACCGTCAACGAGGGCGTACAGGGTGTGGTCCTTGCCGATGCCCACGTTCTTGTCCGGATTGTGAACGGTTCCCCGCTGACGGACGATGATGTTGCCCGCCTTGACGGTCTCGCCACCGAACTTCTTCAGGCCGAGGCGCTTGCTCTGCGACTCACGACCGTTCTTGGAACTGGATTGACCTTTCTTGTGTGCCATAATTAAAACTCGGTTTAAGCGATTTCGTTAATCTGGATCTTGGAAAGCTTCTGGCGGTGGCCGTTGAGCTTCTGGAAGCCCTTGCGGCGGATCTTCTTGAAGACAAGCACCTTGTCAGCCTTCGCATTGTCGTCGAGGACCGTAGCCCTGACAACCGCGCCGTCCACATACGGAGCACCGACTTTCACGGCGCCGTCCGCATCGACGAGAAGGACCTTCGTGAATTCCACGGACTCTCCATTCGCCTGGGGAAGTCTCTGGACGAAGATTTCGTTTCCAGCTTCTACCTTGAACTGCTGGCCTGCAATGTCAACGATTGCGTACATAAAAACAAACTTTTTTTAAAGTTTCAACCGCAGGCGTCCGTCCCTTGCGACGGCTCTTTCCGGGCCCGACGGTCATGAATAAAAAATGCAGAGGGCTTATTCGTCCTCCAGATGGAGGTGCTGGACGTAGATGGCTTTCTGCATGGCCATTCTGCGCTTGACGGAAGGCTTCTCGAAGTTCTTGCGCGCACGGAGCTCGCGGACCGCACCGGTCTTTTCGAACTTACGCTTGAATTTCTTCAGCGCCCGCTCGATGTTTTCGCCTTCTTTCACAGGTACAATAATCATCTCTTTACCACCTCCTTTTCATTTGGGACTGCAAAGGTAGTAAATAAAATGAAATATCAAAACTTTGACTGTCAGAATTTATAGACGCCCGAGGTGCGGAAGTAGCGGGAGGAGAGCCAGTACGCGAAGAGGGGGTCGATCACGTGGGGGTCGTCCTTGTCGTCGAACCAGACGAGCTCCTTTTTTTCGAGGGCGTCCTTGATGCGCTTGACGTTGGCGGAGGAGTTGAGGCCGTAGCCCCGGATCACCTCGGCGCTGCTGAAGCGGGTGTGGCCGTCCATGATCGCGCGGAGGAGGCTGACCTGGAAGGTCGTGAGGTCGTTCATGGCGGCCTCGAAGCGCGGCTCGTGGATGCCGAGAAGGGACTCCAGGCCCTCGAGCATCACGGGCTCCATGATGTAGCCCTTCGAGAGGTGGTCGCAGACGGCGCAGAAGTGGTTGATGTACCACATCTGGCAGCGGAAGAGCTTGCAGACGCCGAAGAGGAGGTTCTTGTCGATCACCTTGCCGCGGGCGAGCATGTTCTTGTTGATGTACTCGATGATGTACTTCTCGTCAATCGGAGAAGGGGTGAAGCGCTCGGCCTGGCGGTGGAAGAAGCGGCGGCGGACGAAGAGTTCGCGCATCGCGTTGAGGCGGCCGCCGACGAAGACGACGGTGCAGCGGGAGGGCTCCAGCCGGGAGGCGGCGTCCCGCAGGACGCCTTCGAAACGGTGGAGCAGCGGCTCCCAGTCCGCCACGTTGGCGATGCTATCGAAGTTCTTGAATACCAGGTAGAGGCGCGTGTCACGGTCCAGCGCCAGGTTGAAGGGCAGGTTCAGCACGGCGTCCACGTCGCGTCCGTCGATGTCCCAGGAGAGGGAGAGGACGCGGTCGGCGTCGGCGTAGCTGCGCTGGTCGAAGACAAAATGGGTCTCCGGGAGGAACTGCCTGATCGCGCGGGTATATTCGCCGGGCGTCGAGCCGAAGGCGCGCAGGACGCTCTCCCCCAGCGCGAGCAGGAAATCCCGCTGCGAGCGGACGCTGAGCAGGTCCGCCTCCGCGACGAGGAAACGTTTGCCGGCCAGCTTCTGCTCCTGCAGGACCTGCTGGAGCAGGGACATCTTGCCGGTCTTCGGCGCGCCGAGGATCGCGACGTGTTCGCCGGCGACGAGCAGGTTCGCGAGGGCCGCGCAGTCGCCGCGCCGGTCGATGAAATAGCGGCCGGTGACGGGCTTGCTGTAGACGAAGGCTTCTTCCATGGCTTATGCGATGCCGCGGTAGGTCGCCTGGACCTCGCGGTAACTTTCGAGGTTTCCGATATCATACCGCCGGCCGGGCATCGGCATCGCGTGGACGGGGGCCTGGGTGCAGAGCCAGGCGATGTAGCTGCCGGGGGCGTCGGTCCCGCAGCCGGCGGCGAGGCCCGCCGCGAGGCGCGCGAGGTCCGCGCGCGTGAAATAGTAGAAGGGCGGGCAGACCCAGTGGCTGCGCGGCTGCGCCGGCTTCTCCTCCATCCGCAGGACGAGGTCCGGGTCGGCCGCATCCTCCCCCGCCGTCTCGACTACGCCGCAGCGCGTCAGCTTCGCGGCGTCCGGTTCCCGGAAGCGCATGATGCAGCTGGTCCCCTTCCCGCGTGCATAGGCGATGAAGCGCTGCAGGCTGAAATCCAGCACATTGTCTCCGGCGACGACGAGCAGGTCGTCGTCAATCCCGGTCTCCCGGACGGCATATTCGATGTCGCGGACCGCGCCGAGGCGGGTCGCGTCGCTGGTCGTGCCGTCGTCCACGACGGCGACCGGCTGCGCGCCGCGCGTCCGCGCCCAGTCCCGGAAATGATCCGCGAACTTGTGGTTCGTAACGACGACGAATCCGTCGACGGCGGGCGCGATGTCATCCGCCAGCCAGTCCAGGATTGTCTTCTCCCCCACCTTCAGCAGGGGCTTCGGAAAATTCTCCGTCAGCGGATACAGCCGTGTCGCGTATCCCGCCGCCAAAATCAGGCACTTCATGGGACTCAGAAAATGACGCCGTCCGCGCTCCGGCAAACCTCGGCGCGGTAGGCACCCCGCAGCGCCGGGAAGGCCTGCAGGTACTCCGTTTCAACTTTCTCCAGGATGGACTCCCGGAAGGCGGGGTCCGCCAGGGCCATGCAGCAGCCCTTGAAGCCGGCGCCGCTGAAACGGCCGCCGTAGATTCCCTCCGTCCGGGTCATGATTTCGTACAGGGTCTTGAGCTCCGGGGAGCCCGTCTCCCAGTCATAGATGCTGCTGCGGCCGCTCTCGAAGCTCAGGCGCCCGTATTCGACGATGTCGCCGCGGCGCCAGGCCTCCGCGCCCGCCTCGACGCGGGCGAACTCGCTGAACCAGAGGTCCGCCCGGCGGCGCCAGGGCTCCGGCAGCCGGCCGCGGTGCTCCTCATAGACCGCCCGCGGCACCTCCCGCAGGTGGGTTTCGCCGAACTTGCCGTAAGGCAGGCCGGCATAGGCCTTCAGGGCATAGGCGGCGCTGCGGAGCTCGTCGACGCGCATGTTGAAGGCGCTGGTCGCGAGGTTGCGCTCCACGCCGCTGAAGAAAATCAGGATATCGTAGGGCTTCATCCCCGGGCCGGGGGCGATCAGCTCATAAGAGTCGTCCTTCGTGTCGAGGTAGAGCAGCCGGTCCTTGCGGCCGTAGACCTCGCAGCTCTGGTCGAGCTTGCCGCAGCTGACGCCGACGTAGCGGTTCTCGGCCAGCAGGGCGATCTGGATCGCTTCCGCCGGTTCGAGCGAAAGGCCGTTGACGCGGCAGAGGGCGCTCAGGAAGGAGATGCAGACCGCCGCGGAGGAGGACAGGCCGCCGATCGGGAGCGTGCCCTCGATCACGGCGCTGAGGCCGACGCCGAGCGGGTAGCGCGCCGCGAGCTCCTTCGTCACGCCGCGCAGGTAGTCCGCCCAGTCGCCCTGCCTGCGCTCCGGGACGTCGCGCACGTGCCACTGCGCCCGCTTCTCGAACTGCAGGGAGCAGAGCTCCACGACGCCGTTCTGCTTCGGCTTGTAGGCGACGAAGATTCCCTTGTCGATCGCCAGGCCGGTAATCTTTCCGAGGTTGTGGTCGCTGTGGGCCCCGATCGGGCAGATCCGGTACGGGCAGAAAGCCACCGCCTCCGGCGCCTTCCGGTACAGCTCATGAAACTTCTCTTCGCACAACATATAGAAATGGTGTTTTTTTTCAAATCCTGACGAATATAACAATTTTATTTCATATATTTATATCCAGTATAAAACACAGTCCGTCATGAGAAAAAGCCTTGCCTTCCTGCTGCTTGCCGCAGCCCTGCTTGCCGTTTCCTGCGGCAGCAAAGAACCCGTGAAATTCGACGGCGCCGGCGACATCGGCGACTGCCACATCCCCGGCAGCCACAGCTACGACGCCGCGACCGACACCTATACCCTGACCGCCTCCGGCTACAACCTCTGGTTCGAGACCGATGCGTTCTATTTCGTATGGAAGAAGGTCAAGGGCGATTTTGAAATCACCGGCGAGGTCGCCTTCGAGGGCGAAGGCGTCAACCCCCACCGCAAGATCGGCTTCCTGATCCGCGAAAGCCTCGATCCCCAGTCCCGCTACGCCGACGCGGCGATCCACGGCGAAGGCCTGACTTCGCTCCAGTACCGCCCGGAGACCGCCGGCGAGACGTTGGAATCCGTCTCCGACAGCTGGGGCCCGACCGTCGTCAGCCTCATCCGCCGCGGCAACACGATCAGCATCCGCACCGGCAAGGGCAGCCTGCCTGAGACGGACGACACCTCCGTCGACATCGCCCTCCCCGAGGAGTGCTATGTCGGCATGTTCATGTGTTCCCACGAAGAGGATGTAGCCGAAACCGGATATCTGAAAAACGTCCGCCTGATCCAGTAGGACAATCCCGCTAATACTTCGCCAGGACAGTCTCGACGGCACGCGCAAGCTTGCGGTCGAGACGGATTGCGAGGATGCTGTCGAGCTGGTGGAGGGAATGGAGGTCCGTACAGATGAAGCTGTACAGGTCATTCTCCAGGAGGTAGCGGAGGATCTGCATCGAACCTTCGCCGTACGTCCCCGTCAGGGACATCCAGTTCATCTGGAAGCGGCACCCGCGGTCCGCGAGGCGGTCGAAGTCGCCGAGGCGGTCGGCCATGTAGATGTAGCGTTCCGGGTGGGCCAGGATGGGTTTGCGGCCGGCCATCTCGAGCTCGAAGACCGTCTGCTCCAGGTTCTCGCTCGGATAATAATAGGACATCTCGATCAGGATCGAGCCGTCCGCATACGTCAGGAGCTCCGGGTCAGCGGCGCGCTCCTCAAAATCCTTGACGATCATGTATTCCGCGGCGAGGGCGGTCTTCACGCCCCACTCCGCGGGAATCTTCCCTACAAAATCGGCGTAGCGCTCCCGGAGGAGCGCTTCGTCGGTTTCATAGATTTCAGGGTTCTTGTGGGGGGTAAAGACGAACTCGCGGCAGCCGGCGTCCGCCAGCTTGCGGATCGCCTCCAGGGAATCGGCGCTGCGGCGGAATCCGTCATCCACCCCCGGGAGGAGGTGGTTGTGGATGTCGCGGCCGGGCAGGCGGACGGCTTCCCTGTGGCTGAAAAGGCCCATCGGACTATTCCTCCTCCTTCTTGCCGGTGAGTTTGTCTACGCCTTTCCGGACGCGCTTGGAAAGCGTTTGCTTGCCTTCTTCGCCTTCCTTCTCGTCATCGCCGTAGCCATAGCCGTAGCCGTAACCAAAGCCGTAACCGTAGCCATAACCGTAGCCGTAGCCATAACCGTAGCCATAGCCGTAGCGGTAGCGGTTGGCATCGAGGTCGAGGTCGTTCAGGACGACGCTGACGTTGCGGATCGGCTTGCTGGCACTCTTCATCACGTCGGCGACCTCATCGAGGAGCTTGAGGCTCGTGTAGTTCGAGCGGACCGTGTAGAGGGTCGCGTCGACGTACGAGTTGATCAGGAAGGAGTCGGAGACCGGCAGGTACGGCGCGGAGTCGATGATGATGTAGTCGTACTTGTCGCGAAGGTAGCGGATGATCTTCTCGCCTTCCGGCTGGGTCAGGAGTTCGGTCGGGTTCGGCGGGACCGGACCGGCGACGATGATGTCGAGGGTCGGGCTGACGCCGCTCGGGATGATCATGCTGTCGATGTCCGTGCACTTGCCGATCATATAGGAGACGACGGACTTGTGGTCGTCCGGGTGGATGTCCTTGAAGATCTTGCGGATCGCAGGCTTGCGGAGGTCCATACCGACGAGGACGACCTTCTTCCCGGTGTGGGAGATTGAAAGGGCGATGTTGGCGGAGACGTAGGACTTGCCTTCACCCGGGACCGAGGAGGTCACCTGGATGACCTGGACGTCCTTGAGGTACTGGAGGTTCGAACGGAGCATGCGGAACGCCTCGGAGGTCGCGTCGCGGCCGTTCTTCGGGATCAGGGCGTAGGAACCGTTCTTGTTGTGGGGCAGGACGGCGAGGACGCTCGCGTCGAGGCGGTCTTCGACATCCTTCTTCGTCTCGACCTTGGACTTCAGCAGGGTCCGGAGCCATACGATTCCCGGCGGGATCGCGAAGCCGAGCACCAGCATCAGGAGGTAGATCATCCGGGAATTCGGCTTCACCGGGCGGGTGTTGCCGTAGGCGGGCTCGATCACGCGGAAGTTGTCGGCGGTCGAGTAGAGGGCGATCTGGGTCTCCTCACGCTTCTGCTGGAGCAGGAGGAACAGCGGTTCGATGACGTCCAGCTGGCGGGAGAGCTGCTGGAGCTGGAACTGCTGCTGGGGGATGTTGGCGATGCTGCGCTGGCTCGAGCTGATGGTCTTGCGGAGCTCGTTCTCGCGGATCGAGTAGACCTTCTTCAGGTTGTCGACGGAGAGCTCGATCGCCTTCTTGCTGTCTTCGAGCTGGCTGTTCATGCTGACGACGCGGGGGTTCGACTCGGAGGAGTTGGCGACCATCCGGTTGCGCTCGGCGACGAGGTTGTCGTAGCTGGCGATGACGTTGTTCAGGCCCGTGTCGGTGATACCGATGTTGGTCGGGATGACCTTGTAGACGCCTTCCGGGGTCTCGGCGAGGTAGCTGGCGACCATGTCGAGGATGCGGAGCTGCATCCGGACCTCGTTCAACTGGTCCTGGTAGGCCTGGTCGGAGGTCAGGGCGAGCTGGGACTGGGACGTGATGTCGACGACGGAGCTCGAAGCCTGGTAGTTCTTGTACTGGGTCTCGGCGTCGCCGAGGTCCTTGGAGATTTCCTCGAGACGGGAGTCGATGAACTCGACCGTCGCACGGGTCGTCTGGCTGCTGAAGGCGCGGGCCTCCTCGTTATCCTTGGTGATCAGGGTATTGAGGATATCCTCGGCGCGGCGCGGAATCGCGTCGGTCATCGTCAGGGCGACGACGTCGCTCGCGTTGGCGTAGCGCTGGGAGCCCTGGACCACGGCGGCGTCCAGGCGGGTCAGGAAGCCCTGGGCCGTGCGGAAGGAGCTGTTGCGGATACATTCATAGATGTCGCCGTCGATCATTTCGGCGGGGAGGAGCATGTCGACGTAGTACTTGTGGGCGCCGACGGTGATCGCTTCGCCGTAGGCGTAGCGGCCCTTCGCTTCCCTGACCTTCTTGCCGTTGATCATCATCTTCTTCACGATCAGGTTCTGGCTGCCACGGTTCTTGAACTTGATGTAGATCGACTGCGGCTGGAGCTCGTCCGGGTAGAGCGGATCGTTCTCGACGCGGAGGGCGAACGGGTTGTCGTTGTAGTACTCGCCGCGCTTGACGTCGAAGAGGCCGCGGAGGATATGGATATGGCCGTTGCCGATCGGGACGAAATAGCGGTAGTAGCGGGTCTCGAGGCCGAGTTCCTCGACGACGCGCTGCATCAGCGAGGGGCTCTTCAGGATATAGACCTCGTTGTCGATCTTGCGGGTCATGCGTCGGCCGGAGAGGTCGGAGAGCAGGGCCAGCTCGCTGCTGGTCGAGGAGTCGCCGGAGCTCAGCATCACGGCGGCGGTGCGCTCATAGGTCGGGGTCTGGAGCCGGACGTAGATGAAGCCCAGCAGCAGGGCGGCGAACATCGCGCCGACGATCCACCATTTCAGCCTCCAGAAGAGGTCCAGGATATCTTTAACGTTGATTTCGCCGTTCTCGTCGAGGCGGGAATTGACTTTTTCCTCAAAACTTTCCATAAGGCATCAGGGGTTTTAGAAGAGCCGGAATACGGCGATCAGGGTCGTAATCGAAGACAGGAGGACGCTCCAGATACCGGTCGCGGTCGTCGCGGCGGCGACGCGGACGGCGCTCGGCTGGACGATGATGATGTCGTTCTGCTGGAGGAAGAAGTACGGGGACTGGAGGATGTCGCTGTCTCGCAGGTCGATCTTCGTGTGGGTCAGGACGCCGTCGACCTCGCGGATCAGGAGGATGTCGTTGCGCAGCGCGTTCAGGGTCAGGTCACCGGCCTGTCCGAGGACCTGCAGGATCGTGTTCTTCTCGGAGTTCATCGTATAGGTTCCGGGGTTGCGGACTTCGCCCAGGACCGTGATCTTGTAGTTGCGGAAGGCGACGTAGACGATCGGGTCCTTCACGTCCTTGCCGATTTCCCGCGTCAGGTAGGATTCCAGGTCGTTGCGGGTCATGCCTTCGACGTGGATCTTGCCGAGGATCGGGAAGTTGATGTTGCCTTCCGGGTCGACGAGGTAGCTCAGGGTCGACTGCTCCGGGTTGTAGCCGCTGGTACCGGTCATTTCGCCCAGCGTCAGGTTATAGGGCGCCGTCACGCTCTTGTCCGGGCCGCTGACGATGATGGTCAGGCGGTCGTCTTTCTTGATGACGGCTTCGTATTCGGTCATCAACTTGCCGAGCTGGACCTGGTCAATGTCCTGAAAATAAAGGATTTCCTTCTGCGACGCACAGGAAGCGGCGAGCATGCCGAGCGCGACCGCGAGGATAAGGATGATTTCTTTCCGCATATAATCCCGTAAATAAAAATGATTTAGCCTGCAAATGTATCAATTATAAGATAAAAACGCAACTAAAATCGTTACCTTTGCAGCATGTTTGCTGAGATTCTGAAAGAAGCGCTCCGCAGCGCCGTGCTGATTTCGGGGCTCGTCGGCATCATGATGATGCTGATCGAGTCGCTGAACATCAGCTCCCGCGGCGGGTTCTTCGCGGGGCTGCGCCGCAGCCGCGCGGGGCAGGTCGCCGTCTCGGCCCTGCTCGGCGCCGTGCCGGGCTGCCTGGGCGGTTTCGCCGCGGTTTCGCTGTACACCCATGGCATCCTGAGCTTCGGCGCGCTGGTCGCGATGATGGTCGCTTCCTCCGGCGACGAGGCTTTCGTGATGCTGGCGATGTTCCCGGGGAAGGCGGGATGGATCTTCCTGCTGCTCCTGGGGATTGCGGTCGCGGCCGGGCTGCTGACGGATGCGCTCTACAGGCCGCAGAGGCCCGAACCCCGCTGCGAAGAGGGATACCAGGTCCACGAGGCGGCGGAGGAGCACGCCGGGGAGCGCCATTTCGGGTGGAAGCGCGCCGCGATGTTCGCGGGAATCGTGCTGTTCCTTGCGGCGCTGCTCAGCGGGCTGCTGGAAGAGGACGATGCGCCGGAGGCGACGCAGGGCTTCAACCTCCTGTCGGAGGAATGGATGTACTGGCTTTTCGGGGCGCTGAGCCTCGCCGTGCTGGGCGTGCTGGTGCGCGGGTCGGACCATTTCGTCGAGGAGCACCTCTGGCACCACATCGTCCGCCGCCACCTGCCTTCCGTCTTCGCCTGGTCCTTCGGCGTCCTGCTGCTCGTCGGCGCGGGGCTGCACTACTGGGACATCGGCGGATGGGTCGGCGCCAACCCGGCCCTGATGATCCTGCTGGCGACGCTGGTCGGCATCATCCCGGAATCGGGGCCGCACCTGCTCTTCGTCACGCTCTACGCCGCGGGGGTCATCCCGTTCCCGGTCCTGCTGGCGAGCTGCATCAGCCAGGACGGCCACGCATCCCTTCCCCTCCTCGCCGAGAGCAAGGGCGCCTTCCTGCGCGCCAAGCTCATCAACTGCGTCCTCGCCCTCGCCGCCGGCTTCGCGGCCCTTCCCTTCTGCAATTAAATGGGGAAAATTTGGATTATTAAAGTTTTTTATTTAGGTTTGTGACGAAATGAAAGCAAACAACGCCAACAGCCGCCGCCACCACCGCCGAATTCCAGGGATCCGGTAGGTCGACGTATGTTGTATACAGCTTGGGGCTTGCCGGTTGACGACAAGCCTTTTTTTATTGATTACGAACTTATAAGACAAATGTTACGCATTGCAATCCAGTCCAAGGGAAGACTGAACGAAGAAAGCCTCCGGCTGCTCGCGGAAATCGGCATCGGGATCGACGAAGGCCGGCGCAAGTTCCTTGCGCGGGCCCGGAATTTCCCGGCCGAAGTCCTCTATCTGCGCGACGACGACATCCCCGGCGTCGTCGCGGCGGGGACGGCCTCCCTCGGCATCGTAGGCCTCAATGAGGTGGAAGAGAAAGCCGCCGGCGTCACCGTGGTCCGCAAACTCGGCTTCGGCGGCTGCCGCCTCAGCCTCGCCATTCCCAAAGGGGAAGTCTATGAGGGCCCCGCGAGCCTCGCCGGCAGGCGGATCGCGACCTCCTACCCCCGCATCCTGCAGCGCTACCTCGACGGGAAAGGCGTGCAGGCGTGCGTGGAGGTCATCACCGGATCGGTGGAGGTCGCGCCCGCGGCCGGCATCGCCGACGCCATCTTCGACATCGTCTCCTCCGGCGGGACCCTGGTCGAGAACGGCCTGAAGGAGGTCGAGACCGTCCTCCGCAGCGAGGCGGTCCTGATCGCCGGCCCGCACCTTTCCGCCGAAGCGCAGGCGATCCTGGACGAGATGCTCTTCCGCATCGACTCCCACCTCCTCAGCCAGGACAAGAAGTACCTGCTGATGAACCTGCCCGAAGCGGCCGTCGAGGAGGCCATCCGGATCCTTCCGGCGATGCGGAGCCCGACCGTGATGCCGCTGGCCCTGAAGGGCTGGTGCTCGATGCATTCCGTGGTCCGCGAAGCGGACCTCTGGGACAAGATCCGCCAGCTCAAGGCCATCGGTGCCGAAGGCATCCTCGTCCTCAACGTCGACAAACTGATACCATAGCCCTATGCAGCTGTACGAAAACCCCGACAGAAGCGCCTGGAAAGAACTTTGCCGGCGCCCGTCCCAGGCGGATCCCGTCGTCCGGGAGCGCGTGGAGCGCATCATCGCGCGGGTCCGGGCCGGCGGCGACGCCGCGCTCCGGGAGCTCTGCGCCGAGCTCGACGGCTGGGAGCCGTCGGCGCTCGCGGCGGCCCCGGAGGAATTCCTGGCCGCGGAGCGCGCGACCGGCGCGGCGTGGAAGGCCGCGCTCGCCGCGGCGGCGGAGAATATCCGCCGCTTCCATGCGGCGCAGCTACCCGCCCGCATCGAGGTCGAAACCGCGCCGGGCGTCCGCTGCATCCAGCAGCCCGTCCCGATCGGCCGCGTGGGCCTCTATGTCCCGGGCGGGAACGCCCCCCTCTTCTCGACCGTGCTGATGCTCGGCATCCCGGCGCAGCTCGCCGGATGCCCGGAAGTCGTGCTCTGCACCCCGGCCGGCAAGGACGGCCAGATCGCCCCGGAAATCCTCTGCGCGGCCGCCTGCTGCGGCATCGGCCGCGTCTTCAAGCTCGGCGGCGCCCAGGCCGTCGCGGCGATGGCCCTCGGCACGGAATCCGTCCCGAAGGTCGACAAGATCTTCGGCCCCGGCAACCGCTACGTCACGACGGCGAAGCAGCTCCTCGGCGGCAGCGAAGTGTCGATCGACATGCCCGCCGGCCCCTCCGAGGTGATGGTCCTCGCGGACGACGCGGCCGAGCCGGCCTTCGTCGCCGCGGACCTCCTCTCGCAGGCGGAGCACGGCGCCGACAGCCAGGTGATGCTCCTTTGCCGCTCGCGCGCGTTCGCCGCCCGGGTCGAGGAAGCCCTCGCCGCCCAGACCGCCGCCCTCGGCCGCCAGGGCAACATCGCGTCCTCCCTCTCGGAAAGCCGCATCCTCGTCTTCGACGGCCTCCGGGACATGACGGACTTCGCCAACGCCTACGCCCCGGAGCACCTCATCGTCGCGACGGAGGACCCCTGGCGCGTCTGCGAATCCATCACCGCCGCCGGCAGCGTCTTCGTCGGCCCATGGAGCCCGGAAAGTGCCGGCGACTACGCCTCCGGCACGAACCACACCCTCCCGACCGCCGGCTGGGCCCGCTCCTGCAGCGGCGTCAGCATGGACAGTTTCTTCCGGAAAATGACCCTCCAGTCCCTCTCCCGGGAAGGCCTGGAAGGCCTCGGCCGGACCATCATCACCCTCGCGGAAGCGGAAAGCCTCCAGGCCCACGCCAACGCGGTCAGCATCCGTCTGGAACATGGAAAGGAACAGGCTTGAATCCCTCGTCCGGCCCAACATCCGGAACCTCTGCCCGTACTCGACCGCCCGGGACGAATACGCCGGCAGGCCCGGCATCTTCCTCGATGCCAACGAAAGCCCCTATGACACGGGCTTCAACCGCTATCCCGACCCGCGCCAGCAGGCCCTGAAGGCGCGCATTTCCGTCCTCAAGGGCGTCCCGGCGGAGCGCATCTTCGTCGGCAACGGCAGCGACGAGGCCATCGACCTGCTTTTCCGCATCTTCTGCGTCCCCGGCCGGGACAACGCGGTCGCGATCGTCCCGAGCTACGGGATGTACGCGGTCGCCGCCGCGACGAACGACGTCGCCCTGCGGGAGGTCCCGCTGGGCGCGGACTTCTCCCTCCCGGCGGAGGCCCTCCTCGCCGCCGCGGACGCGGACTCCAGGCTCCTGTTCCTCTGCAGCCCCAACAACCCGACCGGCAACGCCTTCGCTCCGGAAGCCCTCTGCGGCCTCGCGGAACGCTTCCCCGGCATCGTCGTGGTCGACGAGGCCTACATCGATTTCAGCCGCGTCCCCGGCCTGCTCGGCGTGCTGGACCGCTACCACAACCTGGTCGTCCTCCAGACCCTCTCCAAGGCCTGGGGCCTGGCCGGGCTGCGCGTCGGCCTCGCCTTTGCGGACCCCTACATCGCCCGCCTGATGGGCGCGGTCAAGTACCCCTACAACCTCAGCCAGGCCGCCCAGCAGCTGGCCCTGCAGGCCCTGGAACAGGACCCCGCCCCCCGCATCGCCGCCATCGTCGCCGGCCGGGACCGCCTCGCGGCCCGGCTGCCCGCCTTCGCCTGCGTCCGGAAGGTCTGGCCCTCCGAGGCCAACTTCCTGCTGGTCGAGGTCGACGACCCCGACGCGCTCTACGCCCACCTCCTCGCGGACGGTATCATCGTCCGCAACCGCAGCCGCGTCCCCGGCTGCGCGGGCTGCCTGCGCATCACCGCCGGCCTCCCGGAAGAGAATGAACAACTGATCCAATCCATCGAAGCCTATGAAAAAAGCCATCTTCGTTGACCGGGACGGAACCCTGCTCCGCGAGCCGGCGGACGAGCAGATCGATTCGCTCGAAAAAATGGCGTTCGTGCCGGGCGCCATCGGCGGAATGACGCGCCTCGCGGGCCTGGGCTTCGACCTGGTCCTCGCGACCAACCAGGACGGCCTCGGGACCCCCGCCTTCCCGGAAGCGGACTTCCTCCCGCCGCAGCAGAAGCTGCTCGAAACCCTGGCGGGCGAAGGCGTCGTCTTCGACGACGTCCTGATCGACACCCACTTCCCGAAGGATGGCGCCCCGACCCGCAAGCCCGGGACCGGCCTGTTCGGAAAATACCTGGACGGAAGCTACGACCTCGCGGCGAGCTTCGTCATCGGGGACCGCGACTCCGACCGGCAGCTGGCGGAGAACCTCGGCTGCCGCTTCCTCCCGATCGACCCGGCGCACGGACGCGAGAGCTGGGCCGCGGCGGCGGAGGCCGTGCGGCGCAGCGAGCGGCGGGCGGAGATCCGCCGCCGCACCGGCGAGACCGACATCGACCTCGTCCTCGACCTCGACGGCGCCGGCCCCTCGGAAATCAGCACCGGGCTGCGTTTCCTCGACCACATGCTCGACCAGCTGGTCCACCACGGCAAAATCTCCCTCCAGCTACACTGCAAGGGCGATCTTGACGTGGATGAGCACCACACGGTCGAAGACATCGGCATCGCCCTCGGCGCAGCGCTGAAGGCAGCGCTGGGCGACAAGCGCGGCATCGGCCGCTACGGCTTCGCCCTCCCGATGGACGAGAGCCGCGCGCTGGTCCTGCTCGATTTCGGCGGGCGGAGCGAGCTCGTCTGGGACGTCCCCTTCACCCGGGAGTACGTCGGCGACGTGCCGACCGAACTCTTCCGGCACTTCTTCAAGTCCCTCTGCGACGCCGCCGCCTGTAACCTCTGCATCCGGGCGCGCGGGGAAAACAACCACCACCTCATCGAGGGGGTGTTCAAGGCCTTCGCGCGGACCCTGCGCCAGGCTGTGGAAAGAAACGTATTCGACGGCGCGCTGCCGTCCAGCAAAGGAATCCTATGACCGCCATCATCGACTATGACGCCGGAAACATCCGCTCCGTCGCCAACGCCCTCGCGCGCCTCGGCGAGGCCTACGTGCTGACCGCCGACCCGGCACAGATCGCCGCGGCCGACCGGGTCATCCTTCCGGGCGTCGGGAACGCCGCCGTGGCCGTCGAAAAGCTGCGCGAACGCGGCCTGGAGCCCGTCGTCCGGCGGCTCCGCCGGCCCGTGCTCGGCATCTGCGTCGGGATGCAGATCCTCTGCCGGGACTCCGAGGAGGGCGCTGCGCGCGGCCTGGGCATCTTCGACGCCCACGTCCGCCGCTTCCCCGACGACCCGGACGCGAAGGTCCCGCACATGGGATGGAACCGGCTGGCGCACTGCGAATCGAAGCTCCTGCAGGGCCTCCCGCAGGGCTCCTGGGCCTATTTCGTCCACTCCTACTACGCGTCGGCCTGCCCGGATACCGTCGCGACCTGCACCCACGGCGGCATCCGCTTCAGCGCCGCCCTGCACTACGAAAACTTCTACGGCACCCAGTTCCACCCCGAGAAAAGCGGGGACACCGGAGAACAGATCCTGAGCAATTTCCTAAAACTATAACCCATGATTGAACTGATTCCTGCCATCGACCTCATCGGAGGAAAATGCGTCCGCCTCTCCCAAGGCGAATTCGAAAGCAAAAAGGTGTATGACGAAGACCCGGCGGAGGTCGCCGCGCGCTTCGCGGACTGCGGCATCCGCCGCATCCACCTCGTGGACCTGGAAGGCGCGAAACAGGCCGCACCCGCGAACCTCGCCGTGCTGGAGCGCATCCGCTCGCGGGTCGACGTCGAGCTCGAGTGGGGCGGGGGCATCGCGACCCTCGCCGACCTCGTCACCGTCTTCGACGCCGGCGCGACCCAGGCCGTCGTCGGCACCGTCGCGGCCTTGAAGCCGAACCTCTTCCTGGAGTGGCTCGACCGCTTCGGCCCCGACCGGATCGTGCTGGGCGCCGACATCCGCAACGGCCGCATCGCGGTCCGCGGCTGGCTGTCGGAAGTGCCCCTGCGGATCGAAGACCTCCTGGACCCGTTCGGACCGGCCGGCCTCAGCCAGGTCGTCTGCACGGACATTTCCCGCGACGGCATGCTCCAGGGCCCGGCGACCCGGCTCTACGTCGACCTCCAGAAGAATTACCCGGACATCACCTTCAGCGTCAGCGGCGGCATCGCCTCGATGGACGACGTGCGCGCCTTGGATGCGCTCGGCCTGCGCCGCGTCATCGTCGGCAAGGCCCTGTACGAAGGGAAGATTACCCTGGATGAAGTAAAGAAGTGGTCGCAAAGCGCATAATCCCCTGCCTGGACGTCAAGGACGGCAGCGTCGTCAAGGGCGTGAACTTCGCGGGACTCCGCGAGGTCGGGGACGCCGTGGAGATGGGCGCCGCGTACAGCGCCGACGGGGCTGACGAGCTGGTTTACCTCGACATCAGCGCCTCCCGGGAAGGCCGCAGGACCTTCGTGGAGCTGGTGGAGAAGATTTCCCGGCGGATCGACATCCCCTTCACCGTCGGCGGCGGCATCGCCTCCCTGGACGACGCGGCGCGCCTGCTCGGCGCCGGTGCCGACAAGGTGACCCTCAACAGCGCCGCCGTCGCCGACCCGGCCCTGATCGGGCGGATCGCCGCCCGCTACGGCAGCCAGTTCGTCGTCTGCGCGATCGACGCGAAGCAGGTCGACGGGGTCTGGCGCGTCATGACCCACGGCGGCACGCGCCTCACCGACAGGGAGCTGTACTCCTGGGCCCGCGAGGCCGCGGAGCGCGGCGCCGGCGAGATCCTCTTCACGAGCATGGACCACGACGGCACGAAGGGCGGCTACCCGTGCGCGGTCTACGCCCGCCTCTGCGACAGCCTTCGGATCCCGGTGATCGCCTCGGGCGGGGCGGGTTCCGTCGCGGACATCGCGGAGGTCCTTTCCGCCGGGAAGGCCGACGCCGCCCTCGCCGCCAGCATCTTCCATTTCGGGGAGATCCCGATCCCGGAGCTCAAACGCGGGCTCCTCGCCAGAAACATCAATGTAAGAATATGAATTTCAAGGACTTCAATCTCAACAAAAACGCCGACGGGCTGCTCCCCGTCATCGTCCAGGACGCCACGACCCTCAAGGTCCTGATGCTGGGCTACATGAACGAGGAGGCCTATGAGAAGACCCGGGCGGAGGGCCTGGTGACCTTCTGGTCCCGCAGCCGCCGCTGTCTCTGGACCAAGGGCGAGACCAGCGGGAACACGCTCGCCGTCCGCGCGATGTATCCGGACTGCGACGCCGACACGCTCCTCGTCCAGGCCGTGCCCGCAGGCCCGACCTGCCACCGGGGGACGGCGGCCTGCTTCGGCACCCCGGATGCGCAGGGCTTCGTCCGCAGCCTCGACGCGCTGGTCCGGGAGCGCCACCGGACGCTGCCGGACGGTTCCTACACGTCCCGACTCTTCGTCAAGGGCGTGAAAACCATCGCCAAGAAAGTCGGCGAGGAGAGCGCGGAGGCCCTGATCGAGGCGGTGGACGGAAACCGCGACCGCTTCCTGTACGAGAGCGGCGACCTGCTCTACCACTACCTCGTCCTCCTCTCCCAGATGGGCGTCAGCCTGGACGAACTGGAGGAAGAACTGGCCGCACGGCACAAATAATCCGGGATTTGTTTTTATTAAAAACGAAAATAAAGTACCTTGCATAGTTTTTAAACGTGTATTTACCTTTTCTATGGACAACACCGTGATCAACGTGATGGTGGCCCGGCCGGAGCACACCCGTTACGCAGAACAGATCTGCGAGGAGATTTACCAGTCCTCGCTGGAACGCAAGACCGGCATCGCGAAACGTACGCCGGAGTACATCTGTGAGAAAATCAACGCCGGAAAGGCCGTCATCGCCCTCACGGAGGACGAACAGTTCGCCGGCTTTTCCTATATCGAATCCTGGGGCGGCAAGAGTTTCGTGGCGAACTCCGGCCTCATCGTCGCCCACGCCTTCCGCGGCCGCGGCATCGCCAAGCGCATCAAGGAACAGACCTTCATCCTGTCGCGCACGCTCTTCCCGGACGCGAAGATCTTCTCGATCACGACCGGCGCGGCCGTGATGAAGATGAACTACGAGTTCGGCTTCCGCCCGGTCCCCTACACGGAGCTCACGGACGACCCCGAGTTCTGGAAAGGCTGCCAGGGATGCCGCCATTACGACATCCTCGAGAGCCATGACTTCAAGATGTGCATCTGCACGGGCCTGCTGTACGACCCGAAGGAGCATTTGGAAATCCATCATCCCGGAGAATAATGAAAAAGAAGAAAGTCGTCGTCGCGTTCAGCGGCGGGCTGGATACGTCCTATACCGTGATGTATCTGGCGAAGGAGAAAGGCTACGAGGTCCACGCGGCGTGCGCGGACACGGGCGGCTTCAGCGCGGAGCAGCTGAAAACCAACGAAGAGAACGCCTACAGGCTGGGCGCGGCGAAATACGTGACCCTCGACGTGACGAAGGAGTACTACGACAAGAGCCTGCGCTACATGGTCTTCGGCAACGTGCTGCGGAACGGGACCTATCCGATTTCGGTCTCCTCGGAGCGCATTTTCCAGGCCCTTGCGATCGCCCGCTACGCCAATGAGATCGGCGCGGACGCGATCGCCCACGGCAGCACCGGCGCCGGCAACGACCAGGTCCGCTTCGACATGACCTTCCTTGTCTTCTGCCCCGGCGTCGAGATCATCTCACTGACCCGCGACGGCAACCTGAGCCGCCAGGAAGAGGTCGATTACCTCAACGCCCACGGCTTCAGCGCCGATTTCGCGAAGCTGAAATACTCCTACAACGTCGGCCTCTGGGGCACCTCCATCTGCGGCGGCGAAATCCTGGATTCCCGCCAGGGCCTCCCGGAAAGCGCCTTCCTCAAGCACCCCGTGAAGGACGGCGAGGAGACCGTGACGCTCGGATTCGAGCAAGGCGAACTCTGCGCCGTGAACGGGAAGCCGTTCACGGACAAGGTCGCCGCCATCCAGGCCGTGGAAGCCCTCGGCGCCGCCTATGCCGTCGGCCGCGACATCCATGTCGGCGACACGATCATCGGCATCAAGGGCCGCGTCGGCTTCGAGGCCGCCGCCCCGATGATGATCATCGCCGCCCACCGCCTCCTCGAGAAGTTCACCCTCTCGAAGTGGCAGCAGTACTGGAAGGACCAGGTCGCGAACTGGTACGGGATGTTCCTCCACGAGAGCCAGTACCTCGAGCCCGTGATGCGGGACATCGAGGCGATGCTCGAAAGCAGCCAGCGCAACGTGACCGGCACGGTCACGCTGAAACTGCGCCCCTACGGCTTCGAGACCGTCGGCGTGGATTCCCCGAACGACCTCGTCAAGAACCGCCTCGGCGAATACGGCGAAGGCGCGAAAGGCTGGACCTCCGAGGAAGCCAAGGGCTTCATCAAGGTCAGCGCGACCCCGCTGCGGGCCTACTATCTGGCACACAAGGACGAACTGGAGGACTTATGATCTACGCAGGCATCATCGGCGGCGCGGGCTATACCGCGGGCGAACTCCTCCGCCTCCTGGTCTTCCACCCGGAGGTGCGCATCGGCTTCGTCCATTCCGAGAGCCACGCCGGCGCCCCGGTCTGCGAGGTCCACTCGGGCCTCGTGGGCGATACGGACCTCCGTTTCTGCAGCGATTTCGACCTGCGGGTCATCGACGTGCTGTTCCTCTGCAGCGGCCACGGCCGCAGCCGGGAGTTCCTGCAGGCGAACGAGATTCCCGAAAACCTGGTCGTCATCGACCTGGCGCAGGACTTCCGGGACGAATCCGAAGGGTTCGTCTACGGGCTCCCCGAGCTGCAGCGGGAGCGCATCCGCGGCGCGAAGCGCATCGCGAATCCCGGCTGCTTCGCGACCGCGATCCAGCTCGCACTGCTGCCGCTGGCCGCGGCGGGCCGCCTCGCCGGCTCGGTGGCGGTCACGGCCGTGACCGGCTCGACCGGCGCCGGCGTGAAGCCCGGCCCGACGACCCACTTCAGCTGGCGCAGCGACAACCTCTCCGCCTACAAGGTCTTCACCCACCAGCACCTCGAGGAAATCAGCCGCAACCTCTCCGCGCTGCAGGGCGCCCCGGTCCTGCCGGCCTTCGTACCGGTGCGCGGGGACTTCGCCCGCGGCATCTTCGCGGACGCGAGCCTGAAATGCGCGCTTTCGGAAGAAGAGGTCCTGCAGCTCTATGAAGACTACTACCGGGACGCCGCCTTCACCCACGTGATCCGCCGTCCCGTCGACCTCAAGCAGGTCGTGAACACGAACAAATGCATCCTCACCGCGGAAGTGCACGACGGACGCCTCGCCGTCTTCTCCGTGCTCGACAACCTCCTGAAGGGGGCTTCCGGGCAGGCGGTGCAGAACATGAACCTCGCCTTCGGGCTGGCCGAGGACTGCGGCCTGCGCCTCAAGGCCTCCGCTTTCTAGCCTATGGAACTGTTTGATGTCTATTCCCGCTGGGATGTGGCCCCGGTCCGGGCCCGCGGCTGCCGCGTCTGGGACGCGGACGGGGTCGAGTATCTCGACCTCTACGGCGGCCACGCCGTGATTTCGGTCGGCCACTCCCATCCCGGCTATATCGCCGCCCTCAAGGACCAGCTCGACAGGATCGGCTTCTACTCCAACGCCGTCCGGAATCCCCTGCAGGAGGAGCTGGCGCAGCGCCTCGGCGAGGCCTGCGGCTATCCGGACTATGCGCTGTTCCTGGACAACAGCGGCGCCGAGTCGAACGAGAACGCCGCCAAGCTGGCGTCCTTCCACACCGGCCGCGACCGCATCGTCGCCTTCCGCCGAAGCTTCCATGGCCGCACCTCCGGCGCGGTCGCGCTGACGGACAACCCCGCCATCGTCTCCCCCTTCAACGCGAACCACAAGGTCACCTTCTGCGACCTCGGGGACGCGGAAGGCGTGGAGCGCGCGCTGGCGCAGGGGGATGTCGCCGCCGTGATCGTCGAAGGCATCCAGGGCTGCGGCGGCATCCACGTCCCGGAAGCCGCCTTCCTGCAGGCGCTGGAGGCCCTCTGCCGCAAGTACGGCAGCGTCCTGATTCTCGACGAGGTCCAGAGCGGCTACGGCCGCACGGGGAAGTTCTTCGCCCACCAGTGGGCGGGCATCCGCCCCGGCATCATCACGATGGGCAAGGGCATCGCGAACGGCTTCCCCTGCGGCGGCATCCTGATCGCCCCCGAGTTCCAGGCCCGCAAGGGCATGCTCGGTACGACCTTCGGCGGCAACTACCTCGCCTGCGCGGCCGCCCTCGCCGTCCTCGACATCCTCCGGAAGGAGGACCTGATGGCCAACGCCCTCGCCGTCGGCGAACACATCAAGGCCGCGATCCCCGCGAGCCCGCGGATCCGGGAGGTCCGCGGCAAGGGCCTGATGCTCGGCATCGAAATGACGGAGGACGTGGCGCCGCTGCGCCGCAGGCTCCTCTGCGAAAAGCATATATTCACCGGCGTGGCCGGCAGCGACATGATCCGCCTGCTCGCCCCGCTCTGTCTGACCCAAGCCGAGGCGGACCGGTTCCTCGCGGCTTTCCAGGAAGTTCTCGCCCTATGAAATCCTTTTTCCACGTCAGCGACATCGGCGACCTCTCCGCCGCCCTGCAGGAAGCGGCCGAGGTCAAGCGGACCCCGTTCGCCTGGAAGGCGCTCGGGGAGAACAAGACGATCATGCTCGTCTTCTTCAACAGCAGCCTGCGCACGCGCCTGAGCAGCCAGAAGGCCGCCCTGAACCTCGGGATGAGCCCGATCGTCCTCAACATCGGCCAGGACAGCTGGAAGCTGGAGACCGAGATGGGCGTCGTGATGGACGGCGACAAGTCGGAGCACCTGCGGGAAGCCATTCCCGTGATGGCCGGCTACTGCGACATCATCGGCGTGCGTTCGTTCGCGGGCCTCACGGACCGCGCCTACGACTACGCCGAGACCGTGCTGCGGCAGTTCATCGAGTACGGAGGCAAGCCCGTGATCAGCCTCGAGTCCGCGACCGTCCACCCGTGCCAGGCCTTCGCCGACCTGATCACGATCGAGGAATATCGCCGCGGACCGCGGCCGAAGGTCGTCCTGACCTGGGCGCCGCACCCGCGGTCCCTGCCCCAGGCCGTCCCGAACTCGTTCGCCGAGTGGATGAACGCGGCGGACGTGGAACTCGTCATCACCCACCCGGAAGGATACGAACTCGATCCCGCCTTCGTCGGGAACGCCCGGGTCGAATACGACCAGATGAAGGCGTTCGAAGGCGCGGACTTCATCTATGCCAAGAACTGGAGCTGTCCGGGCGTCACGGACCCGTCGCAGTACGGCCGGGTCCTCTCCCAGGACCGCAGCTGGACCGTCGGGACACGGCAGATGGCCGTGACGAACGACGCCTTCTTCATGCACTGCCTGCCGGTGCGGCGCAATATGATCGTCACGGACGAAGTCATCGACGCGCCGACGAGCCTCGTGATTCCCGAGGCCGCGAACCGGACGGTGGCGGCGCAGGTCGTGATGAAACGGATGCTGGAGGACCTGCAGCCATGATCCGGGTCGTGAAAATCGGCGGCAACGTCGTGGACAGTCCGGCGCTGCTCGCGCAGTTCTGCACCGATTTCTCCGCGCTGGCGGGGCCGAAGGTCCTCGTCCACGGCGGCGGGGTCAAGGCCGGCGCGATCCAGCGGGCGCTCGGGCAGGAGCCCGTGCGCATCGAAGGACGCCGCGTCACGGACGCCGCGACCCTGGAGGTCGTCGTGATGGCCTACGCCGGCTGGTGCAACAAGGACATCGTCGCCCGGCTGCAGGCCTGCGGCTGCAACGCCCTCGGCCTCGCGGGCTGCGACGGCGGCGTCATCACGGCCCCGAAACGGCCGCCGAAGACGCTCTCGGACGGCGTGACGCAAGTCGATTTTGGCTTCGTCGGCGACGTGACGCCGGCCAGCGTGGACGCCGAATTCCTGCGGCAGCTGCTGGACGCCGGCCTCGTGCCGGTCCTCTGCGCCATCAACCACGACGGGCACGGGCAGCTGCTCAACACCAACGCCGACACGGTCGCCTCCTGTGTCGCGGCCGCCCTCGGCGCCGAACTGATCTACTGCTTCGAGAAGGCGGGCGTCCTGCGGGACGCGGCCGACGGGAGCAGCGTCATCCCGCGGATCAGCGCCGCGGATTTCGCGCGCCTGCGGGCGGACGGCACCGTCTCCGACGGGATGCTTCCGAAGCTTGAAACCGCGTTCCGGGCCCTGGAGGACGGGGCGCCCCGCGTCGTGGTCTGCCACGCCGCGAACCTGCTGAACCCGACCAGCGGGACTGTACTGACACTGAACGGAGAATAATGGAGTACGGAAAGTATATCGAACTGCTGCGGAGCCTGGTCCGGATTCCCCGGGTCACGGGGGACGAGGGCGCGGCGGCGGACCGGATGGAAGCTTTCCTCGCGGGCGAAGGCGTCCCCTGTACGCGCGTACGGAACAACGTGCTCGCGCGCAGCCGCCGTTTCGACCCGGCGAAGAAGACGCTGGCCCTCGACGCCCACCTCGACACGGTTGCGCCCGCGGCGGGCTATTCCCGCGACCCGTTCGACCCCGGGGATGACCCGGAGAAGGTCTGGGGCCTCGGATCGAACGACGACGGCGGCAGCGTCGCCGCGATGACGGCCGCTTTCTGCGCGTTGTGGGAGCGGGACCTGCCCGTGAACCTGATGCTCGTGCTGACCTGTGAGGAAGAGCGCTCCGGCCCGAACGGGGCCGCGTACCTGTACGACGCGGGCGGCTTCTTCACCGCGCAGGCGGAGTTCCCCTACCCCGACTGGGTCCTGGTCGGGGAGCCGACGGGGATGCAGGCGGCGGTCTGCGAGCGGGGGCTCCTCGTCCTCGACGGGGAGGCCCGCGGCGTCAGCGGCCACGCCGCGCGCGAGGAGGGCGTGAACGCCCTCTACCTCGCGCTCGACGACATCGCCCGCCTGCGCGCCCACCGCTTCGGGCGCCGCTCCCCGCTGATGGGCGACGTGAAACTGACCGTGACCCAGATCGAAGCCGGGACGGCCCACAACGTCGTCCCCGAGCGCTGCCGCTTCGTCGTGGACATCCGCCCGACGGAGCAGTACACCCCCGCCGAAATCCTCGCGGAGCTGCAGGCGGTCTGCGGCAGCACGCTGACCCCGCGCAACCTCTCGAACCGCTCTTCGGCGACGCCGGAAGCGTCTCCGCTGCGCGCGGCCGCCCGCGCCCTCGGCATCGGGACCTACTCCTCCCCGACGACGTCGAACTGGATGCGCATCCGCTGCGATGCGATGAAGATTGGGCCGGGCGAATCCGCCCGCTCCCACCGCCCCGACGAATACCTCCTGGCCGCCGAACTCCGGCAGGCCATCCCGCAATACATCGCTTTCATCGAAAGACTCGCCTATGGCAACACTATGGAATAAAGGAACCGACGCGACCCGCGTAGTCGAAGCATTCACCGTCGGCAGCGACCGCATCCTGGACCTGCAGCTTGCGAAATACGATATCCAGGGATCCCTGGTCCACATCCGGATGCTGGAAAGCATCGGGCTGCTGGAAAGCGCCGAACGGCAGCGCCTCTCCGCGGAGTTGGAGAAGATCCTCGCGACCGTCGAGGACGGCAGCTTCCGCCTGGAGGAGGATGTCGAGGACATCCACTCCCAGGTCGAGCTGCTCCTGACCCGCGCGCTGGGCGACGCCGGCAAGAAGATCCACGCCGGGCGCTCCCGCAACGACCAGGTGCTCGTGGACATCAAGCTCTTCCTGAAGGACGAGCTGCTGCAGCTGCGGGAGCAGGTGCGCATGCTGTTCGCGCAGCTGCAGGACCTGAGCGAACGCCACCGCGAGACCCTGCTGCCGGGCTACACCCACGGCCAGGTCGCGATGCCCTCCTCCTTCGGGCTCTGGTTCGGGGCCTATGCGGAGGCGCTGGTGGACGACATGTACCAGCTCGGCGGGGCGTACCGGGTCGCGGACCGCAACCCGCTGGGTTCGGCCGCGGGCTACGGCAGTTCCTTCCCGCTCGACCGGAAGATGACGACGGAGCTGCTGGGCTTCGCCTCGCCCGTGTACAACAGCGTCGCGGCGCAGCTGCAGCGGGGGAAGGCGGAACGCGCCGTGGCCTCCGCGATCGGCGCCGTCGCGCTGACGCTGAACAAGTTCGCCGCCGACTGCTGCCTCTACATGGGCTCCAACTTCGGCTTCATCCGCTTCCCGGACGAGCTGACGACCGGTTCGAGCATCATGCCCCACAAGAAGAATCCGGACGTCTGGGAAATCATCCGGGGGCGCTGCAACCGGATCCTGGCGGTCGAGAACGAGGTTTCGATGCTCTGCAGCAACCTGCCGCACGGCTACCACCGCGACTTCCAGCTCCTGAAGGAAATCCTCTTCCCCGCGCTGGAATCGATGCACATCTGCCTGAACATGACCTGCTACATGCTGGAGCACATCGAGGTCCGCGAGGACATCCTGAAAGACCCGCGCTACGCATACCTCTTCACGGTCGAGGAAGTCAACCGGCGGACCCTTGCCGGGACGCCGTTCCGCGACGCCTACCGGCAGGTCGGCGCCGAGGTGAACGCAGGCACCTTCCGCTACGCCGGCGGCGACCCCGCGACCCTGAAGGCCTCCGACCTCGGCCATACCCACGCCGGCAGCCTCGGCAATCTCTGCAACCAGGAAATCGCCGCCCTGATGGACGCGGCGGCACAGTGGTAGCCGGCCTATGGAAACACGGAAAAAAGCGGCCCTCATCCTGCAGAACGGGCGCCGGATGGAAGGATGGAGCTTCGGATACGACGGCCCCTGCGGCGGAGAAGTGGTCTTCTCCACCGCGATGGTCGGCTACCCCGAAAGCCTGACGGACCCCTCCTACGCCGGCCAGATCCTCTGCGTGACCTATCCCCTGATCGGCAACTACGGCATCCCGCCGATGGAAGCCGACGCCGACGGCATCTGCCGGACCTTCGAGTCCGAGCGGATCCACGTCCGCGGACTCATCATCTCCGACTACAGCGAGAAATACAGCCACTGGGACGCCGTCCGGAGCCTCGGCGACTGGCTGCAGGAGCAGCGCATCCCCGGCATCTGCGGCATCGACACGCGGGCGCTGACCCAGCTGCTCCGCGAGGAAGGCGCGATGCTCGGGAAGATCGTGCCGGAAGGCGGGGACGAACGTTTCGACGTCGCCGACCCGAACCTGGAGAACCTGGTCGCCCAGGTCAGCTGCCGGGAAATCATCCGCTACGGCCACGGCGCGAAGAAGGTCGTGCTGGTCGACTGCGGCGTCAAGCACCAGATCCTCCGCTGCCTCGTCAGCCGCGGTATCGAGCTGGTCCGCGTGCCTTGGGACTATGACTTCAACCAGCTCGACTGGGACGGGCTCTTCATCTCGAACGGCCCGGGCAACCCGGCGCTCTGCGGCGTGACCGTGGCACACATCCGGCAGGCGCTCGCGGGCGAGCGGCCCGTCTGCGGCATCTGCATGGGCAACCAGCTCCTCGGCACCGCCGCCGGCGCGACGACCTACAAGCTCAAATACGGCCACCGCAGCCACAACCAGCCCGTCCGCCGCGTCGGCACGGACCAGTGCTTCATCACCTCCCAGAACCACGGATTCGCGCTGGACGACAGCCGCCTCCCGGCGGGCTGGGAGCCGTACTTCGTCAACATGAACGACGGAACCAACGAAGGCATCCGCCATACCTCCAAGCCCTTCTTCTCCGCCCAGTTCCACCCGGAAGCCTCCAGCGGCCCCGTGGACACGGAGTTCTTTTTCGACGACTTCATCTCCCGCTTATGATTGACACCGGTATCAAGAAAGTCCTGGTGCTCGGTTCGGGCGCCCTCAAGATCGGCGAGGCCGGCGAGTTCGATTACAGCGGCTCGCAGGCGCTGAAAGCCCTGCGCGAAGAAGGGATCGCGACCGTGCTCATCAATCCGAACATCGCCACGGTCCAGACCTCCGAAGGCGTCGCCGACCGCATCTATTTCCTGCCGGTGACCCCCTTCTTCGTCGAAGAAGTCATCCGCAAGGAGCAGCCGCAGGGCATCCTCCTCTCCTTCGGCGGCCAGACGGCCCTGAACTGCGGCGTGGAGCTCTACAAGGCCGGCATCCTCGAGAAATACGGCGTCCGCGTCCTCGGGACCCCGGTCCAGTCCATCATCGACACGGAGGACCGGGAGCGCTTCGTGGAACGCCTGGACGAGATCGGCGTCAAGACGATCCGCTCCCACGCGGCCGCCAGTCTCGCGGAGGCGCGTGCCGCCGCCCGGGAAGTCGGCTATCCCGTCATCCTGCGCGCCGCCTACGCGCTGGGCGGGTTGGGCTCCGGCTTCTGCGAGAACGAGCAGGAGCTCGACGCCCTGGCCGGCAAGGCCTTCTCCTTCTCGCCGCAGGTGCTCGTGGAGAAGTCCCTCCGCGGATGGAAAGAGATCGAGTATGAGGTCGTCCGCGACCGCTACGACAACTGCGTCACGGTCTGCAACATGGAGAATTTCGACCCGCTCGGCATCCACACCGGCGAGAGCATCGTGGTCGCGCCCTCCCAGACCCTGACGAACGACGAATACCATTTCCTGCGCAAGATCGCGATCGACCTCGTCCGCCACGTCGGCATCGTCGGCGAATGCAATGTCCAGTACGCGTTCAGCCCGGACGGGGAGGACTACCGCGTCATCGAGGTCAATGCGCGCCTGAGCCGCTCTTCCGCCCTGGCGTCCAAGGCGACGGGCTATCCCCTCGCCTTCATCGCCGCCAAGCTGGGCCTCGGCTACGGCCTCTTCGAACTGAAGAACTCCGTGACCCGGACGACGCCCGCCTTCTTCGAGCCCGCCCTCGACTATGTGGTCTGCAAGATTCCCCGCTGGGACCTCGCCAAGTTCAAGGGCGTCTCCCGGGAGATCGGCTCCAGCATGAAGAGCGTCGGCGAAGTGATGGCCGTCGGCCGGAGCTTCGAGGAAGCGATCCAGAAAGGCATCCGGATGATCGGGCAGGGCGCCAACGGCTTCGTCTGCAACAAGCCCTTCAAGGCCGAGGACCTGGATTACGCCCTCTCCCACCCGACCGATACGCGCATCTTCGCCATCGCGGCCGCCTTCGAGGCCGGCTACAGCGTGGACCGCATCCACGCCCTGACCCGCATCGACCGCTGGTTCCTCGACAAGCTCGACAACATCGAGACGACCTACCGGGAGCTGGAGCGCTGCAAGAAGCTCCAGGACATCGGCTTCGACCTGCTGCGCAAGGCCAAGGGCCAGGGCTTCTCGGACATCCAGGTCGCCCGGGTGCTGGAGATCCCCGAAGCGCGCGTGCGGGAATACCGCGCCCGCCTCGGCCTGCGCCCCCGCGTCAAGCAGATCGACACCCTCGCCGCGGAGTTCCCCGCCTCGACCAACTACCTGTATCTGACCTACAACGGCGAGACCGACGACGTCCCCTTCCGGGACGGGTCCCATACCGTCGTCGTGCTGGGCTCCGGAGCATACCGGATCGGCAGCAGCGTGGAGTTCGACTGGTGCGGCGTCAACGCCGTCCAGACCCTCCGCCGGGAGGGCTACCAGGCCGTCGTCGTCAACTGCAACCCAGAGACCGTCTCGACGGACTACGACTGCAGCGACCGGCTCTATTTCGACGAACTCAGCTACGAGACCGTGATGGACATCTGCGCGGTCGAGCAGCCGTACGGCGTGATCGTGAGCGTCGGCGGGCAGATTCCGAACAACCTCGCCCTGCCGCTCCAGCAGGGCGGCATCCGCATCCTGGGCACATCCGCCTACGATATCGACCGGGCGGAGGACCGCAACAAGTTCTCGCAGATCGTCGACCGGCTCGGCATCGACCAGCCCCGCTGGAGCGAACTCTCGACGCGGGAGGACGTGGACCGCTTCATCGCGGAAGTCGGCTTCCCCGTGCTCGTGCGGCCCTCCTATGTGCTTTCCGGCGCCGCGATGAACGTCTGCTACTCCCACGAGGACCTCTCGGGCTTCCTGGAACTGGCGGCGGAGGTCTCGGAGGAGCATCCGGTCGTGATCAGCAGCTTCATGCAGCGCTGCAAGGAGATCGAGTTCGACGCCGTCGCGGACGGCGGCCGCCTGATCGCCTACGCGATCTCCGAGCACGTCGAGTACGCGGGCGTCCACTCCGGCGACGCGACGATCCAGTGTCCGCCGCAGAAGCTCTACGGCGTCACGATCGAGCGGCTCAAGAAGAAGGCGGCCGCCATCGCCGCCGAGCTGCGCATCACCGGCCCCTTCAACATCCAGTTCCTGGCCCAGAGCGGCCAGATCAAGGTCATCGAGTGCAACCTGCGGGCCTCGCGGAGCTTCCCCTTCGTCTCCAAGGTCTTGAAAGTCAATTTCATCGACCTGGCGACCCGGGCGATGCTCGGCCTGCGGCCGGAGCCCTGCCTGAAGAATGCCTTCGCACTTGAGTACGTCGGCGTCAAGGCCTCGCAGTTCTCCTTCGCCCGCCTCGGACAGGCGGACCCCGTCACCGGCGTGGACATGGCGTCCACGGGCGAGGTCGGCTGCCTCGGCGACAACTTCGACGAAGCCCTGCTGAAGGCGCTGCTCTCCGTCGGCCTCAGCATCCCCGCCCGCGCCGTGCTGATTTCCTCCGGCGACCCGATGCAGAAAGCGAAGCTCCTGCCCTACTGCCGGATGCTCGTGGACAGCGGGTATACGCTCTATGCGACCCCGGGATCACAGAAATACCTGGAAGAGAACGGGATACCGGCGGCCGTCGCCCCCTGGCCGGGCGAAGCGGAAACGGATGGCGATGCGGTCGGGCTGATCCGCAGCCACACCGTGGACCTCGTCGTCAACGTCCCGAAGAACTTCACCCGCCGCGAGCTGACGAACGGCTACCGGATCCGCCGCGCCGCCGTCGATTTCAACGTGCCGCTGGTCACGAACGCGCGGCTCGCCTCCGCTTTCATCCGCGCCTTCTGCACCCTGCGTCCGGAAGATCTTGCCATCAAGGCCTGGGATGAGTATTAAAGTCGGATTTTCTCTTTTTTTCAGGCGTTTCCTACGAAATTTCAAAGAATTGGTGTAACTTTCATAAGAATCTGTTACACCTATGACTGCTTCGCAATCCGACTACCTTCGGCAGTGTTCCGCGTTCTACCGGAAGGAACTGCTGGATAACATTATGCCTTTCTGGCTGAAGCACGGTCTGGACCGGGTCCACGGCGGCGTCTATACCTGCCTGGACCGGGACGGGACGCTGATGGACCGGACGAAATCCGTCTGGTTCCAGGGGCGTTTCGGCTATGTCTGCGCCTTCGCCTACAACCATATTGAAAGGGACCCGGACTGGCTCGCCGCCTCCAGATCCTGCCTGGACTTCATCGAGGCCCACTGCATCGACGCGGACGGCCAGCTGTTCTTCTCCGTCACGGAGGACGGGAAGCCGGTCCGCAAGCGCCGCTACGTCTTCTCCGACTGCTTCGCCGCCATCGCGATGGCCGAGTATGCGAAAGCCAGCGGGGACCGCAGCTACGCCGACAAGGCCCTCGCCCTGTTCCGCCACATCCGGGAACTGCTCGCTTCCGGCACCCTGCCGCCGAAATCCTTCCTCCCGGGCAGGAGCCATTCCATCACGATGATCCTGGTCAACGTCGCCCTGGTCCTCCGGCAGGTCTGCGACGATCCGGTCCTGGACACGCAGGTCCGCGAATCGGTCCATGACATCGAAACGTACCTGATGCATCCGGAGTTCCGGTGCATCCTCGAGTCCGTGAACCCCGACGGCTCGCTCATCGACACCTGCGAAGGCCGCACGATCAACCCGGGCCACGGCATCGAGACCGCCTGGTTCCTCCTGCAGGCCTCGGAACGCTATGCGGATCCCCACCTGCGGGAACTCGGCCTCGAGATCTTCGACTGGCAGTACGCCTGGGGCTGGGATCCGGAGTACGGCGGCGTGATCAACTTCCGCGACTGCAAGGGCTTTCCCAACCAGGACTACTCCCAGGACATGAAGTTCTGGTGGCCGCAGTGCGAGACCGTCATCGCTTCCCTCTACTGCTACCGGATGACCGGGGACGAAAAGTACCTGGAAATCCACCGCAAGGCCCACGACTGGGCCCTCGCCCACCTGAAAGACCCGGACTACGGCGAATGGTTCGGCTATCTCCACCGCGACGGCACCGTCGCCCAGCCCGCGAAAGGCAACCTCTTCAAGGGCCCCTTCCACATCCCGCGGATGCTCGTGATCGCCCACGGCCTCTGCGAAGAAATCCTCAACCGCCTATGAAACAATCAGCCATAATCAGAAAATTCCTGGGAATCCTCGCCGCGGTCCTGCTCGGATGCCTGCCGGCGATGGCCCAGCGGAACGTGCACGGCACCGTCACCGACCCCTCCGGCGCACCGCTGGCCGGCGTTACGGTCCTGGTCTCCGGCACCACGAACGGAACCATCACCGGCACGGACGGAAAGTATCTGCTCAGCGTCCCCGTCCCCTGCCTGCTGGAATTCTCCTGCCTGGGGATGAAGACCGCGACCCGGGCCTTCAACGGGGAGCTGGAGCTCAATGTCCGGATGGAAGAAGACGCGTTCTTCCTCGAAGACGTGGTCGTGGTCGGCTACGGCACGGCGAAGAAATCGTCGCTGACGTCCGCGGTCTCCGCCATCAAGGGCGAAGACCTCCTCAAGGCCCCTGCGACGAACGTCTCGCAGGTGCTCGCCGGCCGGCTGCCCGGCATCTCCTCCGTCCAGGAATCCGGCGAGCCGGGCCTGGACCAGGCCAGCCTCCGCATCCGCGGCTCCGTCTACGGCGTCAGCTACATCGTGGACGGCTTCCCCGTGTCCAGCATCAATGACATCGACCCCGCCGACATCGAGAGCATCTCCGTGCTGAAGGACGGCGCCTCGGCCGCAGTCTACGGCCTCCAGGCCGCGGGCGGCGTGCTGATCATCACGACCCGGCGCGGCGGCACCGGCGCGGCGAAAATCACCTACAACGCCTCCCTCGGCGCTTCGATGAACGCCAATTTCCCGCAGTTCATGAACGGTCCGCAGTTCGCCTACTACTACAATGTGGCGCAGATGATGGACAGGATCGCGAACGGGGAGATCTCCGGGCCGGACGCCTACGTCCCGTATTTCACGCAGGCGGACATCGCCGCGATGGAGAACGGCGACCCCGCCGACGGCTGGGACAACATCGACTACGTGAAGCGTGTCTTCGGGACCGGCTATACCCGCAAGCACAACGTGACCGTCCAGGGCGGCGGGGAGCGGGCGAAGTATTTCGCCTCCTTCGGCTACCTCGGCCAGGACGGCAACATCGACAACTTCGACTACACCCGTTACAACCTCCGCTCGAACATCGACGCGAAGATTGCGGAGAACTTCTACTTCACCCTCGGCGTTTCCGGCGTCTATGCGCTCCGGAGCACCCCCGCCTACGCATCCGGCGGCTCCGATTCGGAACTCGGCTACGAGGCCGGCTGGTTCTCCGTCGCCCGGCAGACCATCTAGATGCACCCGTACCTCCCGGAAACCTGGGACGGCCACTACACCGGCTCGGTCCAGAACAACCAGTCCTTCCTCTGCAGCCCGCTGGCCGCCATTTACGAATCCGGCTACAAGCACGCCCGCAGCGCCTCCTTCTCCGCCAACACGTCGCTGCGCTACGACATCCCCCGGATCCAGGGCCTTTCGCTGAAGGCTTCCGGCTCGTTCGACTTCGGGACCTCCTATGACAAGAACCTGAGCCTTCCCTACACGATGGCCCAGCGCTACAAGGCCGGGAACGGATGGGCCTGGCGGACCCGCACGGACAACCCCCACATCTCCGACAACGTGAACAACCTCGGCGAAGGCGCCTCCTATTCCCTGCAGCTCGTGGGGCAGGCGGGGATCAACTACGCCGGCACCTTCGGGAAGCACACGGTCGAGGCGATGGCGCTCGCAGAGCTGCGCGCCTACAGCGGCAACGGCCTTTCCGCCTATGCCAAGAAGCTGCCCTTCAGCGCCCTGCCCGAGCTGAGCAACGGCGTCCCGACCAACAATCCGATCGGCGGATGGAGCGACGCGGCCCGCAGCGCCGGCTACGTCTTCCGCCTCAAATACGACTACGACCAGAAGTACCTCGCCGAATTCACCGGCCGCTACGACGGCTCCTACAAGTTCGCGGGGATGACGAAGACCCGCTGGGGATTCTTCCCGTCCGCTTCCCTGGGATGGAGACTCTCCAAGGAGGACATCTTCGCCGGCTACGACTTCCTCACGGACCTCAAGCTGCGCGCCTCGGTCGGCCTGCTCGGCAACGACTCCGTCAGCCCGTACATGTTCCTCAACACCTATTCCCAGGCCCAGAACGTGGTCCTCGCGCCCCCGGGGGCGGAGAAGACCGTGGTCCCGGCCTACTATACCAGCGGCATCGCCAACACGGACCTGACCTGGGAGAAGACCCTGAGCTGGAACGCCGGCTTCGACGCCTCCCTTTGGAACGGTGCGCTGGACTTCGAGGTCGACGCCTTCTACAATTACACCTATGACATGCTGACCTACCAGTCGACCGGCTTCCCGGCTTCGATGGGCGGCTACTACCCGACCTGGGTCAACAAGAACGCCATCGACGCGAAGGGCATCGACGTCCAGGTCAGCCACCGCGGCAGCGGCTCGCTCGCCGGCAAGACCTTCTGGTACGGCGTGACTGCGAGCGCGACCCGCTCCCACACCCGCTGGCTCGTCTACCAGGACGACCCGAACATCGTGGATTACCGCAAGGTCGTCGGCACGACCTACGGCAGCATCCTCTGCTGGCAGGCGGACGGCCTGTACATGACCGAGGACGAGATCGACAACTCCGCCTGGTACGGGACCCGCCCGAACCTCGGCGACATCCGCTACGTGGACCTGAACGGCGACGGCAAGATCGACGAGGACGACAAGGGCTACTTCGGCCGCTCGAACCGGCCGCAGCTGACCTTCGGCCTCAACCTGAACTTCGCCTGGAACGGCTTCGACCTGAACGCCCAGTTCACCGGCGGCGCCCTCTTCGACGTCTCGCTGACCGGCACCTACTTCAACGGCAACGACGACAACACGATCTGGACCCAGACCTTCAAGGAGGGCGGCAATTCCCCGCTCTTCCTCGTCGAGAACGCCTACAGCGCCTACAACACGGAGCATCCGACCTTCCCGCGCATCACCCTGGGCAACACCAACCACGGCGGCAACAACGGTCTCAGCTCGACCTTCTGGATCCGCGACGGCAAGTACGTCCGCCTCAAGACGGCCCAGCTCGGCTACACGATTCCCGCGAAACTGACGGAACGCTTCGGCGTCGAGTCCCTGCGCATCTTTGCGGAGGGCCAGAACATCTTTACCCTGGACGGCCTGCCGAAAGGCATCGACCCGGAATCCCCGGGCGTGAACAACGGCTACTATCCCCAGCAACGGCTCTTCATGGGCGGTATCACCCTGACATTCTAAGGAGGACGGCACGATGAAAAAGAATCTTACCCTTACCCTCGTCCTGGCTGCGGCGCTCTTCCCGACCGCCTGCACCCCCTACCTGGACATGACCCCGAGCGACCGCGTGTCGGAGAAGACCATTTGGGCCGAAACCCGGTCGGCGGAATACGCCATCAACTACCTCTACACCTACATCTGGGACGTGAACGCCGCGCCGACCTCCCTGGGACTCACGGAGGCCCTGACCGACGAGCTGAAATACACTTCCTACAACTACAACGCCCTCTGCTACCTCCCCTCCGAGATGGCCTACGGCGGCAGCGTCCTGACGGACACCTATGTCGACGCCTACCTCGGCTACTGGGGCACGCTCTATACGGCGATCCGCCGCATCAACGCCGACCTCAGCTACCTGAAGGCCTACGGCACGATGGAGGAGGCCGAGCACGCCCGGCTCGAAGGCGAGCTCCGCTTCCTGCGCGCCTATATGTATTTCGAGCTGACCAAACGCTACAAGGACGTCATCCTCTACCGGGAGGACCTCGGCGAAATCACGAAGGACAAGGCCGTCAGCCGCGAGGCGGAAGCCTGGGCGCTGGTGGCGGAGGACCTGCGCTTCGCCGCGGATGCGCTGCCGGAAGCTCCCGCCGCCCGCGGACGCATCGACCGGGGGATGGCGCTGGCGCTGACGACCCGCGCGATGCTGTACGCGGAGCGCTACGGCGATGTCATCGCCGCGGCGGACCGGCTTGCGGCGCTCGGCTACGCGCTCGAGGACAACTACGCGGACGCCTTCACGAAAACCCTCGCCCAGGGCAACCGGGAGGCCATCCTGCAGTACAGCTTCGACCTGGCGAACGGCATCACCCACAGCTTCAACTTCTACTACACCCCCGGCGGAGACTATACCGTCAATTCCGCGACCGGCGGCGGCTACGGCGTCCCGACCCAGGAGATGGTCGAGAGCTATGAGCTCGCCACCGGCGGTTTCCCGGACTGGAGTCCCTGGCACGCGGAGGACGGGACGACCGCGACGCCCCCGTACGCGCTCCTGGAGCCGCGTTTCCACGCGACCATCCTCTACAACGGCGCTCCCTGGAAGGGCCGCCGCATCGAGCCCTATGTGGGCGGCACCGACGGCTGGGCCGAGTGGCGGACCGAAAAAGAGCCGAAGGGCCGGACCGTGACCGGCTACTACCTCCGCAAGCTCGTGGACGAAAACTACGACGTCAACACCTCCGGCAGCAGCCAGCCCTTCACCTTCCTGCGCTATGCGGAAGTCCTGCTGAACAAGGCGGAAGCCTGCTACCGGGAGAACGACGAGACGGGCGCCAACGCGCTCGTGCGGCAGATCCGCGCCCGCGCCGGCCTTCCCTACACCGACTGCTCCGGCACGGCCCTCTGGGAGGCGATCCGCCAGGAGCGCAAGGTCGAGCTCGCCTACGAAGGCCTCCGCTACTGGGACCTGCGCCGCTGGAAGACGGCCGCGAACGCCTGGCCGGACGGCCTGGCGGGCTATCAGCAGCACGGCCTGAAGATCACCCGCAGCGGCGACACCTTCACCTACCAGTACGTCTCCGTGGACGACCGGGACCGCACCTTCCCCGAGAAGATGTACCGTTTCCCGATGCCCGCAGGCGAACTGAACAGCAACAACCTCGTGGACCAGTACCCTGAATGGAAATAAGCGTATGAAAACAAGATACATACTCACCTTCCTTGCGGCGCTCGCCCTTTTCAGCGCCTGCCACAAGCCCGAATTCATCGAGACGACGGCGGACCGGCAGGGCCTGACGAGCCTCACGGCCATCTTCTCCTTCGGCCCGTACACGGACCAGGAAATGGCGAAGCTCACCGTTACGGACGACACGCAGGACCGTTTCGTGATTCCCATCCCCTACTTTTTCCCGCCGACTTCGGAGGACGAGACGCTGGTCTACATGACCCGGGTCCGCGTCCAGGCGGAACTGCAGCCGAACTACACCCTTTCCCCGCCGCTGACCCTGCTGGACCTCACGGAGGAGAACTGGTTCACCTATACCGACCCCCACGGCAACAGCCGGGAGATCTGCATCACCGGCGAGCGCGTCAAGTCCGCCGAATGCGTGCTGATGTCCTTCGTGCTGGACGCGCCGGCGGTCGCGGGCGTGATCGACCAGGCGGCCCGGACCGTCATCCTGCCGACCAAGGAGGATGTCTCCGCGGCCACCGCCCGGGTCCAGCTGTCCCCCCACGCGGCCATCTTCCCGAACCCGGCGATTCCGCGCGACTACTCGCAGCCCTTCACCTACACGGTGACGGCCCACGACGGGACGGAGGCGGAATATACCGTCATGGTCGGCGATCCGGAGAAGATCGACTCCGGCATCAATCCCGCCAGCGTCGAAAAGCTCTTCAACTTCGATCCGGTCAGCCGCCTCGGCCTGCCGGACTTCACGGCCGCCTGCCCGGTCTCGATCGCGGCCATCGGCGGGCAGCTCGTCATCTGTCCCGGTGACAGCTCGACCCCCATCACCGTCAACGGCCTTGACGGCACCAAGACCGGCACCCTCGTCCTCGGCAGCGCCGTTCCGGGCTCCATCGCCAACGACGCGGCGGAGCACCTGCTGATCACCAACGTCGCGCGGGGCGGCGACGAGCGCGAAGTCGTGAACCTCTACAGGACCTCCTCGGTCAAGGAAGAGCCGACACTGCTGTACAGCTTCGAGAATCCGGTCGACTGCCCGATCGGCCACAAGATGAAGGTGATGGGCGACATCGACCATGACGCCGTCATCATCTACACCGTCGAAGGCATCGACGGCATCACGAGCGCTTCCCAAATCGTGACGCTGACCGTCCGGGACGGCGAGGTCGCCTCGCTGGAAGTGACCGACTTCGCCCCGACCGGCCTGGCCTGGGGCAGCGCCCCGGTCAACGTCGCGACCGTCGTTCCGGCCTCGGCCGACCCCGCGAAGGACGGCTGGTTCCTCAACTACTACGAGGGCGGGACCCAGGAAATCGACTGCCTCCACTGGATCAGCCCTTCGCTCGCCGACACCCCACTTGGGTCCTACGGCGGCGACCTGGCCTGGGGCAACAACGCGAACTGCCTCGATACCAAGACTTTCAACAAGGTCAACTACCTGGCCATGTTCGTCGTCAGCCACTTCCCCGCCTGGGGCATCGGTCCGAAGCTCTACCTCTACGACGTCGACACGCCGTCCTCGCCGGGCCTGCTGTTCGCCAACGAAACCATCGGCTGGTACCAGCAGGGATCCTATGCGGTGGCAGCGGGCGACGTGACGATCGCCCCGTCCGCCGACGGATTCAAGGTTTACGTCTATTACTATGACCACAACTCCCAGGTCGTGGGCGGCTATGTGGCCGACTGCATCAAACGTTAAAGCGATGAAGCGCATGTTCCTCCTGGCATCCCTGGTGTCCTGCTGCCTGCTCGCGGGAGGATGCCAAACGCCTTCCGGCGAGATTCCGGAATGGCCCTGGACCGACCCGGAACCGCCCGTGACGCCGGTCGACCCGCCGACGCCGCCGGCGCCGCCGGCCGACGACCCGAACGCGGGCATCGTCGCCCTCGGCTGGTCCAATGTCACAAGCACCTTCGGTTCCCTTCCGGACGGAATCCAGGTCTACAAGTCCCCCGCCGAACTGCAGGGGAAGAAGGCGGTCGCCTTCATCGCCGTCACAAGCGGCGACTTCGAGGTCTGGGGGCTGGAGGATCCGGAGCTGAAAGGCAGCACGGACCCGCTCAAGACGCCCGCACAGGTCTACGAGGACCGTGCCCCGGCGGTCGTCGTGAACGGCGGTTACTTTTATACCGACAGCGGAAAGAACTATGCGGCGAGCCTCGCCGTCAACGACGGACGGCTCCTTTCCCCGAATATCAACTACGCGTCGCAGGACTGGGTCAGTATCTACTATCCGACCCGCGGCGCCTTCCTGGGCCACGCGGACGGCCGCTACGAAGCCGCCTGGACCTACTATGCGGGTCCGGACAGGCACTATGTCTATCAGGCTCCGGCCGCAAACGCCTGGGATGCCGCCCCGCTGGCCGTCCCTTCGGCCAGCTTCCCGGAGACCGCCGCAGCCTTCGAGGCGCAGCGCGCCATCGGCGGAGGGCCGGTCCTCCTGAAGGGCGGTGAGATCCGCGACACCGGCGCCGAAGAGCTGTTCAGCGCCACGACGGATGTCGGTTATGCCATCGACAACCCCCGCACCGCCATCGGCAGGACCGCCGACGGGAAGACGGTGCTCTTCGTCTGCGAGGGCAGGAACATGACCCCCGGCGTCAGCGGATTCACGACCGCAGCGGTGGCGCAGATCCTGAAGGACCTGGGCTGCACGGAGGCGCTGAACCTCGACGGCGGCGGCTCGAGCTGCATGCTCGTGAACGGGCGCGAAACCATCGCGCCGTCCGACGGGAAACAGCGCGCCGTCGGCAGCGCCGTCATGCTCGCCCCGGCGAAGGCGGCCCCCGACCCCGGGAACCCGCCCGTCACCATCGTGGGCAAGCCCCGCTACGTCTGGATCGACGCCGCGGCGAACTTCCCCTATTTTGCGAATGACCCCGGCCGCATCGCCTCCGACCTGAAAAAGATCAAGGAGACCGGTTTCACGGACATCATCGTGGATGTCCGCCCGACCGAGGCGACCGTCCTCTGGAAGTCCAAGGTCGCTCCGGAGGCAAAGCGCCTCGCGACCTGGCACAACGGCACCTACGGCTACATCGAGCGCACGGCGGACTTCGACTACCTGCAGGCTTTCATCGATGCGGGACGGAAACTCGGCCTGCGCGTGAACGCCGCGATCAACACCTTCGTGGGAGGCTACCACGGGGTTTACGGGCTGGAGAACGAAGGCCCCCTCTACCGGGGCGACATCCCGGTATCCTGGGCCAGCGTCGACAACGATGCGGGCGGGCTGAAAAGCAACCTGGACCTCACGACCGGCGGGGCCGTCTTCCTCTCGCCGACCAACGACGAGGTGCAGGCCTACGTCCTGGCGCTCCTCGGGGAGCTTGCCGCCTATGACCTGGACGGCATCATCCTGGACCGCTGCCGCTTCGACGACTTCGGCCTGCGGAGCGATTTCTCCGACAGTGCCCGGGCCAAGTTCGAAGCCTGGCAGGGCGCCGCGGTGACGAACTGGCCTTCCGACATCTTTGCCCCGGGGACGACCGAACTCCCGTCCGACCTGACTTCCCTCCAGAAGCGATGGCTGGCCTTCCGGGCCAAGACCATCCACGACTTTGTCGCGGCCGCCGCGGACAAGGTCCATTCCGTGGGCGGAGACATCCGTTTCGGCGTCTATGTCGGCGCCTGGTACTCCACCTACTATGACTCCGGCGTCAACTGGGCGAGCCCCAGGTACGACACGTCGAAATACTACCCTTGGGCCTCCTCCGACTACAAGGATTACGGCTTCGCGGACCACTGCGACTTCATGATGCTCGGCTGCTACGCAGGCACGACCGCCGTGTACGGCACGACGGAATGGACGATGCAGGGCTTCGCGAAACGCGGCCGGGAACTCCTCTGCGGAGACACGGTCTTCGCCGGCGGCCCGGACGTCGGCAATTCTCCCGGCTTCGAGAACGGCGGTGCCGGGAACATCATCCCCTCGACCGTCGACGCCTGCATCAACGCCGCCGACGGCTACTTCTGCTTCGACCTCTGCCACATCCGCATGTACGATTACTGGGATGCCTTCAAGCAGGGATTTGACAATTATTTAAATACACTTTAACTAATATCTTTTCTTGCGTATGAAAAAGTTTGTCGCATTTTTGGGCATCGCGCTCCTGGCCATCGCCTGCCAGAAGGCCATCGTTCCGGAACTGACCGTAACGACGCCCGACCAGACAGTCTCCGCCGACAGCGGAACCGTCACGATTGAATTCACCACCAACGTCGCATGGACCGCCTCCATCAACGGCGGCAACTGGGCGACCCTTTCCGCCACCTCCGGCGAGGCCGGCAACGGCAAGATCAAAGTCGCCGTCCTGAAGAATGACGATCCCGATCCCCGCGAAGTCAGCGTAACCATCAGCGCCGCGGGAACGGAGCAGACCAAGACCGCGACCGTCAAGATCACCCAGCTCCAGAAGAACGCCATCGTCGCCCCGGGTGAAGCCATCCTCGTCGGCTGCGACGCCCAGGATGTCAACATCGCCCTCCAGGCGAATGTCGACTACACCCTGACCCCGTCCGTCAGCTGGATCACCGTCGTCAAGACCAAGGGCATGACCGACTACACCGCCGTGGTCCATGTCGAGCAGAACAAGGGCGCGGCCCGTACCGGCAGCATCGCCATCAAGGGCGAAGGCGTCAACGCCGAAGTCACCATCCAGCAGGCCGAGTTCGTGCCGTACTTCGAAGTCAACGGCATTCCTGAGGAAGGTTACTTCGTCATCGGACAGCCGGGCGGCGAACTCTCCTTCAGCGTCAATGCCAATGTCGCATACGAAGTCCATTTCGACGAATACCAGTGGGATTATGCCACGATGGTCCAGGACGGCGACAACTACACGGTTACGCTGGATGCCAACAATGACAGCGACATCCGCCACTTCTTCCTCAAGCTTACCACGCCGGAAATCAAGGAATGGGTCGATACCGACTGGGACGGCGAGGACGATACCGAACGCGACCTGACCGTCTACGTCGTCGCCTACCAGGACGGCCTTTCCACGGTCATGTACGAGGTTCCGCTGACCTCCTTCGGTGACGTCGCCACGGTCGGCGGCCTCCACCGCCTCGGCTATGCCAACGGCAAACTGCTCCTCTCCGACGGTACGGACGTCCATGTCCTGGATGCCGACAGCGGCGCCTATATCGGCAAGCTCGGCCTTCCGGAAGGCGTCGTTCCCGAGTCGATGACCGTCGATGACGGCGGAAACATCCTGATTGCCGCCAACGCCCCCTTTGAAAGTGAGTTCCGGGTTTACGCAGCGGAACTGTCCGAAAACCTGGACGCCCAGCTGTTGATTTCCTACACGCACGCGGACATCTACAGCAACATGCTCGCGAATCTGCGCGTCACGGGTGACATTTCCAAGGAGGCCGTCGTCTGCGCCTTCACGGACCTGTATGTCTACTGCGTTTACTGGGACATCAAGGACGGCGTCGCCTCGGAGGTCAACTGGGTCGCACTGCCGACGGAGGCCGATTGGGATAACTGGAGCGGAATCGTCTGGAACGCCGCCCGCAACGGCGTCGTCGTTCCGGCCGGCACGAATTCCGAGGCCGGTTTCTACTATACCGCCTACGACGGCATCTACGGCCTGTGGCATGTCGCCAAGGACGGTACGGCGAAACAGATCCTCTACAACCTCTCCGATTCCAACACCAACCTCAACGCGATGGACTTCATCGAGTGGAAGGGCATGAAGCTGGTCGCCATCGAATTCGGCCAGTTCTTCTCCTGGGGCGACTGCCCGAACTTCATCGTCGCGGACGTCACCGATCCGGACGAGCCGGAATTCATCGGCTATTTCTATTATGACTACGCCCACCTCAACACCGAATACCTTGGCGTGAACGACGGCGAGAACGCCTCCTCGGACATCATGATGGTCCCGAACGGAGACACCCTCGAAGTCTATGTCGTGGATGCCCTCGCGAACATCCTGTACCGCGTCGATTATCCGGTAAAATAGCGTCCGTATGACTGACAGAAGGTCCTTTTTGAAGACGGCTGCAGGCGCCACGGCCGTGGCGCTTGCGGCCCCCGTTACGGGAGCCTGCAAGGCCGTGGACGACAAGGCGCTGGGCGCTGTCAGCGGCGCGGAGCTGATTGTCCCGAAGGCGCAGGGCCTCAGGATCACGGGCACGTTCCTCGACGAGATTTCCCACGACATCCCCCACCAGAACTGGGGCGCGAAGGAGTGGGACGCCGATTTCGCCCACATGAAGGCCATCGGCATCGACACGGTCATCATGATCCGCAGCGGCTACCGCAAGTTCATCACCTGGCCGAGCAAATACCTCCTCGGCAAGGGCTGCTACATGCCTTCCCTGGACCTGGTCGAGCTGTTCCTCAGCCTCGCCGACAAGCACGGGATGAAGTTCTACTTCGGCCTGTACGACAGCGGCAAGTACTGGGACACGGGCGACATGGCCTTCGAACTCGAATCGAACAAATACGTGATCGAGGAAGTCTGGAACGCCTACGGCCACCACAAGAGTTTCCAGGGCTGGTACATCAGCACGGAAATCAGCCGCAAGACCAAGAACTGCATCGAGACCTTCCACACGATGGGCAAGATGTGCAAGGACATCTCCGGCAACCTCCCGACCTTCATCTCCCCCTGGATCGACGGCAAGAAGGCCGTCAGCGCCGCGAGCGGCTCCCTCTCCAAGGCGAACGCCGTCTCCGTCCAGCAGCATGAGGAGGAGTGGAACGAGATTTTCGACGGCATCCACGACGTGGTCGACGCCTGCGCCTTCCAGGACGGGCACATCGACTACGACGAGCTTGACGCCTTCTTCTCGGTCAACAAGAAGCTCGCGGACCGCTACGGGATGCAGTGCTGGACCAATGCCGAAAGCTTCGACCGGGACATGCCGATCAAGTTCCTCCCGATCAAGTTCGACAAACTCCGGATGAAGCTCGAGGCCGCGGCCCGCTGCGGCTACGACAAGGCCATCACCTTCGAGTTCTCCCACTTCATGAGTCCGCAGTCGGCCTACCTCCAGGCAGGCCACCTGTACGACCGCTACCGGGAATATTTCGGCATCTAGACGATGAAGGACAGTACTTCGAATCTCGGGTATGTCGTCTTCCTGAGCCTCGTCGCGGCACTGGGCGGCATCCTGTTCGGCTATGACACGGCCGTGATCTCCGGGACCACGGCCGCTGTCAGCAGCCAGTTCGCGCTCAGCGAGATGAGCAAGGGCTGGTATGTGGGCTGCGCCCTGGTGGGCTCGATCGCCGGCGTCGCCGTCGCGGGCGTGCTGAGCGACCGCCTGGGGCGGAAGCGGACCCTGCTGCTCGCCGCGGTGCTCTTCACCGTCTCCGCCATCGGCTGCTGCGTCTGCCGGGGCTTTCCGGACCTGGTCCTGTACCGCATCGTCGGCGGCATCGGCATCGGCATCGTGAGCATCGTCTCCCCGATGTACATTTCCGAGATTTCGCCCGCGCGGATCCGCGGCACGATGGTCTCGCTCTACCAGCTGGCCGTGACGCTCGGCCTGCTGCTGGCGTACCTCGTGAACTTCGTCATCCTGTCGCGGAGCGGCGACGCGCACTTCGGCTCCCCTTTCCTGCAGAAGGTCTTCTCCGCGCAGATGTGGCGGGGGATGCTGGGCAGCGAGAGCGTCGTCACGGTCCTGTTCCTCGTCGTCGTCTTCTTCATCCCGGAAAGCCCGCGCTGGCTGCTGGTCCGGGGCCGGGACGCGGAGGCGCACCGGGTCTTCCGGCGTCTCCGGAAGACCGATGAAGGCGCCCTGGAGGAATTCTCCGCGACCCGGGCCTCGATCGAAGGCGAGGTCCGGAGCGAGTGGAAGGTCCTCCGCGAACCCGGCATCCGGAAAGCCGTGCTCTACGGCTCGGCCATCGCGATCCTGGGCCAGTTCATGGGCGTCAACGCCGTGCTCTACTACGGGCCCGACATCTTCGCGGACGCCGGACTGGCGAGCCGGGATTCCTCCTTCTCGACCGTGCTGGTCGGGCTGGTCAACATGCTGACGACGGTGCTCGCCGTCTTCATCATCGACCGCGTCGGCCGCAAGAAACTGATTTACTACGGGGTCAGCAGCATGATCGTCTGCCTGGTCCTGATTGCGTTTTACTTCGCGTTCGCGCCGGGACTGGGGCTCAGTCCGGTCTTCCTGCTGGTTTTCTTCCTCCTCTATATCTTCAGCCAGGCCATCAGCATCAGCGCCGTGGTCTTCGTGCTCCTGTCGGAGATGTATCCCAACCGGGCGCGCGGGGTCGCGATGTCCGTGGCGGGCTTCGCCCTGTGGGTGGGGACCTACCTGATCGGGCAGTTCACGCCCTGGTGCATGAGCCGGCTCACGCCGGCGGGGACGTTCCTGTTCTTCGCGGTGATGTGCCTGCCGTACCTGTGGATCATGTGGAAGAAGATTCCGGAGACGACGGGGCGGACGCTGGAAGAGATTGAACAATACTGGAGGAAGCAACGCTGATGGCCAGGGAAAGGTTCCGCTCGCTGGATGTACTGCGCGGGGCGACCATCTTCGCGATGACGCTCTGCGCGGCCATCGGGTGGCACAGTGACCTCCCGGCGTGGATGTTCCACTGCCAGGTACCGCCGCCGGATTATGCGTTCCACCCGGAGGTGCGGGGGATTACCTGGGTGGACATGGTTTTCCCGTTCTTCCTGTTTACGATGGGGGCGGTGCTGCCTTTCTCGCTCGGCAGGAAACGGGAGCGGGGGGTGCCTGAGGGCAGCATCCTGCAGGGCCTGGCGAAGCGCTGGCTCGTGCTGGCGGGCTTCAGCCTCGTGCTCGGCCATGCGGAACTGGTCGACGGACTTGGCCTGGGCGGCTGGGCGGAAGCGGGCGTGGACCTCGCGCTCTGGGGCTGCCTGTTCCTCGCGCTGGTACGGGGCCGCCGGAAGTGGCTGTCGTGGCTCGGGTGGGGCGGATGCGCCCTAATCCTGCTGGCCCTGCACCGGTGGGGCGGGATGGATCTGGACTTCAGGCACAAGGACATTATCATCTGGCTGCTGGCACATGCCTCGCTGCTGGCGGGGCTGGTGTGGCTCCTGACGGCCGGAAAGCCGCGCATACGCGCGCTGGTGTGGCTGCTCGTCGTGGCGATGAAACTGCTGGGATGGTCTTTCCCGCAATACCTCATCGTCGTGCTGACGGGGACGTTCGTCGGCGACTGGCTCCGGCGTCCGTTCCCGGGAAACCCCGAACGGACCGGGCTTCGGGCGCTGCTGGCGCTGCTGGCCGTCGGCGTGCAGCTTTGGGGCCTGTATACGCGCCACGTCACCGCCGACGGCCTGATAACGCTCGCGCTGGCAGCGGGCTTCCTGTGGGCGGATCCCCGGGACAGGAGCACCCTGTCCCGCATCGGGATGCTGGGCTTCGCACTGCTGCTCGCGGGCATCGCGTTCGACCCGGTTGACGGGGGGATCGCGAAAGACGACTGCAACCTGTCGTACCTGCTGGTGACCGGCGGGCAGGCGTGCCTGGCACTGTACGGCCTGCTGGCGGCGGAGCTGAGGATGCCCCTGAGCCGGAATCTCGAGATGACCGGCCAGAATCCGATGGTCGCCTATACCGCCTGCTGGTTCGTGGTTTACCCGCTGCTGCAGGCGTGCGGCGTGATGGACTGGTATGGTCGCCTGGCCGCAGGGAATCCGGCCCTCGGAATCCTCCAGGGGGTGGTCCTGACACTGGCGACGATGGCACTCACCTGTTTGTGTACACGATGGAAACTGTTTTGGAAAAGCTGACCATGAAGAAATTGCTGTTATCGGCCGTGTTTGCGCTGGCTACGTTTGGGGCGTGGGCACAGGCGCCGCTCCGCTTCCATGCGGACGGTACATTCAAGATTCTCCAGCTGACGGACATCCACGTCCGGAGCGAACGGCCGGAAACCGCGGCCGAGCTGGACCTGATCGACGAACTCATCGGCCGGGAGAAACCGGACCTGGTCGTCATCACGGGCGACATGGCTTTCTCCCGGCCTGCCGGGGATGCGCTGCGGCGGGTGATGGAGCGCGTCTCGAAGCACGGCGTCCCGTTCTGCACCGTCTGGGGCAACCACGACGCGGAGTTCGACCTCAGCAAGAACGAAATGTACGACCTCATCCGCTCCTTCCCCGGCTGCATGATGCCGGACCGGGGCGGCGCCGATTCCCCGGACTATGCGCTGGAAATCCTGTCTTCCGACGGGAAAAGGCCGGCGGCGGTCCTGTACCTGATCGATTCGAACGACAGCGTCTTCGACGCCGACAGGAAGTGGCTCGGATACGACTGGATCCACATCGACCAGATTGCCTGGTACACGAAGGTATCCGCGGGCTATACGGCGGGCAACGGCGGCACGCCGCTGCCTTCCCTGGCCTTCTTCCACATTCCCCTGCCGGAATTCCGGACGGCCGCGACGACCGAATCGGCCGTCCTGGTCGGCACGCGGATGGAGCCTTCCTGCCCGCCGGATTTCAACAGCGGTTTCTTCAGGGCGTTCAAGCAGCGGGGGGACATTTTCGCCTGTTTCGTGGGGCACGACCACGACAACGACTACGCGGTCCTGTGGGAGGACGTGCTCCTCGCCTACGGCCGTTTCAGCGGCTGCAACACGGTCTACAACCACCTGCCGGCCGGCGGCCGCACCATCCTCCTGGAAGAGGGCCGGAAGGCGCTGGAATCCTACATCATCCTCAAGGGCGGCGAGGTCATCAACCGGATCCGCTTCCCGGAAAGTTTCACGAAATAGTCCCTGATATGCAATAACCCTTATTCCCGGGATTCCAGGAAAGGGGCCAGGATGGCGGAGAGCTGGTCGGACTCGACCAGAAATCCGTCGTGCCCGAAATTGGAGCGGATTTCGCGGTACTCCGCGTGGCAGAGGATCTCCGCGGTCGTGCGGGCCTGCTCCGGCGGGAAGATGACGTCGGTGTCGATGCCGACGACGAGGCAGCGGGCGCGGATTTTCTTCAGCGCCTCTTCGACGCCGCCGCGGCCGCGGCCGATGTTCATGCTGTCGAGCGCATAGGTCAGGTACCAGTAGCAGTAGGCGTCGAAGCGGTCGACCAGTTTCTTGCCCTGGTAGCGCTGGTAAGAGGCGGCGCGGTCCGCGAAAAGGGTGTCCTGCGACGGCTCAAACTGCGTCGTGTTGTAGCCCCGGCTGCAGCGGTAGGAAATCAGGGCGATCGAGCGGGCGCAGGCGAGGCCGGCCTTGCCGCCGTCCAGGCTCTCCGCCGCACGGAAGGTCGGGTCGGCGAGCAGCGCCATCCGCTGCGACTCGTTGAAGGCGGTCAGGAAGGGCGTCACGCGCACGGAGGTCGCGAGGAAAACGGCCTCCCGGATGAGGTCGGGCTCCATGATCACCCACTCGAGGGCCTGGAAGCCGCCGATCGAAGGACCGATCATCAGGTCGATCCTTTCAATCCCGAGGTGCTCGCGCACCCGGATGTTCGCCCGGACGATGTCCCGCACGGTCACCTGCGGGAAATCGAAGAAATACGGGCGGCCCGTCGCGGGATTCGTCGAGGCCGGGCTGCTGGACCCGTACGGGGATCCGAGCATCCCGGCGCAGACGACGTAGTACTTGTCCGTATCGAAAATCTTTCCGGGGCCGACCATCTGGGGCCACCAGTCCTCCGGGTTCGAATTGCCGGTCAGGGCGTGGCAGATCCAGACGACCTTCTCCCCCGGACGGTACGGACGGGGGGAGGTGTGGTAGACCAGCGTGAGGCGGTCGAGCGTGCCGCCGGCCTCGAAATGGAAAGGCTCCTCCGATATGAACTTATGGAATTCCATCTATTGCGCTTTTTCGAGGGCCTGGGCCAGGTCGGCGATGATGTCCTCCGGGTCCTCCAGGCCGATGCTGAGGCGGATGAGGTCCGGGTCGATGCCGGCTTCGGCGAGCTGGGCGTCGCTGAGCTGGCGGTGGGTGTGGGAGGCCGGGTGCAGCAGGCAGGTATAGCAGTCCGCGACGTGGGTCTCGATCGTGACGAGTCCGAGGCTGTCCATGAACTTCTCCGCGAAGGCGCGGCCGCCCTTGACGGCGAGGGCCATCACGCCGCAGCTGCCGTCCGGGAGGTATTTCTGCTGCAGGGCGTGGTAGGCGTCGCCCTCCAGGTCCGCGTAGTGGACCCACTGCACGGAAGGATGGTCCTTCAGGAAGGTCGCGACCTGCAGGGCGCTCTCGCTGACGCGGCGCATCCGCAGGTGGAGCGTCTGGAGGCCGAGGTTCAGGTAGAAGGCGTTCTGGGGGCTCTGGATGGAGCCGAAGTCACGCATCAGCTGGGCCGTGGCCTTCGTGATGTAGGCCAGCTTGCCGAATTTCTTCGTATAGGTCAGGCCGTGGTAGGACGGGTCGGGGGTGCACAGGCCGGGGAATTTGTCTGCGTGGGCGTTCCAGTCGAAGTTGCCGCTGTCGACGATGCAGCCGCCGACGCCGGTGCCATGGCCGTCCATGTACTTGGTCGTGGAATGGGTCACGATGTCGGCGCCCCATTCGAACGGACGGCAGAGGATCGGGGTCGGGAAGGTGTTGTCGACGATGAGGGGAACGCCGTGGCGGTGGGCGATCTCCGCCCATTTTTCGACGTCGAGGACCTTCACGCCGGGGTTCGAGACCGTCTCGCTGAAGACGAGGCGCGTCTCGGGGCGGAACGCCTTTTCAATCTCCGCTTCCGGGGCGTCCTGGTCCACGAAAGACACTTCGATGCCGAGCTTGCGGAGGGAGACGGCGAGGAGGTTGAAGGTGCCGCCGTAGATGCTGGCGGTGCTGACGATGTGGCCGCCGGCCTCGCAGATGTTGAAGCAGGCGAAGAAGTTCGCCGCCTGGCCGGAGGAGGTCAGCATCGCGGCCACGCCGCCTTCGAGGGCGGCGATGCGCGCCGCGACGCGGTCGTTCGTCGGGTTCTGGAGCCGGGTATAGAAGTAACCGGCGTCTTCCAGGTCAAACAGGCGGCCCATCTGCTCGCTCGTCTCGTACTTGAAGGTCGTGCTCTGGATGATCGGCATCTGGCGGGGTTCGCCTTTGCCCGGGGCATACCCGGCGTGGACGCAGCGCGTCCCGATGCCCAAAGTCTTTTTACTCATTTGTCAATTCGTTTTAAGGTTGTAGGAATTCGATGAATCCCGGGATATCGAGGTTGTAGGCGCGCGGGCCCGCAAGGCGGTTCCCGTCGGCGTCCAGCAGGAAATAGTTCGGCTGGGAGTTCACGCCGAAGCGCTCGGCCGCGATATGGGAATTCACGCGGCCGATATCTTTCAGGACCTTCCCGCCCGAAGTCGTAACCCACTCGGATTCGGGAAGCTTCGTCTTGTCATCCACATACAGGGAGGCGATCACGTAGTCCTCCCGGAGCAGGCGGAGCACCTCCGGGTCGCTCCAGACCCGGGCTTCCATCTCGCGGCAGTTCACGCAGCCGTAGCCCGTGAAGTCCACGAAAACCTTCTTGCCCTGCGCCTTCGCGGCGGCAAGCGCGTCCTCCAGGCGCTCGTAGCCCTGCAGGCCGTGCGGCAGGGCACGGACGCCCGCGGACGCGGGCAACTGCGCCGCCGGCGCAGCCTGGGTCCGCGTCAGGACGAAGTCCTGCGTCTCCAGCGGCGGCATATAGCCGCTCAGCGCCTTCAGCGGCGCGCCCCACATGCCGGGAATCAGGTAGACGACAAAGGCGAAGTCGATGATGACGAGCGCGAGACGGCCGACGGAGAGGTATTCCAGCGGCTCGTCGTGCTTGAAGCGGATCTTGCCGAGCAGGTACAGCCCCAGCAGCGCGAAGCAGACGATCCAGATGGCGAGGTAGACCTCCCGGTCAAGGAGGTGCCAGTGGTAGGTCTGGTCCGCCGTGCTGAGGAATTTCAGGCCGAGGGCGATTTCGATGAAGCCCAGGACCACCTTCACGCTGTTCAGCCAGCCCCCGCTCTTCGGCAGCTTCTTCAGCACCGCGGGGAAGAACGCGAGCAGCGTGAACGGGAGAGCGAAGGCGACGCTGAAGGCGAGCATCGCGAGCATCGGGGTCCAGAATTCACCCCGGGTGCTCTTGATCAGCACGGTGCCGACGATCGGGCCGGTGCAGCTGAAGCTCACGAGCACCAGCGTCAGCGCGAGGAAAAAGACCCCCGCCAGGCCGGCGCGGTCGCTGTTCCTGTCCGCAGAATTCGTCCAGCGCGCCGGCAGCACGATCTCGAAAGCGCCGAAGAACGACGCCGCGAACGCCATGAAGACCAGGAAGAAGAGGATGTTCGGCAGCCAGTGGGTCGACAGCCAGTTGAAGATGTCCGCCGTCACGGCGCTGCCGCCCAGCACCCAGGTCAGGCCGATGATGATGCTGATCGGCACGGTATAGAGCAGCACGATGAAAAGCCCGTACATCAGCGCCTTGAAGCGCCCGGCCGCCACACTCCCCGACCCCTTCAGGAAGAAGGACACGGTCATCGGCACCATCGGGAACACGCACGGCGTCAGCAGCATCAGGAAGCCCCAGAGAATCGCCTCCAGGAGCAGCGCCCACAGGCTTTCCGCCCCGGCGCTTTCCTCCGCCGCACCGCCGCTCCCGGCCCCGACGGGGAACTGGAACTCCAGGTACTCCGGCTGGCGGCACGCATCTCCCTCGCAGGCGCTCCAGCCGACCTCCCCCTTCAGGGTCAGCGGCCGGGAGCCCGTATAATTGAATTTCTGCCGCAGGATATACGTTCCCGTGGCAACGGTTTCACCCTTGTAGTCAGTCGGCGTAAACTCCTCCTCCGGCTCCCCCACCAGCAGCAGCCCTGCGGCAGGCTCGATCTCCAGGGTCACGCCGATGGCCTTGTTCTCCATCGTGTGGACGTAGAACCCGCCGGCAATCTTTCCTTCGAGGACGAGCGTCCAGTCCGCTCCGTCCGCCGGCTCCACCGACTGCTTCCACTCCATCGTGGGGCCGTTTCCCAGGCCCAACGCGATCTGCAGCAGTCCGATCAGCAATACTTTCAGCATAAGTCCGTCTTTGAATAAGAATCCAAAGATAGCAAGAATTCGTTTTTTTCTTGTAATTTTGAAGGTTTAAGTGTAATGGTTGGAACTGCTATGAAGGTCTTGAAATTCGGAGGCACCTCCGTCGGCACCGCCGAAAGCATCCTCTCCGTCAAATCCATCGTCGCCGCGGCCGAAAAGCCGGTCGTGGTCGTCGTCTCCGCGCTCGGCGGCGTCACGGACGCCCTCCTGGAGGCGGCCGCCCGCGCCGAAGCGGGCGAGCCGGACTACCGCGCGCGCCTCGACGCCCTCCGGACCCGGCACCTCGGCCTGGTCGACTGCCTCGTCGCGGACAAAGCGGAAAAGGACTCCCTGAAGGACCGCATCGAAGCCCTGCTGGGCCGGCTCTGCGACCTCTGCCGCGGCGTCTTCCTGCTCCGCGACCTTTCCGAGCGGGTCCGCGACGAAATCGCGAGCTTCGGCGAACGCCTCTCCGCAACCATCCTCGCCTCCGTCCTGGACGACGCCGTCCTGCTCGACCCGCTGCGCTTCATCAAGACGGTCCAGCACGGCGGACGGACGGAACTCGACTCCGAGCTGACGGCCACCCTGATCCAGGGCACCTTCCAGGCCTACACCGCCCCCGGCACGGTCGCCCTCGTCCCGGGCTTCATCGCGACCGACACGGAGTCCGGCCGCATCACGACCCTCGGCCGCGGCGGCTCCGACTACACCGCCAGCCTCATCGCGGCGGCCCTCGACGCCGAACTGCTCGAGATCTGGACCGACGTGGACGGCTTCATGACCGCCGACCCCCGCATCATCCAGACCTCCTACCCCATCGACGAACTCAGCTACGCAGAGGCGATGGAGCTCTGCAACTTCGGCGCGAAAGTCATCTACCCGCCGAGCCTCTACCCCGTCTTCCGCAAGGACATCCCGATTCGGATCCGCAACACCTTCAACCCCGGGGCCCCCGGGACCCTGATCCAGCGCGAAGCCCGCCACGGCAGCGCCCCGATCGCCGGCATCGCCTCGATCGGCGACACCTGCCTGCTGACTGTCTCCGCCCCCTCGATGGTCGACATCATCGGTGTGGACAGCCGTATCTTCTCCGCCCTCGCCGCCGCCGGCATCAGCATCTTCTTCGTCTGCCAGTCCTCCTCCGAGACCGGCATCTCGCTCGGCGTCCGCAGCGCCGACGCCGACCGCGCCCTGGAGCTTCTGAGCGCGACTTTCGCGCGGGAAATCGCCGAAGGCTCGATGCACCCGGTCGCCCTCGAGCGCGGCCTGTCGACCGTCGCCGTCGTCGGCGAGAACATGCGCCACAAGACCGGCGTCGCCGGCAAGCTCTTCAGCACCCTCGGACGCAACGGCATCAGCATCGTCGCCCTCGCCCAGTGCGCCGCGGAGACCAACATCTCCTTCGTCGTCGACGCCCGTTTCCTCCGCAAGTCGCTGAACGTCATCCATGACAGCTTCTTCCTCTCCGAATACCAGGAGCTCAACCTCTTCGTCTGCGGCGTCGGCACTGTCGGCGCCCAGCTCCTCGACCAGATCGCCCGCCAGCGCCGCAAGCTGATGGACGAGCGCCACCTCAAGATCAACATCGTCGGCATCGCCCGCAGCAAGGCAGGCGTCTTCGACCGCGACGGCATCGACCCCGCGGCTTGGCAGGAGCGCCTCGCCGCCGGCGTCCCCCTCGACACGGCGCGCCTGCGGGAGGAAGTCCTCTCGATGAACATCTTCAACGCCGTCTTCGTCGACTGCACCGCCAGCGCGGACGTGGCGGCCCTCTACGAGGATTTCTTCCGCCACGGCATCTCCGTCGTGGCCGCCAACAAGATCGCCGCCTCCGCGCCCTACGCGACCTACCGCCGCCTCAAGGACACGGCCCTGGACCACGGCGTGAAATTCCTCTACGAGACCAACGTCGGCGCCGGCCTCCCCCTGATCGGGACCATCAGCGACCTGCGCGGCAGCGGCGACAAGGTCGAGAAGATCGAGGCCGTCCTGAGCGGCACCCTGAATTTCATCTTCAACACGGTCTCCGCGGACGTCCCGCTGAGCCGCGCCGTGCGCCTGGCGCAGGAAGGCGGCTACTCCGAGCCCGACCCGCGCGTCGACCTCTCCGGCAAGGACGTGATCCGCAAGCTTGTCATCCTCGCACGCGAGGCCGGCTACGAAGTGGACCAGGAAGACGTGGAAGCCCGCCTCTTCATCCCGCAGGAGTTCTTCGACTGCCCGATGGAGGAATTCTGGGAGAAACTCCCGTCGCTGGACGCCGCCTTCGAGGCGCAGCGCCGGGAACTGGAAGCGCGCGGCGAGCGCTGGCGCTTCGTCGCCCGGATGGAAGACGGCCGCTACAGCGTCTCGCTCTGCGCGGTCGACGCCCGCAGCCCCTTCTGGGGCCTGGACGGCTCGAACAACATCGTCCTGCTGACCACCGAGCGCTACCACGCCCACCCGATGCTGATCCAGGGCTACGGCGCCGGGGCCGGCGTGACCGCCGCCGGCGTTTTCGCCGACATCATGAGCATCGCCAACGTATAAACTATTGGCAAATCGGGAAGAAATTACGAACTTTACCTATTGCAATACAGAGTATAGAATGAAAGTCGCGATTGTAGGCGCCAGCGGCGCCGTGGGGCAGGAACTGCTGCATGTCCTCGAGGAAAGGGATTTCCCCGCAGACGAACTGCTCCTCTTCGGTTCCGCGCGCAGCGCCGGGACCCGCTACCCCTTCCGCGGGAAAGATGTTGAAGTGCGGCTGCTGCAGCACAATGATGATTTCAAGGGCGTGGATTTCGCGTTCGTGTCCGCCGGTTCCGGTATTTCCGAAGAGTTCGCGGAGACAATCACGCGCCACGGCGCCCTGATGATCGATAATTCCAAGGCGTTCCGGATGGCCCCCGACGTACCGCTCGTGGTCCCGGAGTGCAACGCGGAGGACGCCCTGGACGCGCCGCGCCGCATCATCGCCAACCCCAACTGCACGACGATCATGATGGTCGTCGTCCTGAAGCCCGTCGAGGCCCTCTCCCACATCACCCGCATCCATGTCGCGAGCTACCAGTCCGCCTCGGGCGCAGGCGCGCAGGCGATGGCCGAGCTGGAGCAGCAGTACTGCGACCTGTCGGCCGGCAAGCCGGCGAAGGTCGAGAAATTCGCCTACCAGCTGGCCTACAACGTGATTCCGCAGATCGACGTGTTCCTGGATGACGGGTACACGAAGGAGGAGCGGAAGATGTTCGACGAGACGCGGAAGATCCTCCACTCCGACGTGAAGTGCTCCGCGACCTGCGTGCGCATCTCCGCGCTCCGCTCCCACTCCGAGGCGGTGTGGTTCGAGACGGAGCGGCCGCTGGAGGTCGCCGAGGTCCGGGCCGCCCTCGCCGCCGCGCCGGGCGTAACCCTGCAGGACGACCCTGCGAGCCAGACCTATCCGATGCCGCTCTTCACGGGCGGGAAGGACGACATCTATGTCGGCCGCATCCGCAAGGACATCAGCTGCGACAACGGGATGACCCTCTGGCTCTCGGGCGACCAGATCCGCAAGGGCGCCGCCCTCAACGCCGTCCAGATTGCCGAGTATATCATCAAGCACAGATAAAGACAAACCGATACCATGTTACAGATTTCAGAGAAGGCCACGGACATGCCGGCTTCGGCGATCCGCAAGCTTGTACCGCTTTCCGACGCCGCGGAGGCCGAGGGAGTCAAAGTCTATCACCTCAACGTCGGCGCACCCGACATCCAGTCCCCCGACTGCGTCTTCGACGCCCTCCGGGCCCGCTGCGACCAGTTGAAGAACATTTCCTATACGAATTCCGCCGGCCTGATGGACCTGCGTCGGGGAATGGCGGAGAAATACTACAAGAGCATTGGCCTCGACGTCAGCCCCGACGAACTCCTCATCACCGAAGGCGGCAGCGAGTCGTTCTCCGTCGCGATGCAGATTGTCGCGAATCCCGGCGACGAAATCATCGTCGTGGAGCCCTTCTACACGAACTACAAGACCTTTGCCTACCTCTACGGCATCACGCTGAAGGTCGTCCAGACCAACATCCGTGACAGCTTCGCGGTCCCGTCGATGGACGCGTTCGAGAAACTCGTGACCCCCTGGACGAAGGCCGTCCTGATCAGCAACCCCTGCAACCCGTCCGGCAAGCTCTTCACGAAGACGGAGATGCTCCAGATCGGCGCGTTCTGCAAGAAGCACGACCTGTTCCTCATCTCGGACGAAGTCTACCGCGAGTTCTGCTACACGAGCGAGCCCCACTTCTCGGCGCTCAGCATCCCGGACTGCGAGCAGAACGTGATCCTGGCCGATTCCGTCTCGAAGCGCTACAACCTCTGCGGCACCCGCATCGGCTGCATGGTCTCCCGCAACAAACACGTGATGGCCGCGATGCTGAAATTCGCGCAGTCGCGCCTCTGCCCGCCGCTCCTCGGCCAGTACGCCGCCCTCGGCGCCCTCGATACGCCCCAGAGCTATTTCGACGAGGTCCGCAAGGAATACATCCAGCGCCGCAACTGCGTCGTGGCCGCGCTGAACCAGATGCCCGGCGTCTTCTCCCCGATGCCGTACGGTGCCTTCTACACGGTCGCGCAGCTCCCGGTCGACGATGCGGAGCGCTTCGCGAAGTGGCTTCTCACGACCTTCCGCGCCGACGGCGAGACCGTGATGATCACGCCGGCCTCCGGCTTCTTCCTGACGACCGGCGTCGGCCGCAACTACGCCCGCATCGCCTACGTCCTCGAAGTCCCCGCCCTCGAGCGTGCGATGGCCATCCTCGCCCGGGCCCTGCAGGAATATCCCGGCCGGACGCTGTAGCGCGGGAAATAATAGCAGAAAGAACTGTTTTTCTGAGTCGGCATTTTTCTGACGATCTCAGGAAAACAGTTCTTTCTGCGTATTGATAGGCGGATTAGAAGGACATCGCGATGGCGATGAAGTCGTCGGCCTTGAGGGCGGCGCCGCCGATCAGGCCGCCGTCGATGTCGGGCTGGGCGAAGAGCTCCTTCGCGTTGGAGGGCTTGCAGCTGCCGCCGTAGAGGATGGTCGTGTCGTCGGCGACCTGGGCGCCGAACTTTTCGGCGAGGACCTTGCGGATGCAGGCGTGGATTTCTTCGGCCTGCGCGGCGGTCGCGGTCTTGCCGGTACCGATGGCCCAGACGGGCTCATAGGCGACGACGATCTTCTTCATGTCCTCGGCGGTGAAGTTGAAGAGGACGTTCTTGATCTGCTCCGTGCAGACCTCGAAATGCTTGCCTGCCTCGCGCTCGTCGAGGTTTTCGCCGACGCAGAGGATCACGCCGAGGCCGGCCTCGAGGGCGAGTTTCGTCTTCTCGACGAGCTTCGCATCGGTCTCGCCGTAGTACTGGCGGCGCTCGGAGTGGCCGAGGATCGTCCACTGGCAGCCCGCGGAAACGAGCATCGGGGCGGAAACTTCGCCGGTGTAGGCGCCGGAGACGTGGTCCGCGCAGTTCTGGGCGGACAGTTCGACGCGCGTGCCGTCAACGACTTCGGACACGCAGCAGAGGTGCGTCGCAGGGGCGGCCACGATCAGGCCGACCGCGGCGGGAACCTCGGCGGATTTGGCAACAACGGCTTCAGCAAGCGCTACTCCTTCCGGAACGGTGGTGTTCATCTTCCAGTTTCCGGCAACAATCTTCTTTCTCATTTTATCTAGGGGGTTATGGTTTTTTCTGGGCACAAAATTACTATTTTTGTGGGAATTATAGCATACGGGCCATGAGAGTTTTATTAAAAATGTTGACAGGAATGACTGTGTTGGGCATTGTCGCCGGATGCGGCAAGAAAAACGATGATTTCAAGTATCTGCTGGACGAATTCGCGGACCTGAAGGTCATGCGCTACCGGGTGCCGGGATGGGAGGAGCTGAGCCTGCAGCAGAAGGAATACGCCTACCACCTTGCGGAGGCGGCCAAGTACGGGCGGGACATCCTCTGGGACCAGAACTGCGCGGTCAACCTGCCGCTGCGCCACGTGGTCGCGAACATCCTGGAGAACTACAAGGGCGACCGCGGCTGCAAGGATTTCCAGGATTTCCTGGTCTATGCGAAGCGCCTCTACTTCTCGAACGGGATCCACCACCACTACGCCGAGGACAAGTTCGTTCCGGACTGCCCGCAGGCCTATTTCGCGGCGCTGATGGAGGCGGTCGGCGACGGGGGGAAATGTGCGGAGCTGCTGCCGTATGTCTATGATCCCGCGCTGCTGCCGCAGCGGCGCTCGACGGCGACCGAGGGGGACATCGTCGCGCAGTCGGCGGTGAACTTCTACGAAGGGGTGACGCGCGACGAGGTGGAGGCCTACTATGCCGCCATCGCGGACCCGGCGGACCCGGAGCCGGTTTCCTACGGCCTGAACACGAAGGTCGTGAAGGAAGGCGGGAAAGTCGTGGAGAAGGCCTGGAAGGCGGGCGGGCTGTACGGGCCTGCGATCGAGAAGATCTGCGGGGAGCTGGAGAAGGCAGCCGCAGTGGCGGAGAACGATATCCAGCGGCGCGCGCTGGGGAAACTGGTCGCGTATTACCGCAGCGGCGACCTGCGCCTCTGGGATGAATTCAACATCGAGTGGGTGAAGGACACGGTCGGGACCGTGGACTTCATCAACGGCTTCGTGGAAGACTACAACGACCCGCTCGGGCGGAAAGGCGCCTGGGAAGGGTATGTGAATATCAAGGACTTCCAGGCCTCGGAGCGGACGCAGCTGCTCTGCGCGAACGCACAGTGGTTCGAGGACCATGCGCCCGTCGACCCGCGCTTCCGGAAGAAGGAGGTCAAGGGCGTGAGCGCGAAGGTGGTCAACGCCGTCTGCCTCGCGGGCGACAGCTACCCCTCGACGCCCATCGGCATCAACCTCCCGAATGCGGACTGGATCCGCAAGGAGCACGGCAGCAAGTCCGTGACCATCGCAAACATCACCCACGCCTACGACTACGCCGCGCAGGAATCGCCGAAGAGCACCCTGGCGGAGTTCGCCTGGGACGAGGCGGAGATCGCGCTCTACAAGAAATACGGCTCCTATGTCGATGAGATCCATACCGACCTCCACGAATGCCTCGGCCACGGGTCCGGGCAACTGCTGCCGGGCGTCTCGACGACCGCGATGGGCGAGTACGCCTCGGCGCTCGAGGAAGCCCGCGCCGACCTCTTCGGCCTGTACTTCACGGCCGACCCGAAGATGGTCGAGCTCGGCATCATGCCGGATGCGGAGGCCTACAAGGCCGAATATTCCAGCTACATCCGCAACGGCCTCTTCGTCCAGTTCAACCGCGTCGAGCTCGGGAAGCCGAACACCGAAGCCCATATGCAGAACCGGAAGCTGATCGCGGAGTGGTGCTACGAGAAGGGAGCGGACCGGAACGTGATCGAGAAGAAGGTCCGGGACGGGAAGACCTATTTCGTCGTGAACGATTTCGAGGCGCTGCGCGGCCTGTTCGCGGAGCTGCTGGCCGAGATCCAGCGCATCAAGTCCGAGGGCGACTACGCCGCGGGCAAGGCACTGGTCGAGACCTACGCCGTCAACATCGATCCGGAACTCCACCGCGAGGTCCGGGAGCGCTACCAGGCGCTGGGCCTCAAGCCCTACGGCGGCTTCATCAATCCGGACATCGTCCCGGTCGAGAAAGGCGGGAAAGTCGTTGACTACCAGATCGTCTACAACGACGACTACCTCGCCCAGATGCTCGCCTACGACAAGCTTTACGGGACGCTCTGATGGACCGGCTGCTGCAGGACTACCGGTATTATCTCCGTGTGGAGCGGCACCTGTCGCCCAACACGGTGGCCGGCTACTGCAGCGACCTGGAGGATTTCTTCGCCGCGGCCGGAAAGAAGGCGCGGGAAGTCGTTCCGGATGACATCGAACGCTATTTCCAGGCACGCGCGGCGCAGATTTCCAAGCGCTCGCAGGCGCGGGCGCTGAGCGCGCTGCGCTCGTTTTTCGACTGGACCGTGCTCGAGGGGGAAAGGAAAGAGAACCCCTGCGACCACATCGACGCGCCGAAGCTGGGGCGCTACCTCCCGGAAGTCCTTTCCGTCGGGGAGATCGACCGCATCATCGCGTCCGTGCCGGAGGACGGGTGGACCGGGCTGCGCGACCGGGCCATCCTCGAAGTCCTCTACGGCTGCGGGCTGCGCGTGTCGGAGGCCGTGAACCTGCAGATCTCGAACGTCTTCCTCGACGAGCGCTTCGTGCGCGTCGTCGGGAAGGGCAACAAGGAGCGGATGGTCCCGATGGGGGAAGCGGCGGCGGCCGCGGTACGGGCGTACCTGCCCGTCCGGCCGGAGCCGGCCGACGGCCCGAGCGAGGACATCCTCTTCCTGAGCAAGTTCGGAAGGCCGCTGAGCCGCATCTCGATGTTCAAGATGGTCAAGCGGCAGGCCCTCGCGGCCGGCATCCGGAAGGAAATCTCCCCCCATACCTTCCGCCATTCCTTCGCGACGCACCTGATCGAGAACGGCGCGGACCTGCGCGTCGTGCAGGAGATGCTGGGCCACGAGAGCATCCTCACGACCGAAATCTACACCCACATCGACAGCGCTACCTGGCAACGGGCGGTGCTGGAGCATCATCCCCGGAACCGCTAGGCGCCGCGATGCGGCAGCGGGCCAGTTTCTCCCCCATCCCGGGTTTCAGGATCCCGGCGGCATCCAGCGCCGCGACGGTCCATCCGCTCCGCGGCGTATGGTCGCGGAAGAGGACGACGCCGTGGGCGGCGTAGCTGCCGATGTAGGGATGGCGTTTCAGGGAGTCCTCCGGGAGTGTCCAGAGCGGATAGGGCTCCGCCGGGCCGGTCTCGACCAGGTCGGCGAGCCCGGCGAAACGCGTGGAATCGAAGCGTTCGATGTCCATCAGCTGCTCCGGGTAAGAGTATCCCCGGAGGGATTTCCGGTATTCCAGGATTTTCCGGACATAGTACGGGCCGATGCCGGGCAGGGCGTCGAGCGCCGCCGAGTCCGCCCGGTTCAGGTCCACTTTCGGGATTTCGATCCAGGGCTCCAGCGCAGCGTACAGTTCTTCGCTGACGACGAACGACTTGGCGAAGTCGGCCTTCCGGCGGAAGCGCCCGCCGGCCTCGCGGTAATGCAGGATCGCCTGCGCCTGCTTCGGGCTGAAGCCCAGGCGCTCCAGGTCTTCGGCCGAAACGGTGTTGGGGTCGAAGGGGAAGCGCTCCGGGGCGGGGCGGGCGGAACGGGACGCGGGAACGCCGCCAGGGCGTGCCGCGGGCGCGCGGGCGCCCTGCGCGGCACGCGCAGCAGG
>JAFRVZ010000042.1 GCA_017438265.1 Bacteroidales bacterium
CATCCCGCTGGAAATCACCCGCTTCACCGACAAGACCCTCCCGGGCACGCAATACAGCTTCCGGCTGCAGACCCGCCCGGAGGCGGAAGTCCTCGTGGCTGCCTGGGACAAGAGCCTCGACGCGATCCAGCGGCTCTCCTGGGAGACCGTCCGCCTGAGCCGCTTCTCCCTGCCGTACGTCAGTACGCGGGCGCGCGCCGGCTACATCAGCGGCGGATACTACAGTGAATTCGGAGACGGAGACCTGCTGCGCAGGGAAATGCGGATGGCGGGGACCAAGGGCGCGCTGCTCGGCGCCGCGCTGCAGGAGGATATGCGGCTCGACAAGGCACCGATGATGGTGGAGGAAGAAGCCGTCGCGTTCAACAGCATGGCGGACGCCGTTGAAGCGGAGGACGAAGCGGCGAACGATGCCGCGGACATCGACGTCCAGGCGGCCGGCGTCTCGCTGCGCTCCGACTTCCGCACGGCGCTGACCTTCCAGCCCCACCTGCGTCCGGCGGCCGACGGCTCGCTCGACGTCTCGTTCACGACTTCGGACAAGCTTTCCACCTATTATATATCGGTGTTCGCCCACGATCCGCAGATGCACAACGGAACCCTCCGCCGGGAACTGACCGTCAGCGTTCCCGTCAAGGTCGCGGTCGTGGAACCGCAGTTCCTGCGGGTCGGAGACACCTACGAGCTCGCCGCATCCGTCTCGAGCAACACGACGGAAGATGTCGACGGCACGCTCTGCCTCTATACCTATCCTTCCGCCGACTACGAGCACGCCGAGCCGCTGTCCGTCCAGCGGACGACGCTCCGGGTGCCGGCCGGCGGCACGCAGGCCGCCCGCTTCTCCGTCCGCGTCCCCGCAGCCGGAGCGCTCGGCTTCAAGGTGGTCTTCGTCGCGGACGGCTTCTCCGACGGCGTATTCCTGCCGGTGCCCGTCCTTCCGGACGCCCAGACGATTACGGAAGCCCATTCCGCCGTCCTGCGGGCGGGGATGGACCGCGAGGCGCTGCTGCGCGAGCTGCGGGGCCGCTTCGTCAACGTACCGGCCTCCGAAGCCACCCTGTCGGATATCTCCATCCTGGACATGGTCAAGGCGGCGGTGCCCGGCAAGGTCACGCCGTCCGGCAGCGACGTCCTGTCGCTGTCCGAGGCGTACTACGTCGCCCTGCTCGCCTCACGGCTCGGCACGGGGACGGGGGACGCCGATACGGAGGACCTGCTGGAGCGCATCCTCGCCTGCCGCGGCGCGGACGGCGGCTTCGCCTGGTTCGAGGGGATGAATTCTTCGGCGGTGATCACCGCCGTCGTGCTGGAGCGTTTCGCCAAGCTGCGCGACCGCGGATTCACCGTCCCGGACCTGGAGGAAACCGTACTGTTCCTGGACCGCAACCAGTTCACGGAAGAGCTGCCGACCTGGAGCGGATGGATCTCCGATGCGCAGTATATGTATGTACGCGCGCTGTATCCGGACGTCGCGTTCCGCTTCGCGCCGCAGACCCAGACGGGCAAGCGCCGCTGGGAGGAATTCCGGAAGGCGTCGAAGGCCTACCTGACGCCGTCCCGCAAGGACGGGCGCGGCCTCGAGGGCCAGATCCTCGCGAAGGCGCGCAGGCTCCGCACGCTGCAGCAGCTCTCCGCTTCCGCGGAAGGGCTCGCGCTGGCGAAGGCCTGGGGCGCCGGGATGGGCGCGATGCGGCGGATCACCAAGTCGCTGAAGGCGGATACCGTCTCGCTGCTGGAGTATGCGGTCGAGCACCGCGACGGCGGCTGGTATTATCCCAACGCCGTGCTGCCGTGGCGCGGACTGCTCGAGTCGGAGGCCTACGCCCACGCGATGCTCTGCGACCTGCTTTCCAGCCTGGAAGAAGGAGCGGGGGTCGCCGACGGCATCCGGCTGTGGCTGATGCTGCAGAAAGAGACGCAGCACTGGGACGCCGACCCGGCGTTCGTCGATGCGCTGACCTCGATCCTGGACGGATCGGACGAACTGCTCTCGACGCGGGTGCTGGCGCTCAGCGCGACTTACACGAAGCCCTATGCGCAGATCCTCGAAGCCGGCAACGGGATGCGCATCCACCGCAGCTTCTGGCGGGAAGTGACCGTCGAACAGCGCTGGGGCGACCGCACCGTGGAGCGGAATCCGCAGGTGGCCGAAATGCAGCCGATTGCGCCGGGCACGCCCGTCCGCGTCGGCGACAAGATCGTCGTCCGCTACGAGATCTGGAGCCAGGAGAACCGCAGCTTCGTGCGCCTGGACGCGTTCCGCGAGGCGGCGCTGCGACCGGCGGACCAGCTCTCGGGCATCTTCCGCTTCCGGCCCTACGGGTACCGCAACGTAAAGGCCGACCGGACCGAATACTACCTCGACGTCTGTCCGGAAGAGGACAGCGTGATTACGGAGACGTTCTTCGTGACCCAGGCGGGCACGTTCACGGCCCCGGCGGTCACGATCGAGTCCCTGTACGCTTCCCACTACCGGGCGAACGACGGTTTCAGCGGCGCGCTTATCGCCCGGCCGCTTGCAGATTAGAATTAAATCGTTTAGTTTTGCAACAATTATGGACAAAACTATTGAATTGCATTCCAATTTTGTCGTCCGCTACCTGGGCAAGCGCGCCGAGGATTTCACGCGGGACGATATGATCCGCTTCATCCGGGAGAACGGCATCCGGACGGTGGACTTCATGTACCCGGCCGAAGACGGACATGTCAAGACGCTGAATTTCATCATCAATGACCTCGCCTACGCCGAGACGATCCTGTCGGAGGGCGAGCGGGTGGACGGTTCGAGCCTCTTCCCCTCCTTCGTGGAAGCCGCGGGCAGCGACCTGTACGTCATTCCCCGCTACCGGACCGCATTCATGGATCCCTTCACGGAGATTCCGACGCTCTGCTTCCTCTGCAGTTTCTTCGACAAGGCCGGCAACAAGTCCGACTGCGATCCCCACGGGACGCTGGAGCGCGCGGAACAGGCCCTGGAGGCCTCCACGGGCCTGCAGTTCGAGGCGATGGGCGAACTGGAATACTATGTCATCGCGGACGAGGATCCCGCCTTCCCGGCGACCGACCAGCGCGGCTACCACGAGAGCGAGCCGTTCGCGAAACTGAACGACTTCCGGCGGGAGTGCATGGACCACATCGCCAAGACCGGCGGCCGGATCAAGTACGGCCACAGCGAAGTCGGCAACTTCACCCGGGACGGGAAGGTCTACGAACAGAACGAGATCGAATTCCTGCCGCGCCCGGTCGACACGGCCGCGGACCAGCTCCTGCTGGCCAAATGGGTCATCCGCAACCTCGCCCACCAGTGGGGCCTCGACGTCTGTTTCGGCCCGAAGCTGACCGCCGGGAAAGCCGGCAGCGGACTGCACATCCATATGCGCCTGATGCGCGACGGACGGAACGCGACGCTCGGCGCCGACGGCCGCCTCTCCACGGAATCCCGCCGCGCCATCGCCGGCCTGATGCTCCACGCCCCGGCCATCACCGCCTTCGGCAACAAGATCCCGACCTCGTATTTCCGCCTAGTCCCCCACCAGGAGGCCCCCACGAACATCTGCTGGGGCGACTGCAACCGCTCCGCCCTCGTGCGCGTGCCGCTGGGCTGGTCCTCCGGCACGGACATGTGCTCGAAGGCGAACCCCGCCGAGCCGCCGCAGACGCGGGACACGACCGCGAAGCAGACCTTCGAGATGCGCTCGCCGGACTGCTCGGCGGACGTATACCAGCTGATGGCGGGCCTGTGCTGCGCCGTCCGCGCCGGGCTGGAGATGCCCGCAGAGGAAGCGCTCCGTGTCGCGGAGGAGACCTACGTCGACGTCGACATCCACAAGCGCGAAGGCGCTTCCCGGCTCTCGGCGCTTCGCTCCCTGCCGGCCTGCTGCGTCCGGTCCGCGGAGGCCCTGCAGGCGGACCGCGCCCTGTTCGAGGCGGCCGGCGTCTTCCGCCCGAAGATGATCGACGGCATCGTCGCCGCCCTCCGCGCCTTCGACGACGAAGGGCTCTGCGACCGCGCCACGAAGGACCCGGCCCTGATGAAGGAGCTGGTAGAGAAATACTTCCACTGCGGGTAACGTCCCGCACCGGATTCCGCTGGCACCGCCGCCCCGATCCCGGGGTGGCGGTGTCGCTTTTTTCCCTTTTTATGTTCGTCACGAGAGATTGGAAAAAACAGTTTTTTTTCGTACTTTTGACGAGATTCGCTGAAAAGTGCAGAAAGAGATTCAAATACATATAACAACAATCAATGAGCATTCAAACAGAAAACATCCAAGCACTGGTCGAGCGCAGAGCCACGGCCAGACTCGGAGGAGGCGAAAAGCGGATTGAAGCCCAGCACAATAAGGGCAAACGCACAGCCCGCGAACGCCTGGCCCTGCTCCTGGATGAAGGGAGCTTCGAAGAATTCGACATGTTCGTCCGCCACCGCTGCACCAACTTCGGCATGGACGCGTCCCACACCGACGGGGACGGCGTCGTGACCGGCAGGGGCACGATCGACGGACGGATTGTCTATGTGTTCGCCCAGGATTTCACCGTGAACGGCGGATCCCTGAGCAAGACGATGTCCGAAAAGATCTGCAAGGTCATGGATATGGCCGTCCGCAGCGGCGCCCCCCTCATCGGGCTGAACGACAGCGGCGGCGCCCGCATCCAGGAAGGCATCGACGCCCTCGCCGGCTACGGTGAGATTTTCGAGCGCAACATCCTCGCCTCGGGCGTCATCCCCCAGATCAGCGGCATCTTCGGTCCCTGCGCCGGCGGTGCAGTCTACTCCCCCGCCCTCACGGACTTTACCCTGATGGTCAAGAACACCTCCTACATGTACCTGACCGGCCCCGCGGTCGTCAAGCAGGTGACCGGCGAGGAAGTGAGCCACGAAGAACTCGGCGGCGCCTCCGTCCACGCGACGAAGAGCGGTGTCGCCCACTTCGCGGCCGAGACCGAAGAAGAAGGAATCGCCCGGATCAAGGAGCTCCTGAGCTACCTCCCGCAGAACAACCTCGAGACCGCGCCGGAAGTTCCGACGACGGACCCGGTCAGCCGCTGCGACGATTCCCTGAATGAGATTATCCCGGACAACGCCAACAAGTCCTACGACATGTACGGCGTGATCCGCAGCATCGTCGATGACGGCAAGTTCCTCGAAGTCCACGCCGACTACGCGAAGAACCTGATCGTCGGTTTCGCCCGTATGAACGGCCAGAGCGTCGGCGTCGTCGCCAACCAGCCCGGCGTCCTCGCCGGCGTGCTCGACGTCAACGCCTCCCGCAAGGGCGCCCGTTTCGTCCGCTTCTGCGATGCTTTCAATATTCCCCTCGTGACCCTGGTCGACGTCCCGGGCTTCCTCTGCGGCACGCAGCAGGAATACGGCGCGATCATCACCAACGGCGCGAAACTCCTCTACGCCTACGGCGAAGCGACCGTCCCGAAGGTGACCGTAACCCTGCGCAAGAGCTTCGGCGGCGCCCATATCGTGATGAGCTGCAAGCAGCTCCGCGGCGACGTGAACTACGCCTGGCCGAGCGCCAGCATCGCCGTGATGGGTGCCGAAGGCGCCGTGGATGTCCTCTACGCCTCCGAGACCCCCGAAGCGAAAGCGGAAAAGATCGAAGAATACAACCGCCTCTTCTGCAACCCTTACCAGGCGGCCGAAAAAGGCTACATCGAAGACGTCATCGAACCGCGCAACACCCGTTTCCGCGTCATCCGCGCCCTCGAAAGCCTGCGCGGCAAGCGCCAGGAAGTTCCGGCCAAGAAACACGACAACCTGCCCCTGTGATGAAAAGAATCCTGTATTGCACCATCCTTGCGCTGCTGGCCGGATTCTCCCTGGGCGCCCAGAACGTCTCGGACATGATCATCTCGGAAGTCCTCGTGGGCAACGAGGATTCCATCCTGGACGATTTCGGACGCCACACGGACTGGGTCGAGGTCTTCAACACCTCGATGGGTACCGTGAACATCGCCGGATGCTTCTTCACCGATGACCTTTCGGACCTCACGAAGAGTTCCGTCATCAAGGGAGACAACCGGACCAAGATCGGCCCGCAGCAGAGCGCCGTCTTCTATGCCAGCGGCAATTCCCATGAGGGCACCTTCTACCTGAGCTTCAAGCTCAGGAAAGGCTCGACCCTGTACCTGGTCAGCAACGACGGCCGGACCGTCGTGGACAGCATCGAGATTCCCGCCGACTATCCCGCCGGCCGGAGCATCAGCAAGTTCCACACGGATCCGGAAGACATCCGCACCCCCTGGACGGATGTCAAGGCCAGCGCCCCGACCCCGATGTCGATGAACGGCGCCACGAACCAGAAGTCCAAGGCCCAGGCCCTCAAGGAGACCGACCCCTACGGCTTTACGCTCAGCCTCACGGCCGTCAGCGTCGTCTTCAGCGCCCTGATCATCCTCTTCATCATCTATAACATTTCCGGCAAGGCCTTCTCCGGCGTCTACAAGCAGCGCCGCGAGGAGCGCCGCAAGCGGAAGGCCGCCAAGGCCGCTGCGCTCGCAGCGCCCGCCGCGGCCGGCATGACGCCGGAAGTCGCGGCCGCGATCGCCATGGCCCTCGACCAGGCGAACGGGAACGAGACCTACGCTGCCATCGCCCTCGCCCTGGACCTCTACCTCGGCGGCGGGATCCACGATGCCGAACCGTTCGTCCTCACCTTCGCCCCGAAGGGCAGCGACTGGAACAACAAAAATCTCAACTTCAGGAAAATACCTAAAAAATGAAAGAATATAAATTCAAGATCAACGGTGGCGAATACAACGTAGCCATCAATTCCGTGGAAGGCAACATCGCCAATATCACGGTCAACGGTGCCTCTTACAATGTTGAAATGGAAAACGCTCCGGTCGTTCCGGCCGCCGCTCCGGCAGCCGCCCCCGCCGCAGCCGCTGCGCCCGCCCCGGCGGCAGCCGCAGCC
>JAFRVZ010000043.1 GCA_017438265.1 Bacteroidales bacterium
AGCAGGATCGTCATCGAGCGCACCCTCAAGCTCATCACCGTCACCATCTATGCCGCACGTCCCGGCTTCATAATCGGCAAGGGCGGCACCGAGGTCGACAAGCTTAAGGAAGAGCTCAAGAAGGTCACCGGCAAGGAAGTCCAGATAAACATCTATGAGGTGAAGCGTCCCGAGGTCGACGCCCACATCGTGGCGGACAGCATCGCCCGTCAGATCGAAGGCCGCGTCAGCTATCGCCGCGCCATCAAGATGGCGATCGCCAACACGATGCGCGTCGGTGCGGAAGGTATCAAGATCCAGATCAGCGGCCGCGTCGGCGGTGCTGAAATGGCCCGCAGCGAAATGTTCAAGGAAGGCCGTACGCCGCTCCATACGTTCCGCGCCGATATCGACTACGCACTGGCTGAGGCCCACACCAAGGTGGGTGTCCTCGGTATCAAGGTCTGGATCTGCAATGGCGAGCGCTATGGCAGGCAGGACCTGACCCCGAACGCCGGCATCGCCGCCAACGCCCAGGCTCCGAGCCAGGGTCGCGGTGGCCGCGGCGGCGACCGTGGCGGCCGTGGCGGCCGCGACCGTCGTGGTCCGCGCCGGGACAATCCCCAGAAGTAATCCTTCTGAAAAATAAAGAAGACACGCGGCCTTGCAAAAGCCGCGTGTTTTTTATTATCTTTACGCAAACTTGCGAAATCTCAAATCATTAACCTATGAATACCAAGACTCTCCTTCTCGCGTTCGCAGCCTGCCTGGTGGCGGTTTCCTGCGGCAGCAACAACGGTGCCCACATCAGCCCGAACGGGGTTGACCTGGACGAGCAGCAGCTCTACATCGGCGAGGACATCGCCGTCGCGCAGACCCAGTACGGAAAGGTCCGCGGCTACATCCTCCGCAACATCTACACCTTCTACGGCATCCCCTACGGCGCCCCGACTTCCGGCGAGAACCGCTTCATGCCCCCGCAGAAACCCGAGCCCTGGGACGGCGTCCGTCCCGCGGTCTTCTATGCCGAATCCGCCCCGCAGGTCGTCTCCTACGGCCGGACCCCGGAGTCCTATTCCGCCTTCGTGGACCACTGGAACTATGACATGTACGGCGAGGACTGCCTCCGCCTGAACGTCTGGACCCCGAAGCTCGACGCAGCGAAGCGCCCCGTGCTCGTCTGGCTCCATGGCGGCGGCTTCAGCAGCGGCAACAGCGTCGAGCAGGACGGCTACAACGGTGAGAACCTCTCCCGCTACGGCGACATCGTCTTCGTCTCCGTCAACCACCGCCTGAACGCCTTCGGCTACACCGATTTCGCCGGTGTGGGCGGAGAGAAGTACAAGCACTCCGGCAACGTCGGCATGCTCGACATCATCGCGGCCCTGCAGTGGGTCCATGACAACATCGCGGCCTTCGGCGGCGACCCGGGCAACGTGACCATCATGGGTCAGTCCGGCGGCGGCTCCAAGGTCAGCATCGTCGCCGCGATGCCGGCGGCCAAGGGCCTGGTCCACAAGGGCGTCGCCCTCAGCGGCAACTCGGTCCAGGGTGCGAACAAGGAATATGCGGAAGGCCTCGGCGCCTACATCGTGAAGAAGGCCGGCCTCAAACCCTCCGAAATCGACAAGCTCCAGCAGATGCCCTGGGAAGAGTACTACGCGCTCGCGATGGAAGCTTCCCGTGAGTATGCCCGGATCGCGTCCCCGCGCGGCGGCCGCGGCGGCTTCAGCCCGGTCGGCGACGGCGTCGACCTCCCGGCCGGCACCTTCTTCGATCCCAACGACCCGAACGTCCCGGACATCCCGATGATCTACTGCACGACCTTCCACGAGCAGAATCCCGACCGTGACAACGCCGCGCTCGAGGACATCACCCTCGAAGGCGTGATCGAGCAGATGACCCCGACCTTCGGTCCGAAGGCGGCCGAGATCGTCAACGCCTACGCGAAGACCTTCCCGAACGTCAAGCCGATCGAACTCTGGGCGATGCTCCGCTCGACCCGCTCGAACGTGGTCCGCTCCGCCAACACCAAGCTCGGCCAGAAGTCCCCGGTCTACATGGCCTGGTTCGGCTGGAAGGCCCCGATCTTCGACGGCCGCATCCGCGCGTTCCACTGCTCCGACATCAGTTTCTGGTTCCACAACACCGACCTGATGATCACCCACAACGGCGGCGGCAAGGCTCCGCGCGAGCTCTCCGAGAAGATGTCCGACGCCCTCCTCGCCTTCATGCGCACGGGCGACCCGAACTGCAAATCCCTGCCGGCCTGGCCGAAATACACGGCCGAGAACGGCGAAGTCATGATCCTGGACACGGTGTGCGAGGTCAAGAACGATCCTGACCGCGAATGCCGCGCCCTGATTGAGAACCGATAAGGACAGCTCCCTTGAGCGGCATCCGCGATAAAATAGCACTCCTACCGCACGATCCCGGCGTCTACCGTTATTATGATGACGCCGGGAACGTGATATATGTCGGCAAGGCCAAGGACCTCCACAAGCGCGTCGCCCAGTATTTCGTCCCCCCGGAGCGCCTCAACACGAAGACGCGCATCCTCGTCTCGAAGATCGCCGACGTGCAGTACTCCGTCGTGGATTCCGAGGCGGATGCCCTCCTGCTGGAGAACAACCTGATCAAGCAGTACAAGCCGCGCTACAACATCCTCCTGAAGGATTCGAAGACCTATCCCTGGATCTGCGTGACGTCCGAGCCCTATCCGCGGGTCTTCCTGACCCGCCGGCTCGTCCAGGACGGCTCCCGCTACTTCGGCCCCTACAGCTCGGTGATGCACGCCCGCAACCTGCTCGAGTTCTTCGGCAAGACCTACCCGCTGCGCTCCTGCCGCCACAAGATCGACGCCGACACCATCCTCCGCCGCAAGATCCGCCCCTGCCTGGATTTCCACATCGGCAAGTGCCGCGGCTGCTGCATCGGCGCCATCTCCCTGCAGGAGTACAACGTCGACATCGAGGAGATCGTCGGCCTGCTGAAGGGCGGCGCCGGCGAGATCATCCGCGAATACAAGGCGCGGATGAACGAGGCCGCCGAGGCCCTCGACTTCGAGCAGGCCCAGGCCTACAAGGACCGCATCGTCTCGCTCCAGAACCATTACGCCCGCTCCATCATCACCGCCGCCCGCGACCTGGACCTCGACGTCTTCTCGCTGGTCTTCGACGGTTCCGAGGCCTTCGGCAACTTCCTCCGCCTCCGCGGCGGCGCCATCGTCCAGTCGCTGAACCTCGGCTTCAAGATGCACATCGAGGAGGAGCCCGCCTCCGTGCTGAGCTGCTTTGTCGCGGAGATCGAGTCGAAGTTCGGCGCCCTCTCCCGCGAAATCATCGTCCCCTTCCTGCCGGACGTGCAGATCGACGGCGTGGAATTCAAGATCCCCGTCAAGGGGGACAAGCTCTCCCTGCTCTCCCTGAGCACCAAGAACGCCAAGGAGCAGCAGCTCGGCACCCTCCGCCAGCGGGAGCACACCGACCCCGACGCCTTCCGCCGCAGCGTCCTCGAAGAGCTGCGCAAGGCCCTCGGGATGCAGGAGCTCCCGGTCCATATGGAATGTTTCGACAACTCGAACATCCAGGGCACGAATCCCGTGGCCTCCTGCGTGGTCTTCCGGAACGGGGAGCCCTCCAAGAAGGATTACCGCCGCTTCAAGATCAAGACCGTCGTCGGCGCGAACGACTACGCCTCGATGAAGGAGGTCGTGAACCGGCGCTACGCGCGGATGCTCGCGGAAAACCCCGACGACCTGCCGCAGCTCGTCGTGATCGACGGCGGCAAGGGCCAGCTCGACTTCGCCTACCAGGCCCTCGCCGAGCTCGGCCTGACGGACCGGCTCGTCGTCATCGGCCTCGCCAAGCGCCTCGAGGAGGTCATCCGCGTCGGCGACCCGTACCCCCTCTTCATCGACCGCAACTCCCAGGCCCTCAAGGTCCTCCAGCGCATCCGCGACGAAGCCCACCGCTTCGGCATCACCTTCCACCGCAACCTCCGCAGCAAGGCCCAGCTGACCTCCGCCCTCCGCAGCATCAAGGGGGTCGGCGAGCAGACGGAGCGCCGCCTGCTGATGCATTTCGGCAGCGTGGCGCGCATCGCCGCGGCGCCCGTCGACGCCCTCGCCGCCCTGGTCGGCCCCGCCCTCGCCGCCCGCATCCACGAAACCCTGAACAATACCGATCATGACTGACGACAAGACTTTCAACCGCTGGTTCAACGCGTTCATCCTCGTCGGGATGTCCGTCGCGCTGATCATCACGACCGCCCTGAAGCTGGGCGACGCCGGCGGCGCGGGCCGCACGCTGCTGCTCGTCTCCGCCTTCGGCTCGCTGATGGGCGTGCTCGCGACCGTCTGCTCCGCCAACGCCCGGATCCTGACCTTCGCGTTCGGCCTGCTGGACGTCGCGATCTACGGCGTCGTCTGCTTCATCAACTGGAAGAACGGCGGCTCCGGCCTCGGCAATGCGCTCCTCCATGCCCTGTACTTCGTCCCGATGCAGTTCATCGGCTTCTACCAGTGGCGGAAGCGGGGTGCGGACGCCTCCTCGCAGGTCCGGGCCCGGCGGCTGAGCGGCCGCCAGTGGGCCCTGTACACGGCGGCGTTCGTGCTCGGCACGGCCGTCTCGTACCTCGTGATCGCGCGCTTCGACCGCTCCGCCGCGGAAGGCTTCCTGAAGGTCGCCGTCGTGCTGGACGTGCTGCCGATGATGTGCAACATCCTCGGGCAGCTGCTGATGTCGACGGCCTACATGGAACAGTGGATCTTCTGGATCGGCGTGAACATTACCTCGATCCTGATGTGGAGCTTCGCGCTCAAGGGCGGCGGGGACTTCGCGCTGATCTACCTGATCAAGTATGCGTTCTACCTGCTGAACTCCCTGAACGGGCTCCGGATCTGGATCCGGCTGAGCCGGAAGGGGTAGTTTGCATTTTTTAAAATAAATGAATAACTTTGCGGACCTGTCCAGAACAGAATAAAGATTACGTAATATAAACTAAAATCTAAATTGATTATGGAATACGAGGAAATCGTAAAGAAAGTCAAGGGTATCATCGTTGACAAATTGGGCGTTGAGGAGTCCGAGGTGACTGAAACCGCCAACTTTACCAATGACCTTGGTGCAGATTCTCTGGATACCGTCGAGCTCCTGATGGAATTCGAGAAGGTTTTCGGTATCAAGATTCCCGATGAGGAAACCAGCAACATCGCGACGGTCAAGGACGCGATCGACAAGGTCGCCGAAAAGCTCGCCGAGTAAGAAAAGCGCGGAAGCGCATAAGAAAAGCTGGCCGGATTCCCGGCCAGCTTTTTTTTATCGTTATTCCCGGCGCGTCCGGGAATCTAATTTTTCGGCACCGAATACACGATCCGGATCGTCGGCCGTGCGCCGGGGTTCGTCGGACCGTTGAGGTATGCGTTGTAGTAGCGGTGGGTGTCCAGGACGGTCTCCTTCTGCTTGGAGCTGTTGGAGGTGCTGGAGCTCGCATACGCGGAGGCGAGGGCGTAGGACATGTAGTTGTTGTAGTAGCTGTTGTAGCCATAGCCGCCGTACCCGCCGTACCCGCCGTAACCATAGCCGCCATAACCGTAACCCCCGTAGCCGTAGCCGCCGTACCCGCCGCCGTAGATGTTGTTGTAGTACATCATGTAGTTGAGGTAGTCGATGTCGCTGGCGGAGGTGGTGGCGGCCTGCTTGAGGACGCGGATCTCGTCGCGCAGGATGAGGAGCCAGATGTCGTAGTTGGAGAGTTTCGCGTTCTCACCGGTCCGCAGCAGGGACTGGATGTGGTAGGAGATATCGGGCATGTACGCGCCCAGGGAGCGGTTGATTGTGCCGCCGTTCTCCGTGCTGGAGCTGGTGTCGGTCAGGCCGGCGTAGGTGACGAAGCCCGGGGCGGAGACGCGGATGGTCGGATTCAGGTAGGCCGGATACTGGTCGAGCAGCTCGTAGTCCTCCGGGAATTCGAAGGGGAAGATCAGGGTCGCCTTGTTGATGACGGCCTTGGCCGGGTCGCCGTACCTGGCGATCTCGTTCCAGAGCTTTTCCTTGATTTCCTTCGCGGAGACGACGGGCTTCTGGCCGCCGCCGCCGTCGATGAAGATGTAGTCGCCCGCCTTGCCGCCCGTGGTCTGCTGGCGGGTCGCGTTGAAGGCGTACTGCGGCAGGTTGCCGACGGTCCCCTTGGTCAGCAGGGAGTCGATCTTGTAGAACTTGTCCGGGCCGAAATAGAAGAGGAAGGAGGTGTCCTTCCGCGCGCCGTCGTACTCGGCCGAGAACTGGAGCTCCGCGAAGTTGCCCTCGACGGCGTAGGTGTCCGTGTCGACGTCGAGCTGGACCTGGAAGAGGTTGATGCGGCCGCCGCGGCCGACAGGGTCTTCGGTACTGAGGAAGATGCCGGGGAAGCGCTCCAGGTATTGGGTCATGTCGGAGAGGTCGGACTGGGTGATGCCGAGGTATTTCTCGCCGAACTCGCGGGTGAACTCGAAGGAGAGGGAGTCGCCGCCGTTATAGACCGGGACGCCGCGGGAGATGCGCTTGCTGCCGTGCCTGGGCTCGGTGTTGACGTCGTTGCTCGCGATGCGCTCGCTGAGCTCGTAGACGTTGACGTTCTGGAGGATGCGCTCCTGGCCCTTGTCGGCGACGGAGACCGTGTCGCGCACCAGCGAGATGTAGAAGCGGCGCAGCGTCGGATTCTTGCCGAAGTCGAGGGTGTCGTAGAAGGGGACGAGGGGGATGGCGGAGGTACGGGCGGTGAGGTGGCCTTCCGCGTCGATGAGGCTGCCGAAGGTGACCTTGGCCGTCGAGTAGCCGGAGAGGCTGTCCGCAATCTTGAGCTGGACGTCTTCGAGCGGGAATTCAACGGTCTTGAGCTCGTATACGGAGTTGCCGGGAACCAGGTTCTCCCCGATACCGAAAGAGGATTCTATGCAGGAGCAGCAGCAGAGCGCGGCCGCCAGGACAGTCAGGAATCTGGATTTCATCGTTTACAGCTGGTCATAAAAACGGTTGTACTCGCCGATGTAGCTGCCGTCCGCGAGGGCCGCCCCGTCGAAGGGCAGGATCGGTTTTCCGAGGCTCTCGCAATACCGCAGAAGGTCCTCCGGGAGCGCGTCGCTGCCCAGGATGAACCCGTCGGAGTACTGCGCGGCAGTTTTCGCAAGATTTATGCCATCGGGCTGCGCGAGGAAGGGGGCGTCCTCCTTCCGGACGCCGCCGAAAGCGATCTTGTCGGCGAACTTCTCCGCGAACGGGGTCGCGGGGATGTCGTCGTACAGGGAGAGGACGACCCTGCTGCCCGAGAAGATCGGGTCGTCGCTGTAGTTCTTCTTCAGGAACAGCGGCAGCAGGTGGGAGATCCAGCCCTGGCAGTGGATGACGTCCGGGGCCCAGCGGAGCTTCTTGACGGTCTCCAGGACGCCGCGGGCGAAGAAGATCGCACGCTCGTCGTTGTCCTCGAAGCTGACGCCGTTCTCGTCGGCGAAAGTCTGCTTGCGCTTGAAATAATCGTCGTTGTCAATGAAGTAAACCTGGATGCGGGCGGAGGAGATGGACGCGACCTTGATGATCAGCGGGCGGTCGACGTCGCTGATGATGATGTTCATTCCGGAGAGGCGGATGACTTCGTGGAGCTGGTTCTTGCGCTCGTTGATACAGCCGTAGCGGGGCATGAAGGAGCGGATTTCCTTTTTCCGTTCCTGGATGCCCTGCGGGAGGTTCCTTCCGATCTGCGCGATTCTGGACTCCGGCAGGTAGGGGTAGATTTCGGAATTGACGAAAAGTACCCTTTTTACAGTCTCATCCATTTTACTCTCATTAAATTACGAATCGAACAAAGATAATAATTTTTTTTCATATTTTTGTACGCTATGGGAACTGCGGAGAATAAATTGATGCGCCGAAGGCTCCGGAACGCCTTCCTTTCCACGGTAATCAGTACCAGTCTGGTGCTGCTGCTGGTCGGCATTGCGAGCCTGCTGCTCCTCAATGCGCGCAGCGTGTCGGACTATTTCAAGGAGAACCTCCAGGTCTCCGTGCTGATGAAGACGGAGGTCTCTGACGAGGAGACGGTCGCGTTCCAGACGCAGCTCGACTCGCTCCCCTTTATCCGGAGCACGCGCTTCGTCTCGAAGCAGCAGGGCTCCGAGGAGCTCGCCGGGATGCTGGGAGAGGACTTCCTGCGCGTCTTCGAGTCCTCGCCGATTCCCGCCTCGATCGACGTGAACCTGCGCGCGGACTACGTCTCCGCGGACAGCCTCGACGTCGTCAAGGCCGCGATCATGGCCTCGCCGCTCGTCGACGAGGTCGCCTACCAGCAGTCCCTGATCGAGGCGCTGAACGCCAACCTGCGGAAGATCTCCCTCTTCCTCGGCGTCCTGATCCTGCTGCTGCTCTTCATCTCCTTCGTGCTGATCAACAACACGGTGCGGCTGAGCGTCTTCTCCCGCCGCTTCACGATCCATACGATGAAGCTCGTCGGCGCGACGCGCTCCTTTATCCGGGGGCCGTTCCTGCTGCAGGGCGTCTTCCAGGGGCTCTTCGCCGCCTTCCTGGCGATCCTGCTGCTGCTCGGGCTGCTCTTCTTCGTGCGCCGCGAGTTCGCGCAGCTCTTCGCCGTCTTCCGCCTGGAGATCCTGCTGGCCGTGATGGGCATCATCGTCGTCGCCGGCGTGGTGATCTGCGTGGTCAGCACCTATTTTGTCGTCAACAAGCTTGTTTCGCTCAGCAAGGATGAGCTCTACTACTAGCGCATGAGTAAGATGTCCATAACCCCGAAAGGGCTGAAACTCCTGCTGGCGGGCCTCCTCGTGATGGTCGCCGGCTATATCCTGATGATCGGCGGCGGCAGCTCCGATCCGCAGGTGTTCAATTACGAGATGTTCAACTTCCGGCGCATGGTCGCCGCCCCGGTCGTGATCCTCGCCGGCGTGGCGGTCGAAATCGTCGCCATCATGGGCCTGCCGCGTGACAGGAAGAAGGAGGACGGCCGATGAACTGGTGGCAGGGCATCCTCCTCGGCCTCGTCCAGGGCCTGACGGAATTCCTTCCCGTCAGCAGCAGCGGCCACCTCGCCATCGGCCGTGAACTGCTCGGCGTCGGCGGCGGGGAAGACCTCGTCTTCGAGGTCGCGGTCCACGCCGCGACGGTCCTCGCGACGATCGTCGTCTTCCGCCGGCAGATCGGCGAACTCCTCCGCGGACTCTTCCGTTTCCGGTACAACACGGAAACCGACTATATCCTGAAAATCTGCGTCTCGATGATTCCCGTGCTCATCGTCGGCGTTTTCTTCAAAGACAAGGTCGAGGGGCTGTTCGGCTCGCTCACGGTCGTCGGCGTCGCGCTGCTCGTGACGGCGCTGCTGCTGTTCCTGTCCGACATCGCCTCCTGGCCGCGCGGGGAGAAGATCTCCTTCTGGCAGGCGCTCGTGATCGGCGTCGGGCAGGCGCTGGCCGTGATCCCGGGGCTGTCGCGCTCCGGGACGACGATCTCGACCGGACTGCTCTGCGGCGTGCGCCGCGAGTCCGTCGCGCAGTTCTCGTTCCTGATGGTGCTGGTCCCGATCCTGGGGGAGGCGTTCCTGGATGTCGTGGGCGGCGATGTGGCGGCGTCTTCCGTGGGCCTGGTGCCGCTGGCGCTGGGCTTTGCGGCCGCGTTCCTGGCGGGGCTCTTCGCCTGCCGGGTGATGATTGCGCTGGTGAAGAAGGCGAAGCTGCGCTGGTTCGCGCTCTACTGCGCCCTCGTGGGCCTGGCGGTCCTGCTGTTTGCCTGAGCCGGATGGACGCGCGCAAGGGAATCTATTTCGTCTCCGACGTCCACCTGGGACTCGACGTGGGCGACCCGGCCGGCCGGGAAGCCGCGTTTGTGGCCTTCCTGCGCGCCATTCCCGCCGAATCGACCCGCGCCTTGTATCTGCTGGGCGACATCTGGGATTTCTGGTACGAGTATAAGGACGTCGTGCCGCGGGGGTACGCGCGCGTGTTCGCGGCCCTGCAGGACCTGATTGACGCGGGCGTCGAAGTCGGCTTCTTCCGCGGCAACCACGACATGTGGTGTTTCAGCTATTTCGAGAGCCTGGGGATCAAGGTCCTCGAGCAGCCGTACCTGCTGGAGGCCTCCGGGAAGGTGTTCTGCCTGGGCCACGGGGACGGGCTCGGCCCCGGGATGCGCGGCTACAAGCTCCTGCGCGCCGTCTTCCGCAACCGCCTCGCGCAGCGGCTCTTCAGCACGCTCCACCCGCGCCTCGCGTTCGCGCTCGCGCGCCGGTGGTCGCGCGGAAGCCGCCTCGCCCGCCGGGAAGCCTACGTCTTCCGCGGCGAAGCGGAGCCGCTCTGGCAGTTCTGCGACGCGTTCTCCCGGACGGAAAAGGTGGATTACTTCATCTTCGGGCATCTCCATGCCCGCGCGGACGTGACGCTCCCTTCGGGGGCGCGGCTGCTGGTGCTGAAAGACTGGATCGACGGACCGGACTACCTGTACTTCGACGGGATTTCGACCGCGTCCGGCCACTCCATGAAGATCGAGAAATAGAGGGCTTCGAACTGCCCTTGGTTCCATTTTTCAATCAGATACTCTGTCATGCGGTCCTCTCCCTTGGGGTCGTAGTGGGTCTTCAGGTCCTGGCCGAAGATCTTCGCGACGCCCTGCCAGAAGGACGCGGCGGCGCCGCTCTTGTACTCCTTGACGATGCTGTACGGGGTCTTGCCGACCTCCCGGTCGACGAGCCGCACCAGCAGCTTGCCCTGCGAGACAGTCATGTGGCGGGCGACGGACGAGAAATCGTCGAGCAGCTGGTCCGAGACGGCGTTCACGTACTTTTCCTTGTCGCGCCGGCGGCGCATCGCGGCGAGGTCCCGGTCCGCCTTGCTGACGATCCGGACGGCCACGTCCGTGTAGGGATAGACCTTGCTGAAATTGTAGACGAGCCGGTAGTACTTCTTGACGTCCGGGTCCTTCGTGTTCCGGATCCGGGGGAAGACGACGGCGGGGGGAAGGGTGTCGACGTAGACCGTGTCCCCGGGGGTCTCGACGTAATACTCCATGAAGATGCGCTCCTGCCAGTGTTCCTGGGCGGAAGCGGGGGCGCCGGCGAAGAGGAGGACGGCCAGCAGCGGAAGTATGGTCGCGAGACGTTTCATCCGGGCGGCAAAGGTAACAAAAATTCTGCCAACGGCGATGGGTCCGGAAAGCCGTTTCCGCCCGTGTCGAAAACCGCGCGAAAAACTTTTTAACACTTTTTGTAAGACGCTGAAAATACTGGCTTTAACCGTTCGGTTTTTGTGTCGAAAATCTGCGAAAAATTTTAGAGAAAACGATTGGATTTCATTTATTTTTACTATCTTTGCAGTCCCAAAAACCGCGATAGAACTGCGTAGAACGTTGATTATCAGAGTTTTAGGGTAAAAAGTGGACAAAGTTTATATTTAAAAGTAATAGCGATGTTACAACCTAAGAAAACAAAGTTCAGAAGGGAGCAGAAAAACCGCATGAAGGGCAACGCCCAGCGCGGCAACCAGCTCGCATTCGGTTCTTTCGGTCTTAAGACCCTGGAAAACTGCTGGCTCACCGCCCAGCAGATCGAGGCTGCCCGTCAGGCGATCTCACGTCACATGAACCGTGAAGGTCAGATCTGGATCCGGGTTTTCCCTTGCAAGCCTGTTACCAAGAAGCCGCTCTCGACCCGTATGGGTAAGGGTAAGGGCGATCCCTACGGATTCGTCGCTCCGATTACCCCCGGCCGTATCATCTTCGAGGCGGAAGGCGTTTCCCTCGCCGTTGCGAAAGAGGCGATGCGTCTCGGCGCCAACAAGCTTCCTGTCGACACCAAGTTCATTGTCCGCAGGGATTATGTCGAATAAAATTTAATGGAGCAGTAAAATGAAAGTTTCTGAAGCACGTGAGATGTCTGTAGCAGACCTCCGCGACCGTATTGAAGTCGAGAAGGCGAATCTCGATTCGATGAAAATCAATCACGCGATTTCTCCATTAGAGGATACCTCCAAATTCAAGAAGACCAGACAGGATATCGCCCGTATGATCACGATCCTTGCTGAAAAAGAAAAACAACTGAATTAATTTGATGTCTTATGGAAAGAAATCTTCGTAAGGAAAGAATAGGTGTCGTGGTCAGCAACAAGATGGATAAGACGATCATCGTCTCCACCGAGATTCGCGAGAAGCACCCCCTGTATGGAAAATTCGTCAAGAAGACGACCAAGTTCGTCGCCCAGGATGACAAGAACGAGTGCGGTATCGGTGACACCGTCCGCATCATGGAAACCCGCCCCCTGAGCAAGACCAAGAACTGGAGATTAGTTGAAATCGTTGAAAAAGCCAAGTAGTTTATGATACAGCAGGAAACACGTTTACTGGTGGCCGACAACAGCGGCGCGAAGGAAGTCCTTTGCATCCGCGTGCTTGGCGGTACCCACCATCGTTATGCCACGGTCGGCGACACGATTGTGGTTTCGGTCAAGAGCGCCATCCCCGGCGGTGATGCCAAGAAGGGCACCGTCTCCCGGGCTGTCGTCGTCCGCACCAAGAAGGAAATCCGTCGCGCGGACGGTTCTTACATCCGCTTCGACGACAACGCCTGCGTTCTCCTCAACAACGCCGGAGAACTCAGGGGCACGCGAATCTTCGGCCCCGTCGCCAGGGAGCTTCGCGAGAATTATATGAAAATCGTTTCATTGGCACCGGAGGTCCTTTAAAAAGAGAGAATTATGAAAAAGTTACGCATCAAGAAAGGTGACACCGTGTATGTCAATGCCGGAAACGATAAGGGTAAGACCGGAAAGGTGCTTTCCGTGGATCCCTCCAAGGACCGCGTGATCGTCGAGGGCGTCAACCTCGTCAGCAAGCACACCAAACCGAACTCCAAGCAGCCCCAGGGCGGTATCCTCAAGAAGGAAGCCGGAGTTCACATTTCCAACCTGCAGCTTCTTGATCCCCAGAGCGGCAAGCCGACCCGCGTCGGTTACAAGTTCGAGGGTGACAAGAAGATCCGTTATTCCAAAAAATCCGGAGAGGAGATCTAATTATGGCAAAGAAAGAAACCAAGGCCCAGCCTACCGCTCAGCTTCCTACCTCCTATGTCCCGACCCTCAAGAAGGTCTATAAGGAAGAGATTGTTCCTGCCCTCGTGAAGCAGTTCTCTTACACGACTGTGATGCAGGTTCCGAAGCTTGTGAAAATCACCATCAACGAAGGTGTCGGCGACGCGACCCAGGACAAGAAGATTGTCGAGGAAGCCGCTGCAGAGCTTTCCATGATCGCCGGCCAGAAGGCCGTCATCACCTCCTCCCGCAAGGATATCTCGAACTTCAAGCTCCGTAAGGGCATGCCCATCGGCGCGAAGGTGACCCTCCGCGACGTCCGCATGTACGAGTTCCTGGAGCGTCTTATCCGCGTGACCCTTCCGCGCATCCGCGACTTCAACGGTATCGCCGAGAAGCTCGACGGCCGCGGCAACTATACCCTCGGTCTCAAGGAGCAGATCATCTTCCCTGAGATTGACATCGACAAAAACCCCAGAATCCATGGCTTGGAAATCACGTTCGTGACTACCGCAAAGACGGACGAAGAGGCGTATGCCCTTCTGAAGGAATTCGGCCTGCCTTTCAAAAAACATAACAAGTAAGCACTATGGCAAAAGAATCAATGAAAGCTCGCGAGGTCAAACGCGCGAAACTCGTTGCTAAATACGCTGAGAAGAGAAAGGCGCTCAAAGAGGCCGGAGACTGGGCTGCGCTGGACAAGCTCCCGAAGAATTCTTCGGCGGTACGCCTCCACAACCGTTGCTCCCTGACCGGCCGTCCGAAGGGCTACATGCGCGCCTTCGGCCTGAGCCGTATCCAGTTCCGTGAAATGGCGTCCAACGGTCTCATCCCGGGTGTAAAGAAAGCAAGTTGGTAAAAAATTAAAAGGAAAAAGATATGACTGACCCGATTGCAGATTATCTCACCAGGATTCGCAACGCGTATCTCGCGGGCAACAAGGTGGTGGAGATCCCTTCCTCGAAGATGAAGGAATCGATTACCAAGATCCTTTGTGAGAAGGGTTACATCCTCAGCTACAAGGTAGTGGAAGGGACCCCCCAGAACACGATCAAAATCGCCCTCAAGTACCATCCCCAGACCAAGGTCGCCGCGATCAAGAAGATCGAGCGCGTTTCGACCCCGGGTCTGAGAAGGTATACCGATGTGAAGGACATGCCGCGCGTCCTCAACGGCCTCGGCATCGCCATCCTCTCTACCTCCAAGGGCATCATCACCGACAAGGAAGCGAAGGAGCTCAACGTCGGCGGTGAAGTTATCTGTTACGTATATTAATATTAAAGCGAAGAAACATGTCACGAATTGGTAAATTACCTGTAAACCTTCCGTCCGGCGTCAAAGTAGAGCTTCTCGACGGCAACGTGCTGAAGGTGAAAGGCCCGAAGGGTGAGCTGTGCCAGAAAGTCGATCCCGACATCCAGGTCTCCCTCGAGGACAATGAAATAAAGTTCACCCGCCCGACGGATCTTCCGCGCCACCGTTCCATGCACGGTCTGTACCGCGCCCTGGTCCACAACATGGTGGTCGGTGTCTCCGAAGGTTTCGAGATCCGCCAGGAACTCGTCGGTGTCGGTTACCGTGTGGAAGCCCAGGGGCAGCTGCTCCTCTTCTCCCTCGGTTACTCCCATGAAATCCAGCTGATGCTTCCCCCGGAGGTGACGGCTGAGACCCCGCAGGTCCGCAAGGGCGAGAACCCGCTCCTCATCCTCAGAAGCTGCGACAAGCAGCTCCTGGGCCAGGTTGCGGCCAAGATCCGTTCCTTCCGTCGTCCTGAACCGTACAAGGGCAAGGGTATCAAGTTTGTCGGTGAGCAGCTTCGTCGCAAGGCTGGTAAGACTGCGGCCGCTAAATAATAGGAGGATTGAGTTATGGCATTGAATAGAATTGAAAGAAGAAGAAGGATTCATTACCGTATACGCAAGCATGTCAGCGGCACGGCTGAGAAACCGAGAATGGTTGTCTTCAGAAGCAACAAGCAGATCTACGTCCAGGTGATCGACGACGAGCAGGGCAAGACCCTCTGCGCCGCCGCCTCCAACGACAAGGAGCTTGTCGCCCAGTGCAAAGGCAAGAACGGTATCGAGACGGCTGCCATCGTCGGCAAGGCGATCGCAGAGCGCGCCCAGGCAAAGGGTATCACCACGATCGCGTTCGACCGCGGCGGATATCTCTTCCACGGCAGAGTTAAAAGTTTGGCGGACGCCGCCCGCGAAGGTGGCCTTATTTTCTAACACAGCAAGACTATGGCAAATACGAATGTTAAAAGGGTAAAGATCTCTGACCTTGAGCTCAAGGACAGACTGGTTGCCATCCAGCGCGTAACGAAGGTTACCAAAGGTGGCCGTCACTTCCGCTTTGCTGCCATTGTGGTCGTAGGTGACGAGAACGGCATTGTCGGCTATGGTCTCGGTAAGGCCAACGAAGTCTCCGCGGCGATCGCGAAGGGCGTCGAAGATGCGAAGAAGAACCTCGTGAAGGTTCCCATCATCAACACGACCATCCCGCACGAGCAGGAATCCAAATTCGGTGGCTCGCGGGTGTTCATGAAGCCTGCGGCTCCGGGTACCGGTGTCAAGGCCGGCGGTGCGATGCGCGCCGTTTTCGAGTCTGCCGGCATCCAGAACGTGCTTGCAAAATCCAAGGGTTCCTCGAACCCCCACAACCTCGTGAAGGCCACGGTGACCGCCCTGACCGAAATGAGGGACGCCTATACGGTGGCGGGTCTTCGCGGAGTTCCGATGAGCAAGGTTTTTAACGGCTAGGAGGACACGATTATGACAAAACTCAGAATTACTCAGGTTATCAGCAAGAACGGAGAGACGAAGCGCCAGATCGCGAATCTGCGCTGCCTCGGCATCCGCAGAATGCATCAGACTGTCGAGGTTGAGAAAACCCCGGTGACGATGGGTCAGGTGGCAAAGATCGCTCACCTCGTGAAAGTTGAAGAAATTGACTAAGGAGGAAGCAGATTATGAAACTTGAAAATTTGAAACCTGCCAAAGGGGCAACCAAGAACACTAAGAGAGTAGGACGCGGACAGGGTTCCGGCAAGGGCGGCACCGCCACCCGCGGTACCAAGGGTGCCCAGGCCCGCGCGGGCTACGAACACAAGATCGGCTTCGAGGGTGGCCAGATGCCTATCCAGCGCCGTCTTCCGAAGTTCGGCTTCAAGAATCCTACGCGTGTTGAATACAAGGCTGTGAACGTGGCTGCGCTCCAGGCCCTCAGCGAGAAGCTCGGCAAGCTCGAGCTGGACGTCGAGGACATCAAGGCCGCCGGTCTCGCCGGCAAGAACGACCTCGTCAAGATTCTCGGCAACGGTGAACTCACCGCCGCCGTCAAGGTCGTCGCCGACGCGTTCTCCAAGTCTGCTATCACCAAAATCGAGGCCGCCGGCGGTTCGGCGACCGTAATCGAATAATTGTGATGAAGAAGTTTATCGAGACAATCAAGAACATCTTCAAGATTGAAGAGCTCCGCAAGCGGATCATCTATACCTTCGAGCTCATCCTGGTCTACCGCCTCGGATGTTTCATCGTGCTCCCGGGTATCGATGCGACCCTGCTTGCGAATCTCCAGAACACCGCCTCCGAGGGTCTTGTCGGACTCCTCAACATGTTCTCCGGCGGTGCGTTCGGTAACGCTTCAGTCTTCGCGCTGGGTGTGATGCCGTACATTTCGGCGTCCATCGTCATCCAGCTGCTGGGTGTCTTCGTCCCCTACTTCCGCAAGCTCCAGATGGAAGGCGAAAGCGGCCGGAAGAAGATGAACCAGCTGACCAGGTATCTGACCATCCTGATCATCTGCATCCAGGGTCCTGCCTACATGGCGGCCCTCCACAACCAGATCCCGGGCCAGGCGTTCATCGCCGTGAACCAGCTCGGCTGGAGCAACTTCATGTTCAACCTGGTCTCCACCATCATCCTGATGGCCGGCTCCATGTTCGTGATGTGGCTCGGCGAGCGGATCACCGACCGCGGTATCGGCAACGGTATCTCCCTGATCATCATGATCGGTATCGTCGCCCGTCTCCCGTACGCCCTCGTGGCTGAAATCGGCGAAAAGGTGACGACCAACAACGGCGGTGCGATTTTCCTCATCGTCGAGATGCTGATCTGGTTCTTCGTGCTCGTCGCGGCCATCCTGCTCGTCCAGGGCGTGAGAAGGGTCCCGGTGCAGTACGCGAAGCGGGTTGTCGGCAACCGTCAGTACGGCGGTGTCCGTCAGTACATCCCCCTGAAGATCAACGCCGCGGGCGTCATGCCTATCATCTTCGCCCAGGCGCTGATGCTCTTCCCGCTCCTTTTCTCCCGGTTTGATGCGACCCGTGGCCTCGCCGCTACGCTGAGCAACTATACCGGATTCTGGTACAACTTCCTGTTCTTCGTCTTCGTCGTGATCTTCACGTACTTCTATACTGCAGTTACCGTGAACCCGACGATGATGGCTGAAGATATGAAGAAGAACGGCGGATTCATCCCGGGCGTGAAGCCGGGCAAGAAGACCGTGGACTACCTCGACTCCATCATGTCGAAGGTGACGCTCCCGGGTTCCATCTTCCTCGGCCTCATCTCGATCCTTCCGGCGTTCGCGATGATCCTCGGAGTGAACAACCAGTTCGCGAGCTTCTTCGGAGGTACTTCCCTCCTGATCCTCGTGGGTGTGGTCCTGGATACGCTCCAGCAGATTGAAAGTTATTTGCTGATGCGCCACTACGACGGCCTGATGAAGACCGGCCGCCTGACCGGGCGCTCCGGCATGTAGTTCTTTGAAATTGTAGGAAGATGGTTAAGCCGAAAACGGAGGAAGAGATCGAACTGTTGCGCGAGAATGCGCTACTCGTCTCGAAGACGCTGGCTGAAGTCGGTAAGACGGTCGCCCCTGGTGTGACAACGCTTGCGTTGAATAAGGTGGCCGAGACTTTCATCCGCGACAACGGAGCGATCCCCAGTTTCCTCGGTTATGACGGCTTCCCCGCAGCACTCTGCATCTCGGTCAACGACACCGTCGTGCACGGATTCCCTTCGGATTACGTGCTCAAGGAGGGTGACATCGTGTCCGTGGACTGCGGAACACTGTACAAGGGCTATAACGGCGACTCTGCGTACACTTTCCCCGTCGGGGAAGTGGACGCGGAGACCCGCAGGCTCCTGGACGTGACGAAGGCCTCGCTGTACAAAGGCATCGAGGCAGCTGTGGACGGGAACAGGACCGGCGACATCGGATACGCGGTGCAACGGTACGTTGAATCATTCGGGTTCTCCGTGGTTCGTGAATTCGAAGGCCACGGACTCGGCAGGGAAATGCACGAGAACCCCGGCATCCCGAATTACGGGAGGCCCGGCAAGGGTTCCAAACTCTCCGAGGGAATGGTGATCTGTATTGAGCCGATGATCAACATGGGCGGCAGGGGCATCTACATGGCCAGGAATGGCTGGGAGGTGCATACCGCCGACCACAGGAAATCGGCCCACTTCGAACTTACTGTTGTTGTCCGTCGTGGCAAGGCTGAGCAGCTGTCGACCTTTGATTTTATCGAGAAAGATCCAATGATTAAGTTTTAAAGAGAATTTTTAATGTCGAAACAAGTAGCAATAGAACAAGATGGAACGGTCATCGAGACCCTCCCGAACGCGATGTTCAAAGTCGAGCTCGAGAATGGTCACGTTCTGCTCTGCAATATTTCAGGCAAGATGAGGATGAACTTTATCCATATTCTTCTGGGCGACCGTGTCAAAGTTGAAATTTCCCCTTATGACCTAACCAAAGGCAGAATATCTTTCAGATACAAATAAAACATCCATATTATGAAAGTCAAGACATCCATCAAGAAGCGCAGCGAAGATTGCAAGATCGTCAGACGCAAAGGCCGCCTGTATGTCATCTGCAAGAAGAACCCCAAGTTCAAGATGCGTCAGGGATAATATTCGGTTTGTATAACTTATTAAGAAAGAATAAATTATGGCAAGAATAGCCGGTGTTGATTTACCCAACAACAAGAGAGGGGAAATAGGTCTGACCTATATCTTCGGTATCGGCCGCAGCTCCGCCCACAAGATCCTGGACAAGTGCGGTATCGATTACAGCATCAAGGTTGGCGACTGGGACGATGCCCAGATTGCCGCCATCCGTGCCGAAGTCGGCAACAACTACATGATTGAAGGCGAGCTCCGCACCAACGTCCAGATGAACATCAAGCGTCTCATGGACATCGGTTGCTACCGTGGCATCCGCCACCGTAACGGACTCCCCGTCCGCGGTCAGAGCACCAAGAACAACGCCCGTACCAGAAAGGGCCGCAAGAAGACCGTTGCCAACAAGAAGAAGGCGACCAAATAACAGATGAATTATGGCAAAGAAAACTACAACATCCAAGCGCGTTGTCAAGGTTGAAGCGTATGGCGAAGCCCATATTTCATCGACCTTCAACAATGTTATCGTGACGCTCACCAATGCGAAGGGCCAGGTTATCAGCTGGTCTTCCGCCGGCAAGTGCGGCTTCCGCGGTTCCAAGAAGAATACTCCCTACGCCGCCCAGATGGCCGCCGAGGACGCTTCCAAGACCGCTTTCGACGCAGGTCTCCGCAAGGTGAAGTGCTATGTCAAGGGTCCCGGTGCCGGTCGTGAGTCCGCCATCCGTACCATCAACAATGCCGGTATCGCCGTGACCGAGATCATCGACGTCACCCCGATGCCCCACAATGGTTGCAGACCGAAAGGCCGTCGTAAAGTTTAACCTTGTAAAAGAAGTATTACCATGGCAAGATATACAGGTCCTACCACCAAGATCGCCCGTAAGTTCGGCGAGCCTATCTACGGTTCCGACAAGAATTTCGAGAAGAGAAACTATCCTCCGGGACAGCACGGTCTCGCAGCCAAGCGCAAGAAGTCCAAGGATTACGGCAACCAGCTCAAGGAGAAGCAGAAAGTCAAGTACATGTACGGCGTCCTCGAGCGTCAGTTCCGCAACACCTACAACAAGGCCGCCCGCATGTCCGGCCAGAAGGGTGAGAACCTCCTCTTCCTGCTCGAGTCCCGCCTGGACAACATCGTCTTCCGCCTCGGCATCGCCCCTTCCCGGGCCGCCGCGCGCCAGTTGGTGAACCACCACCACATCACCGTCAACGGCAATGTCTGCAACATCCCGTCCGCACAGGTGAAGCCCGGTGACGTCGTCGCCGTCCGCGAGCGAGCGAAGAGCCTTGAGGTGATCCAGGCCAGCGTCGCTGCCGCCGTCAAGTACCCCTGGCTCGAGTTCGACGCCAAGGAGTTCAGCGGAAAGTACCTCAACGTTCCTACCCGCGAGGAAATCCCGGAGAACATCAACGAGCAGCTCATCGTCGACCTTTACTCCAAGTAATAAACAACACCAAATCAAAGAATTATGGCAATCTTAGCATTTCAGAAGCCGGACAAGGTCATCATGCTCGAGGGCACCGATACCGTCGGCCGGTTCGAATTCAGGCCGCTTGAGCCCGGATACGGACAGACCATCGGTAACGCGCTCCGCCGCATTCTGCTGGCCTCCCTGGAGGGCTTTGCTATCAGTCAAATCAAGATTTCCGGCGTGGACCAGGAGTTTGCGACCATTCCGGGAGTCATTGAGGGCATGCAGGAGATCATCCTCAACCTCAAGGGCGTCCGCCTGAAGAGGATGGTCGAGAGCGTAGACACTGAGACGGTGAACATCGTCGTCAGCGGCAAGCAGGAGTTTACCGCTGAGGATATCTCGAAGGGATTGTCTTCTTTCAAGGTGTTGAATCCGGAATTGCACATCTGCACGCTGGAGCCTTCCGTCAAGCTCGAAATCTCCCTGACCATCACCAAGGGCCGCGGGTTCGTTCCCGCCGAAGAGAGCCGGGACGAGAACACGCCGATCGGCACCATCGCCATCGACGCGATCTACACCCCGATCCGCAAGGCCAACTGGACGGTCGAGAACTGGCGTGTCGAACAGAAGACCGACTACGAGAAGCTCAACCTCATGATTGAGACCGACGGTTCCATCTCCCCGAGCGCCGCGCTCCAGGATGCGGCCAACATCCTGATCTACCACTTCAAGCTCTTCACCGACGACAAGAAACTCGCCCTCGAGAACGCGGTCGAGTCCGACTCCAAGGAGCTTGACGAGGAATCGCTCCGGATGCGCCTGCTCCTCCTGACCAAGCTTTCCGACATGGGCCTCTCCGTGAGGGCGTTCAACTGCCTGAAAGCCGCCGATATCGATACCTTCGCCGACCTTGTGTCCTATTCCAGGAGCGAACTGATGAAGTTCCGCAACTTCGGCCGCAAGTCCCTCAACGAGATCGATATCCTGGTCGAGAAGATGAAGCTCTCCTTCGGCATGGATGTAACCAAGTATAATATTGAACCCAAGAAAAAGACTATCTAGCAATGAGGCACAATAAAGCTATCAATCATCTGGGCCGTCAGAGCGGTCACCGCAAAGCGCTCCTCGCCAACATGGCCACCTCCCTGCTTCTCCAGAAGCGGATCAAGACCACCGTTGCGAAGGCGAAGGCCCTCCAGGCCTATGTCGAGCCGCTCATCACCAAGTCCAAGGAAGACACGACCCACTCCCGCCGTATCGTCTTCAGCTACCTGAAGAACAAGGAGGCCGTTTCCGAGCTCTTCCGTACGATCGCGCCGAAGATCGCCGACCGTCCGGGCGGATACACCCGCGTGCTCCACACCGGTTTCCGTCTCGGTGACGGTGCCGAGATGGCGCTGATCGAGCTCGTCGACTTCAACGAGGCCGCGCTGGCTTCCACGAAGAAGGACGCCGCGAAGAAGACGACCCGCCGCAGCCGCGCCAAGAAGGCGGAGGCCGCTCCGGCCGCCGAAGCGCCCGCCGAGGCCCCTGCAGCCGAGGCTCCGGCCGAAGAAGCGAAGGCGGAATAATTTTTTCCGAATTTTTGTCAGAGGGATAATCAAACAGGTTGATTATCCCTCTGATTTTTTTTAATTTTGTTTGCCCATTTTTGTCCGGATTCGATGAAACGTGTAACCATCAAGGATGTCGCCCGCGAAGCCAACGTCTCCGTAACGCTGGTTTCCTTCGTGATGAACGCCAAGCGGGACGAGAACGGACGCCTCGACTGCCCGGTCAATCCGGAGACGGCGGAGCGCGTCCTGAAGGTGGCGCGGGAGCTCGGCTACCGGCGCAACGAGGCCGCCGCCTCCCTGCGGAGCGGCCGCTCGAACGCGATCGCCGTAATCCCGACCGACATCTCGAACCGCTTCTTCTCCGGCGTCTCCCGCTATATTGAAAGCAAGGCCTCCGAATACGGCTATACCGTCTTCTTCGGCAGCTCGGACGAAAAGGCTTCCAAGCTCGAATCCATCCTTTCCGCCCTGCTGTCCTACAACATCGACGGCGTGATCGTGGCCCCCGTGAAGGGCTCCCGCCCGGCAATCCAGCGGCTGGTCGACGCGGGGATCCCCGTCGTCCTGCTCGACCGCGACATCGAAGGGATGACGGACGTCAGCAAGGTGCTGCTCGACGACTTCGTCGCCGGCCGGATGGCGACGCGCGTCCTGATCGAGAACGGCTACCGGAAGATCGAGATGATTTCCTACTCGCTCGGCATCTCCTCGCTCCTCGAGCGCGAGAAGGGCTACGCCGATACGATGAAGGCTTACGGCCTGGAGGAGTTTATCCGGATCGCCCATACGACTTACGGCTCCCGGGAAGAAGACGTCCTGGGGCTGATCAAGGACGCCCAGGCCCGCGGGACGGAGGCGTTCTTCCTGCCTACCTATTCCCTCTCCGTGCAGGTCCTTTCCGCGATGAAGGACATGGGCCTCGGAACCCCGGATGATTTCGCCGTCGTCGGCTTCGACAACAGCCACGTCTACCGCCTCTTCTCCAATACGGTAGCCCATATCCGCCAGCCCCTCCAGGCGCTCGGCGAGACCTGCGTCGAGCTGATCCACGACATGATCGGCGGCTCGGGGACGAAACAGACCATCGTACTAAAACCGACCCTGATCCCGGGAGGATCAGTGCAAAAACGCAAACCATGAAGCAGTTTGTCATGCCGTTCGACGGCGGACTGAACGAAGCCATCCTTCCCAAGAGCATCGTTCACAGTTTCGAAAAAATCTATACGGAAATCTACAAGGACGCCCTTTCCGCCTGCGAGGACATCGCCGACCTGATCGTCGGCGAAATCAGCGACTTCCTGGCGAAGGAGCCGGACCGCTGCTTCCGCCTCGGCCTGACGACCGGCCGGACCCCGATCTTCCTCTACAAGGCCCTGACGAAGCGCTTCAAGAGCGGGCTCGTCTCGTTCGCGCGCGTGGAGGTCTTCTCCATCGACGAGTACTACCCGGTCGCGCGGGACGCCCGCCAGAGCCGCAACAGCCGCCTCCACGAAGAGTTCCTGAACCTCGTGGACGTCGACAAGGAACGGATCCATATTCCGGACGGCGAGATCTCCCACGAGGCGATTTCCGACTACTGCGCCGAGTTTGACAAGCAGGCCCGCGGGCTGGACCTGCTCGTGATCGGCGTGGGCGAGGGCGGCCAGGTCGGCTTCAACGACGCCGGCTCGACCCCGCAGTCCCACACCCGCACGGTCCCGCTGTCCTACCGCGCCCGCAAGCGCCAGTCCAAGAACTTCAACAACGCGATCGAAGATACGCCGAACGCCGCCATCACGATGGGCATCAGCACGATGAAGAGTGCGAAGAAGATTGTCCTGATGGCCTGGGGCGAAGGCAAGGCCGAGGCCGTGAAGAGCATCGTCGAAGGCGACGTGACTTCCGCCTGCCCCGCGACCTATTTCCAGGACCATGAGGACATCCGCTTCTACGTCGACCAGACGGCCGCCCAGAACCTGTCCCGGATCGTCGCCCCCTGGCTCGTCGGCCCCTGCAACTGGACGCCGAAGCTGATCCGCGCGGCGCTCGTCTGGCTTTGCCAGACCGTGGACAAGCCGATCCTGAAGCTGACGCTCCAGGACTACCTGGAGAACTCCCTCGGCGAGCTCGTCGACAAGTTCGGTCCGTTCGACAAGCTGAACATCGACGTCTTCAACGACCTCCAGCATACGATTACCGGCTGGCCCGGCGGCAAGCCGGACGCCGACGACTCGACCCGCCCGGTCCCGTCCCTGCCGTATCCCAAGACGGTCCTCGTCTTCTCGCCCCACCCGGACGACGACGTGATCTCGATGGGCGGTACGCTGATCCGTCTCGTGAACCAGGGCCACGACGTCCATGTCGCCTACGAGACCTCCGGCGACCTTGCCGTCCACGACGACGTCGTGCTCCAGCACATGGACTCCGCCTACCAGCTTGGCTTCGGCGACCGGATCGAGCCGGTCCGCAAGCTGATCGCGGCGAAGACCCCCGGCGAGCCGGAGCCGCGCGAGCTGCTGGCCCTCAAGGCCGCCATCCGCCGCGCCGAGGCCCGCGCCGCCGTGCGCTCCTTCGGCCTGAACAGCGACTCGAACGTCCACTTCCTGAACCTCCCGTTCTATGAGTCCGGCGGCGTCGCCAAGTTCCCCGCGACCCAGGTCGACATCGACATCGTCAAGGACATCATCGCCCGGATCCGCCCGAACCAGATCTACATGGCCGGCGACCTGGCGGACCCCCACGGAACCCACCGCATCTGTACCGAGGTGGCTCTCGAAGCCATCAGCCAGCTCAAGATCGAAGGCAACGACTGGCTCGGCGAGACCCAGGTCTGGCTCTACCGCGGCGCGTGGATGGAGTGGGAGCTCAGCAAGGTCGACATGGCCGTTCCGCTGAGCCCGGACGAGGTCGTGGAGAAGCGCCACGCCATCTTCCGCCACCAGTCCCAGAAGGACATCGTCCCGTTCCCGGGCGAGGACCCGCGGGAGTTCTGGCAGCGCGCGGAAGAGCGCACGTCCAACACCGCCCGGCTCTACGACAGGCTGGGCATGGCGGAATACCAGGCCATCGAGGTCTTCGTCCGCTGTCCTAAAAACTTCTGAGGAAATCCGGATAGGACTTGCTGACGCAGTCCGTATCGTCTATGGTGACGGCCCCGTCGGCGCCGAGCTCGGCGACCTTGAGGGCCATGACCATCCTGTGGTCGTGGCGGGAGGTGTAGGCGCCGCCGCGGAGGAGGGTGCCGGTCGCGAGGCGGGTCGCGAGGGAGTGGCCGCGGATGACCATCTCGTCGCCCTCGATGCGGGCTTCCACGCCCAACTGCTGCAGCATTTCCAGGATCGCTTCCGCGCGGTTGCTCTCCTTGCCGGCGAGGCGTCCGACGCCGCTGATGCGGCTGGTGCCGGCGCTGAAGGCCGCGAGGACCGCCGTGATGGGGAAGAGGTCGGGGGCGTTGTTGAGGTCGACCTGGAAGGCGCTGAGGGGGGCCTTGCAGACGTTGACCTCGCCGGTCTCGTCCTGCGAGACGCTGGCGCCCGCCTCGACGAGGATATCGAGGATGGTGAGGTCCGCCTGGAGGGAGTGGGTGTCGAGGCCCGTGAGGCGGGCGCTGCCGAAGATTGCGCCGGCGACCATCATGTTCGCCGCGCTGCTCCAGTCCGCCTCGATGTCGAATTCCGCCGCCCGGTAGCGCTGGCCGCCGCGGAACTTGAAGGTCATGCCGGTGCAGTAGTTCCAGTCGCGGGTTTCGAGGAAGGTGTCGTCGCCTTCCATCTCGCTGCCGGTCTGGATGCCGAAGCGCTTCAGGATGTCGACGGTGATGAACATGTAGGGGATGCTCTTGGGGTCGCGGATATAGAGGATGCTGTCCTTGTCCGCGAGCGGCAGGGCCATCAGCAGGCCGGAGATCAGCTGCGATCCGCCCTTGCCGGAGATTTCCGCGTGGCCGGGGATCAGGCGGCCGGAGACGCGGGCGGGGATGAAGATTTCCTTGCCGCCCTGCGCGGACGCGTTGGTCAGCACGACGCCGAAGGCGGCCATGATTTCGTTGGCTCCCGCCAGGGGGCGCCGCAGGAGCGTTCCTTCGCCCCGGATTTCCAGGTTCTTGCCGTTCAGCAGCGCCATCAGCGGGATCGAGAGGCGCGTCAGCAGGCCGGACTCGCCCGTGAAGAGCGCGTCGAGGCCCAGGTCCTGCCGGACCGGGCCGATGCCGCGGACGACGAGCGTCCGGCCGCCGTCCGCTTCGGCGACTTCGGCGCCGAGGGCGCGCGCGACGGCGATCGCGGCCGTGCTGTCCGCGCACGGGCTGTAGCCGTGGAGGCGCGATTCACCTTCGGCGAGCGCCGCCGCGAGGATTGCCCGCTGCGCGAAGCTCTTCGAGGCGGGGAGGTTGTCGACGAGGTTGTGGAAGGGACCCTTGAAGGGGGCCTTGTAGAGCTGGGCGGCCATCGTTTCGAAGGGGATTTGGCCCGGCGCGATGGCTTCGTCTTCCGTGAGGCAGGCGTAGGTGTGGGGAGCGCCGAAGCGCAGGCACTCCAGCCGGCTCGCGCGGCCCGCCGCGCCCATGCAGAACGCGACCAGCTGCCCTTCCATGTCTTCGCCATAGAGTTTCTGCACCGTCTCCCAGTCCTTTTCCGAACGGGCCATCGTCACGACCTTGACGATCTCGCCGCCGAAGCGGCGGCAGAGCGACACCTTCTCCGCCAGCACCTCCGCCGACGGGGTTTCGTCGTAGTTGTGGTAGGAACGGATCATGATCGTTCCGGCATCGACGCAGGCGCGGCGGAGGCGCTTGCCGACCGGGGTCGGCGCCTCGATCTCGAGGTCGGCGTACTTCGCGCCGGCCTCGATGGCGAGCCGCAGCCGCCGCTCCGCCGCCGCTTCCCCGGCCTCCGCGACCCGGCAGGTCGCGATCAGCGGCAGGTCGCAGCTGCTGAACAGTTCTTCGATGTCCGCATCGCTGAGCGGGCAGCGGTCCAGGCGGATTTCCGCCATCTCTACGCGTTCCAGGATCTGGAAAATCTCTTCGAGCGTCTTGTGCTGGATACAGGTGCAAATCATGGGGACGAAGATAGGCAAATAATCAAAAATATCCTTAACTTCGTGCCGGTTTGCAGTTGCAGACTAAGGGGTGCTGAGGCCGCTGCGGCCGAGGCTGAGATGATACCCTCGGACCTGATCGGGATAATGCCCGCGTAGGAAATGCTATCTTCCCATTCCCCTTATTGTATAATTCACTTACAATTAAGGATTTACTATGTCTTTTAATGGATTGAAAGCCGTGCTGCCGCTCCTGCTCGGGGCTGCCGCCTCCTTTTCCGCCGCCGCCCAGCAGCCCGACTCCCTCGCCGTCGAGCAGCTGCAGGAAGTCGTCGTCAGCGCCGTCCGCGCGACCAAGGACGCGCCCTTCGCCGTCGCCAACATCGGCCGGACCGAACTCCGGGACTTCTCCGCGACCGGCATCGAACTCCCGATGCTCTTCGCCCGCACGCCCGGCGTCCTCGCCTGGAGCGAGAACGGCGTGGGCACCGGAACGAGCTACATGCGGATCCGCGGCGCCGGCGGCTCCCGCATCAACGTGACCCTCGACGGCGTCCCGCTCAACTCCCCGGAGGACCAGACCGTCTTCTGGGCCAACATGAACTCCTACGGCGCCCTGATGGGCAGCGTCCAGATCCAGCGCGGCGTCGGGACCTCGACGAACGGCGACGGCGCCTTCGGCGGCACGGTCGCCCTCGGGACCCGCGCCCCCTCGCTGCTCCCCACGGCCGAGCTGAACGCCTCCTACGGCTCCTGGAACACGGCGAACCTGGGCCTGAACGTCTCCACGGGCCTGCTCGGGAACCACCTCATCCTCGAAGGCGCGTACCACCGGACCACGACCGACGGCTACCTGGACGGCACCGACGGCCGCTCGGGCAGCTGGTACGGCGGCCTGCACTGGCTCGGCCGCGACTGGAAGCTCTCCTACAAGCTCCTGGGCAACTTCGAGTCGACCGGCCAGGCCTGGAACGGCGTCACGGCCGGCAACGACGACCTCTCGATCATGGACGGAACGTACGGCGAGAAGACCGGTATCAAGACGTACAAGGATATGTACGCCGCCGGCCTGGGCCGCTTCAACTCCCTCTACGAGCGGATGCTGATCGACGGGACGACGTATACCCTCGAGCGCTACCGGATGGGCGACGGCTCCTTCTGGCCCCGCACCACGGACAACTTCTGGCAGACCCACCACATCCTGAACTTCACCTGGGACATCAGTCCGTACTGGAAACTCTCCGTCTCGCCCCACTATACCCATGGCCACGGCTACTACGAAGAGTTTCGCTACCAGAACAAACTGACCAAATACGGCATCCCGACCTATTATGACCCGCAGACCGGGAAGGCCCTGAAACGCAGCGACTTCGTCCGGCAGAAAGGCCTGGTGCAGGACACGTACGGCGCCGTCGCGAACCTTTCCTGGCGGAAGGACCGCTGGGACCTGGTCGCCGGCGTCTCGGCCCAGCAGTTCCGCGGCAACCATTACGGCTACCTGACCTACATCGGGGAACCGGTGCTGCAGTACCTCCTGGAGGCGGACTCCGGCCGGTACCGGTACTACGACTCCGACGCTGCGAAGCTGGACGCCGGCGGCTTCGTGAAAGCCTCCTACAGCTTCAGCCCCGCCTGGAGCGTCTTCGCCGACTTGCAGTACCGCCATGTCGGCTACCGGACGGACGGCTACAACGACAAGTACTACGTCGATGACAACGGCCTCCCGCAGAAGCACATCCTCGACGTGGACGAGCGGTACAGCTTCCTGAACCCGAAAGCGGGCGTGAACTTCCAGCACGGCGGCCACCGCGCCTATGCCTCCCTCGCCGCCAGCCACCGCGAGCCGGAGCGCAACAACTTTACCGACAACGGCAAGTATCCCTTCCCGCGCGCCGAGCGCCTGATGGACTTTGAGGCGGGCTACCAGTGGAGCGCGCCGCGCTTCCAGGCCGGCGCCAACGCCTACTACATGCGCTACCGCGACCAGCTGGTCCAGACCGGCGAGCTGAGCGACATCGGCGAGGCGCTGACGACCAACATCCCGGATTCCTACCGCATCGGCCTCGAGCTCACCGGCCGCTGGGACGTCTCCCGCTGGCTGATCCTCGACGCCAACGCCGCCCTGAGCCGCAACCGCCTGCTGGACTTCGACGAGTATGTTGAGGACTGGGACAACGGCGTCCGCGTCGTCCACTACGACAGCGCCCCGCTGGCCTATTCCCCGGACGCGATCCTGAACGGCTTCGCCACGGTCCGCTTCGGCGGCTTCAGCGCCGCCTGGCATACCGGCTTCGTCAGCCGGATGTACCTGGACAACAGCGGCAACGCAGACCGCTCGCTGCCCGCCTACAGCCTCTCCGACCTGCGCCTCAGCTACACGCTCCGGCCGCGCCGGGGCGTGCAGGAGGCCGTTTTCGGCCTGGACTTCAACAACCTGTTCTCCGCCCGCGTGGCCCAGAGCGGCTGGGTCTACAGCGCCGTCTGCGACAGCTACGGCCACCCGGAGGACAACCGCTACTACCAGATCGGCTTCATCCCCGTCGCCCCGTTCTCCGTCCTCGGCCACATCACCCTCCGCTTCTAGCCTATGACCGCCCTCCGTTTCCTCGACATCCTCGGCTTCGCCGTCGGTCTGATCTACCTCTACCTCGAGTACAAGGCCAGCATCTGGCTCTGGCTGGCCAGCGTCATCATGCCCGCCATCGACATGGTCCTCTACTTCAAGGCCGGCCTCTATGCCGATTTCGGCATGGCCATCTATTACTGCCTGGCGGGCGTTTACGGCTATGCGGCCTGGAAGTGGTTCCGGAAGGAAGGCTCGCAGGTGCGCACGGAGCGGCCCGTGACGCGCTACAGGCGCGCCCATATCCTCCCCTCGCTGCTCGCCCTGGGCCTCCTGTGGTTCGGCATCTGGTGGATGCTGACCCACTGGACGAACTCCAGCGTGCCGGTGGCGGACGCCTTCACGACGGCGCTGAGCATCGTCGCCCTCTGGGCCCTGGCCCAGAAGTACGCCGAGCAGTGGCTCCTGTGGCTGGTGGTGGACGTGGTCTGCTGCGTCCTGTACGTCCGGAAGGGGATACCCTTCAAGGCCGCGATCTACGGCCTCTACACGGTCGTCGCCGTCTTCGGCTACCGCAAGTGGCTCCGCCTCATCCCACAAACCGCCTGAATATTTGATTATTTGCGATTTTTGGATACCTTTGCAGTACTGAAAAGAGCCCTGATGGCGGAATTGGTAGACGCGCTGGACTCAAAATCCAGTGCCCTTTAAAGGCGTGCCGGTTCGACCCCGGCTTGGGGCACCAAAAACAGCTTCGCGACTGCGAAGCTATTTTTGTGCCCCTTAGGGGCCCTATTATTATTGGGGGAAGAATCCCCCAAACCCCCTCGGTCGGCCTCGCCTCCATTAATCAAATACGCTGCGCCGGGGCCGAACATCTTACCCCCCTGCACCCCCGGTGGGGGACGGGGGAAAGGATTCCCCCGCATGGCTTCGCCATCCCCCTTCGGTCGGCCTCCGTCCTCCGTCCTCCTTTTGCCGCCCCTACTCCTCCTCGCTGCACCCGCCTTCCCATCGGCGCCGTTCGGTGCAGCATTTCGCCTGTTTTCCTGCACCGCG
>JAFRVZ010000044.1 GCA_017438265.1 Bacteroidales bacterium
CGCCCTCCGCATCCTGAAATCCCGCCTCTACGACCTCGAGCTCAAGAAACGCCAGGAGAAGCAGGCCGAGCTCGAAGGCCAGAAGAAGAAGATCGAGTGGGGCAGCCAGATCCGCTCCTACGTCCTCCATCCCTACAAGATGGTCAAGGACCTGCGCACCGGCTACGAGACCGCCGATACCCAGGGCGTCCTCGACGGCGACCTGAACGCGTTCATGAAGAAGTTCTTAATGGAAAACTAATCTATATGGCAGAATTCAAGTATGCGCCGATGTTCCAGCTCGGCGCCGACACGACGGAGTATTACAAGGTCCCGGGCTCGGAAAAGCTCGTCTCGACCGGGGAGTTTGAAGGAAAGAAGATCCTGAAAGTCAGCCCCGAAGCGCTGACCCTGATGGCCAACCCGGCCTTCCGGGACGTCAGCTTCCTGCTGCGCCGCTCCCACAACGAGCAGGTCGCCAGGATCCTGCGCGACCCCGAAGCCTCCGCGAACGACAAGTACGTCGCCCTGACCTTCCTGCGCAACGCGGAAGTGGCCGCCAAGGGCAAGCTCCCCCTCTGCCAGGACACCGGCACCGCCATCATCCACGGCGAAAAGGGCCAGCAGGTCTGGACCGGCTTCTGCGACGAGGAAGCCCTCAGCCTCGGCGTCTTCAAGACCTACACGGAGGAGAACCTCCGCTATAGCCAGAACGCCCCCCTCGACATGTACAACGAGGTCAACACGAAGTGCAACCTCCCCGCCCAGATCGACCTGGAGGCCGCGGAAGGCGACGAGTACCGCTTCCTCTGCGTCACGAAGGGCGGCGGCTCCGCCAACAAGACCTACCTCTACCAGGAGACCAAGGCCCGCATCCAGAACCCCGGCGCCCTCGTCCCGTTCCTCGTCGAGAAGATGCGCTCCCTCGGCACCGCCGCCTGCCCGCCCTACCACATCGCCATCGTCGTCGGCGGCACTTCCGCGGAGAAGAACCTCCTCACCGTCAAGCTCGCCAGCACCCACTACTATGACGGGCTCCCGACGAGCGGCGACGAGACCGGCCGTGCCTTCCGCGACCTCGCGCTCGAGGAGCAGCTCCTCGCCGAGACGCAGAAGATCGGCCTCGGAGCCCAGTTCGGCGGCAAGTACATGGCCCACGACGTCCGCGTCGTCCGCCTCCCGCGCCACGGCGCCTCCTGTCCGATCGGCCTCGGCGTCAGCTGCAGCGCCGACCGCAACATCAAGGCGAAGATCAACGCCGACGGCGTCTGGATCGAGAAGATGGACGACAAGCCCTATGAGCTGATTCCGGAGGAGCTCCGGAGCGCCGGCGAGGGCGAGGCGGTCCGCATCGACCTCGACCGCCCGATGCCCGAGATCCTCGCGGAGCTGACGAAATACCCCGTCAGCACCCGCCTGAGCCTCAGCGGCACGATCATCGTCGGCCGCGACATCGCCCACGCGAAGATCAAGGCCCGCCTCGACGCCGGCGAGCCGATGCCCGAATACCTGAAGAACCATCCGGTCTATTACGCCGGACCGGCGAAGACGCCGGCCGGGATGGCCTGCGGCTCGATGGGGCCGACGACGGCCGGCCGCATGGACCCGTACGTGGACGAGTTCCAGGACCACGGCGGCTCGATGGTGATGATCGCGAAGGGCAACCGCTCGCAGGCCGTGACCGACGCCTGCCGCAAGCACGGCGGCTTCTACCTCGGCTCGATCGGCGGCCCCGCCGCGATCCTCGCCCAGGAAAACATCAAGAGCATCGAATGCGTGGAGTATCCCGAGCTCGGCATGGAGGCCGTCTGGAAGATCCGCGTCGAGCATTTCCCGGCCTTCATCCTTGTGGATGACAAGGGCAACGATTTCTTCAAGACCATCGGGCTGTAATGAACCGTGGGAAAGCACCTGCATAGGACGCTGAAGGTGCTGGGCATCCTGCTGCTCAGCGTCGTCGTCCTGCTCGTGCTCCTCGCGGTGGCGGCCCAGGTCGCCCTGAATACGAAGACCCTGGACCGGATCGTCCGGCGTTTCGCCGCCGAATACGTCGACGGCGAAATCCGCTACGACCGGCTGAAGCTGTCGCTTGTCAAGGATTTCCCGAACGGGCGGCTGCGGGTCGAGAACTTCAGCCTGGTTTATCCCCACGGACGTTTCGACGCATATGCCGTGAAGAACGCGGAGGGACGTGGCGTGCCGATGGACACGCTGGCCGCGTTCGAACTGCTCGACGCCGGGGTCGATTACCGGCTGTTCCTGAAAGAAAAGAGAATCCACTTGCGCGAGACCCATCTCCACGGCCTGCGCGCCTTCATCCACGTCTATGACAGCACCGCGACGAACCTGCAGGTAATCAGGCTCCCCGAAGCGGGGGAGAAGGACGGCACGGGCGTGCTGCCGCCGCTGAAGGTCGATACGCTCTGCGTCGAGCGGCCCCACGTGATCTACGAGGACAGCCGCAGCGAACTGTATGCGCGGCTGGACTTCGAGGACATGGACCTGTCGGGCGCACTGTGGCCGGCGGGGGAAGACTATGCGCTCGAGGCGGTGCTGACGCTGGAAAGCTTGGACCTGGAGACGCTGGCGGCCATCGTGGCGCCGGTGCGGACCGATGCGCGCCTGACGCTCGAGCTCGCGGCGCAGGGGCGGCTGAATCCGGCGCAGGGGATCCTGCCGGACATGGACGTTGCGCTGTCGGTGCCGGGAGCGAAGCTCTCCTATGCCGATCTGATCGATAACGGCGACATTGCGCTCGAGGCGGCGGGGACGTACCGCGCGGGGAAGGTGGATGTCACCGTACCGCGGGTGCGGCTGGATGTGCCGGGCCTGGCGCTGCAGGCGAAGGGCTCCGCCGGGGACGTGCTGGGCGGGGATCCGCTGATTGCCGTGGACGGCACGCTGAAGGCCGAGGCCGAGAAACTGATGCGCTACCTGCCGGAGAGCGCTTCTTTCCTGCAGGCGCGCGGGAACCTCGACGCCGCGGTGGAAGGCTCCTTCCGGCCTTCCCAGCTGAGCCTGTACCGCTTTTCCGGCACCGACCTGCGCGCCCGGGTGACGAGCGACGGGCTGGATATCGAGGACCGCCGGGATGCGATCTCCGCGTTCCTGGGGAAGACGGAGGTGCGGCTGGCGGCGATGAAGAGCCTGGTGGGGACGGACCCGCGGGCGCTGACACTGCAGCTGCGCACCGACACGCTCGGCGCGGCCATCGGCCCGGAGATGTTCGTCCGCGGCAGGGGCGTGCAGATCCTGGCGCAGGACTCCTTCCGCGCAATCGACACGACGCGGCTGGCGCCGCTGGTCGCGCAGCTGACCGCGGAGCGGCTGGCGCTGCGCGGCGCCGACTCGCTGATGGTCGGCGCGCTGCAGACCGCGGGGTCGCTGTCCGTGACGCCGGTGGAGAATGGCGGGCGGCAGGTGCCGCGCGTCTCGCTCAGCAGCTCCTTCGGGCGGCTGCTGCTGCGCACGGAGGAGACGCGTGCGAACCTGGATTCGGTCCGGCTGTCGGCGCGGGCGACGCACGCGCCGCGGGCGCCGCGGGAGCGCCGCGCCCGCCCGGATTCCGTCCGGTTCAGCCTCCCGGACTTCCTTTCCGAACAGGACTTCCGTACCGCCGACATCCGTTTCCGGATCGATGAATCCGTCGCCCGGATGGTCGAGACGTGGAATCCGACCGGGACGCTCTCGGTCGCGGAAGGGCGCGTCATTACGCCGCTCTTCCCGCTGCACAACAGCATTTCGGCGCTGGAAGCGGAGTTCTCGCCCGAGCGCTTCAGCCTCGGCCACGTCCGGCTCGCGTCGGGCACGACCGACCTCGAGGCGACGGGCGCGCTGGACGGGTTGCAGGCCGTGCTGCGGGGCGGCCGCGGGATCATGTCCCTGCGGCTGGACGCCCGCGCGGACCGCGTGAACGTCAACGAACTGATCTCCGCCTACCAGTTCGGATCGACCGCGGTCTCGGACGAGGCGCAGGGGATGAGCGACGAGGCCTATGCCGAGGAAGTCGAGACCGACATGCTCGAGGACATGCCGCCGGACCTGACCTACTCCCTGCTCGTGCTCCCGGCGAACCTGCAGGCGGAAGTGACCCTGAATGCCGGGGAAGTCAACTATTCCAACATCGACGTCCGGGATTTCCGGACAAAGGCGGCCCTGCGGGAACGTACGCTGCAGATCCTGGATACGAAGGCGGTCGCCGATTTCGCCAGCGCCTCCCTCGAGGGATTCTACTATACGCGGACCAAGAAGGACATCGGCGCGGGCTTCAACCTGAAGCTCGCCGACGTCACGGCCGACCGGGTGATCGAGCTGGTCCCCTCGCTCAACGAGGTGGTCCCGATGCTGACCCATTTCAAGGGTGACCTGGACTGCGAGATGGCCGCGACCGCCCAGCTCGACACGAACATGAACTTCATCGTCCCGTCGATTACCGGCATGTTCCGCATCGGCGGGCGCGACCTGATCCTGGAAGATCTGGGCAACCTGCGGCGCGTCGCCCGTCTGCTGCTCTTCCGCAACACGCAGGAGGGGCACGTGGACCAGATGTCCGTCAGCGGCATCATCGGCCAGAACCGCCTGCGCGTCTTCCCCTTCATCCTCGACATCGACCGCTACACCTTCGCCCTGAAGGGGGAGCAGATCTTCGAAAACAAGTTCGACTACCACGCGTCCGTGCTGAGCTCGCCGCTGCCGTTCCGCCTCGGCGTCAACATCTTCGGCAAGGACTTCAAGGACTGGCGCTTCCGCCTGGGACGCGCGCAGTACCGCAACCGCAACCTGCCGGTCTTCGACACTTCGCTGGACGAGATGCAGCTGAACCTGGCCTCCTCGATCCGGGACATCTTCGCGAAGGGCGTGGACCGGGCGATGCGGGAGACCGCCTTCCGGCGCGAGCAGCTCGACGCTTCGGACGACGGGGGCGAGGAGCTCGGCTTCGAGGAGCAGATGGACCTCGAGGCGCAGATCATCGCGCTGGAGACGGATATCCAGACCGCCGAGCTCGAAGCGGAGATTGATGCGCTTTTCAATTAAATTGCCTATCTTTGGCGGACCGATGCGGGTGTGTTGTAATTGGTAGCCAAGCCAGACTTAGGATCTGGTGCCTTCCGGCGTATGGGTTCGAGTCCCTTCACCCGCACACGATGAAGCCTGGCCTTTCCGGCCAGGCTTTCGCGTGCCCCGGGTGAAGGGACTCCGTCCTCACAACCCCCTGTCGCTCTGCGACATCCCCCTTTCAGGGGGAATGCCGGAACCTGCTCCGCTGCGCTTCGCAGAACCCGGGCGGCTCCGCTGCTTCGATGTCTCGCGACATCTCGCTGACGCTCCGCCGCGGCGCCTGACGGCGCCCACGCGGCCTGCGGCCGCTCTAAAAGCGGACTTCTTTATTCATACCCCGCCACCCGCCCCCTTCCGGCCGCCTATGGGCGATGTCCCGGATGCGATCGGGCAAGGTCCCCTAAGTATTTGGGCAAGGTCTAATAAAAGTGCCGGGACCTTGCCCGCTGTGTTTTCCGAAAACGGGCCTGGAGAGCTACAGGAGCCCATTATCCCTAAAACTGCCGGGCAAGGTGTCGACCATTATAAGAGACCTTGCCCAAACAGGGCCGAAACCTTGCCCAAACGCTACTGACTTGTTGGTCCTCGGAAGAAACCTTAATACTTAATCTTGAAATAAGCGAGTAACGCTTTATAGTTGTCTTGCGCAGAAAGGCATGTATCCGTGAGATAGCCATTCATATGTCCCCACTCTCTGAGGCCTCTGTAATAGAAGAGTTTCAGTTCTTCAGTAATGATAAACGGTACTATTCCGCCGGCCAGACATTCCTTGAACATGATCAGTCTTCCGACTCTGCCGTTTCCGTCCTGAAACGGATGGATGGCCTCAAACTTTTGGTGCAGGTCGATAATGTCCTCCAATGTCTTGACAGGCTTTGCGTTGTATGCAGAGAGAAGAGCTTTCATCCTTGTATGGACCTCTTCCGGAGGGCAGGTGGCATTCCCGCCGACCTCATTAGGCAACTTCTTATAGTCTCCGACATTGAACCATGATTTGCGGCTGTCGGAGGTCCCTGTTTTAAGTATCCTGTGAATCTCCTTAATTAAGGGCTCCGAGAGTTTATCCTCTGCCCGGTCTATGATAAGGTCAATGCAACGGAAGTGATTGGTGGTCTCGACGATATCATCGACATTGATACTTTCATCCGTAATGCCGATTGTATTAGTCTCGAAGATAAAACGAGTCTGTTCATGTGTCAGGCGGCTCCCCTCTATATGGTTGGAGTTATACGTGAGGTCAATCTGGGTACGATGATAGATACCGCCGCTGATATTGCCTTCCTTTTCCTCACGGAGTCTTTTAAGCAGGGGAGTCGTTTTGGCTTTGCCTTTTCGTGGCAATGGGGCGTCGGCAGGAATGTTCCAGGTCTTTCCTACAAGAACCACCCCATCAATCTTCCCGGAAGCGCACCAGTGCCTGACAGTGCGCTCAGAGAGACCATGCTCCTGAGCGAATTGACTGACAGATATGTATTCCATCTTTATCGGCAATCTTCATGTTCATAACAATTACAAATATAGTATTTCTTGCCGATATCGGCAAGAATTGGCGCAATCTTCTCTGAGACCCGTTGACCTGCCGGGCCTTGGATAATGTAAATTATTGATTATTTTTGGGATTGGAGGTCGGTGGACCTCTGAGGAGAGATTACGGAAACAGATACAATCAGATATGAGAAAGCTGACATGCTGCATCCTGGCCCTGGCGCTGATTGGCGCGTGTGCCGGACCGGCGCCCGAGGAGCCCGCGAACCACGGGCAGGGGACTTCGCAGAATCCCGGTGGCGGGAACAACAACCCCGGCGGTACGAACGATAACCCGGGCGGGGGAAATGAAAACCCCGGCGGTACGAATGACAATCCGGGAGGCGGACAGGGTACCGTAACTCCGGACTTCACTCCCGAGAGCTGGTACGATACGCCATTCTGGGAGCGTACGGACCGGGAAAAGGCCGGTCTGCGCGGCCCGGTCAAGCAGTGGCATGTCAGTGCGTATGCTTCCTATGTCCAGTATGAATATGACCAGGCCGGCCATCTGCTGAAGATAAAAGACTATGACAGTGACGGTGAACTGAACTATTTGACGACCTTCGAATATGATTCGGACGGAAACCGTATCAAGAAAACGGTTGTCGCCGCAGATGATGCGTCCACCGTCGAGGAAGTGACCACGTATTCCTACGGCAATCCCGGGAAGATCGTCGTGCTGGACCGCTATCTGTATCACGGCCGGCTCAGCCAGGAACACAGCGCCATTATCGAAGGGGAAGACATCATGATGGGAGTGTCCGCCATCCATACGGAATCGCTGAACAGTATCCAGTACACGTCCGTGATGGACAGGACCTTTGAGTTCGACGAGGAAGGGAACCTGACCGTAAAGGAACACTCCTATCTGGCCGATAAGTTCAACAACAACCAGCCTTCTGAATTCGGTGAATACGAGGGGACTTTCCATTGGACTTATGCCGGCGGCTACCCTTATTCCAGCGACGGCGGCATCACGGCCATGACCTGGCAGGCCAACGGCATGCCCCTGACCTGGGAGAGTGCCGTAGAGGAAACCACCTATACCTGGGACGGCCCCTACCGCGTGGACAAATGTGAATGGTATGAGAACAAGCGTACCCTGGACTTCAAGAACTTCCAGCACGTGGAAGGATATGTCGGCGGTTATCTGGCCGATTACTGGCGCAAGAAGGAATTCGGCGAGCACGACGAACTGATCCACATGTCTTTCGATGTGTTCAATGACGGCAGGCAGTTCGACTATTACTACACGGATTATAAATACGATTCCCACGGCAACTGGATTTCCCGCAAGGAGGACACGACGGCTATCCTGGACGGAAACCGCAGCGTTACCGAGGTGACCCGGGAAATCGTTTATTACTAAAAACGTTTTAATTGGAAAAGTTCCGAATTATTACTACTTTTGTGGACTACGAAACAAATTAAAAATCAAATATCATTATGAAAAAACTACTTATTCTTGTCCTGGCTATGGGAATTGCAGCTTTCTGTTTCTCTTCCTGCAGCGGAAACGGCAGCGCTGCGAAGCAGGCCGCCCCTGAATTTGCGAAGATCCTTCCTGTCGGTGTCCAGCTCTACAGCGTCCGGACCGACCTCGAAAAAGATTTCTACGGAACCCTGAAGGCGATCCGCGAAATGGGTTACGCCGGCGTCGAGTTCTACGGCGAGTATTACGGCAACTCCGTGACCCAGGTGAAGGCCTGGTGCACCGAGCTCGGCCTGATCCCGTTCTCGAACCACGTCCCCTTCCAGGAGATGATCGATGACATCGACAAGGTCATCGCCGACAACACCGTCCTCGGCGTCCAGTATATCGTCTTCCCGTACATGGACGAGGCGAGCCGCCCGGGCATCGATCCGGAGCAGTTCAAGAAGACCGTTGCGAAGCTCGGCGAGATCGGCGCGAAGGTCCACGAGGCCGGCTTCCAGCTCCTCTACCACAACCACGACTTCGAGTTCGTCAAGCTCCCTGACGGCCAGATCGGCTACGACTTCCTCTTCGCCAACAACAGCCGCCAGAACCTCCAGAACGAGATCGACGTCTGCTGGGTCAGCTATGCCGGCTACGATCCCGCCGAGTACCTGACCAAGTATGCGAAGGGCATCCCGGTGGTCCACCTGAAGAACTACTTCCTCGAAGGCAAGCTCAGCTCCGCCCCGTACGCCCTGATCGGCATCTCGACCGACAATTCGATGAAGGACGAAGGCGGTTCCTTCGAGTACCGTCCGCTCGATATGGGCCAGCTTGACATGGTTCCGATCATCCAGGCTGCCATCAACGGCGGTTCCCAGTGGCTCTGCGTCGAGCAGGATGAGCCTTGCGCCGGCCTGACCCGCCTCGGCGGCGTCGCCCAGAGCGCCAAGTACCTGAAGTCCCTTGGCTTGATGTAACAGACCCCTACCGAGATGTCCAGGCTTTACGAAGGCATCAACAAGTACGTGTCGAAGTACCTGAGCACCAGGATCGTCTTCCTGATGGACGTGACCCTGTGCGTCATCTCCACCCTCCTGGTGGCGATGTTCACCAACTTATTCTTCGACATCCCCTTCTTCGGGGGCAGGTTCCTGCTCATCTCGCTGCTTTCTTCGGGGTTCTTTGCGGGATTGATGTTCTACCTGACGCGGGTGTACCGGATGATTATCCGCCACTTCGCGCCGCGGGACCTGATCCGCATCTTCGTCGCGCTGCTCGGCAGGGCCGTCCTGATGACCCTGCTGGTCCTGCTGCTGATCCGCCGGCTTCCGACGGTGATCTTCACGATGCTGGCCGTGGACCTGCTGCTGGCGCTCGTGCTGCTGGTCGCCGTCCGCCTCGTGATGATCGTCGTTTTCGAGACCTACAAGCAGCGGCTCCGCGAGGACAAGGGCATGCGGATCCTGGTCTATGGTACGGGTGACAAATCCGTCGCCGCCATTACCCGCCTCCAGAATTCCTCCCACTACAAGATCGTGGGATTCCTGGAGCAGGTCCCGAAGAAAACCGGCATGCAGCATCTGATTGCCGACAAACCGGTCTATACCTTTACCGAGGCGTCCCAGTTCGACTCCGTCCGGGAGCGGACGGGCGCGGACGGCATCCTCTTCACGACCGAGGCCGAGGCCCAGGCCAACCAGGAGCTGATCAACCATGCCATTACCAAGCACGTCAAGACCCTCATCATCCCGACCGTGGACGAGGTCATCGACGGCAAGGTGATGCAGGGCCGGGCGCGCGAAGTCCGGATCGAGGACCTGCTCGGGCGCTCCGAGATCAAGATCTCCCTCGACGAGATCAAGTCCTCGCTGCAGGACAAGGTCGTGATGGTGACCGGCGCCGCCGGCTCCATCGGCTCCGAGCTCTGCCGCCAGATCGCCTCCTTCAACGTCCTCCGCATCATCCTCTTCGACAACGCCGAGACGCCGATGCACAACCTCCGCCTCGAGCTCGAGGAGCGCTACCCGAAGCTGGAGTTCGTCCCCGTGATCGGGGATGTCCGCTCCGAGGAGCGGCTGGACTACTGCTTCCGCAAATGGCGCCCGCAGGTGGTGTTCCATGCCGCGGCGTACAAGCATGTCCCGCTGATGGAGGAGAACCCCTGCGAGGCGGTCCGCGTGAACTGCAACGGCTCCCGTACCGTCGCCGACAAGTGTATTCAGTATGATGTCGAGAAGATGGTCATGATCTCGACCGACAAGGCCGTGAATCCGACGAACATCATGGGCTGCTCGAAGCGCATTGCGGAGATTTATGTCCAGAGCCTCGGACTTGCGATCGAGCGCGGCGAAGTCCAGGGCAAGACGAAGTTCGTCACGACGCGCTTCGGCAACGTCCTCGGCTCGAACGGCTCCGTGATCCCGCGCTTCCGCGACCAGATCGAGCGCGGCGGCCCCGTCACCGTGACCCATCCGGAGATCACCCGCTTCTTCATGACGATTCCCGAGGCCTGCCGCCTCGTGCTGGAAGCGGCGACCCTGGGCAATGGCAACCAGATCTTCGTCTTCGATATGGGCAAGTCCGTGAAGATCGATACGCTCGCGCGCCGCATGATCGAGCTGGCGGGCTTCGCGCCGGGCAAGGATATCCAGATCGAATATACGGGCCTGCGGCCGGGCGAGAAACTCTACGAGGAGGTCCTCTCCAACGCCGAGAATACGCTGCCGACGCCGCACGACCGGATCCGGATCGCGCGTGTGCGGGAATACGACTATGCTGCCGCCGCGCAGACGCTCGACGAACTCAAGCGGCTGGCGACCGAGGTGGACATCCCTTCGACCGTAAAGCTGATGAAGGCGTTCGTGCCGGAGTTCAAGAGCAAGAACAGCCGGTTCGCCGAATACGACAAGTAAATGAGCGACGTTTTCGTTTCACTGTTGCTTCTGGGGGCGGTATCGTCCTCGGAAGCAACACTTCCTTTCTGGATGACCGCCAACCGCTACGGCCTGATGCCGGAGAATTCCGGGATGATGGCCTGGGTCGAGGCGTCGTCGCCGTTCCGGGACGAAGGCAAGACCTTCCAGCTGCGCTGGGCGGCCTCGCTGGCGGCGAACAGCTACCGCAACGCCGTGCTTCCGGACGAGCCGCGCTTCCACGGGATGGTGGACGAGCTCTACGGCAGCGTGCGCTGGAAGAAGTTCACGCTGGACCTGGGGCAGAAGCACCGCGACCCCGACTTCCTCGGGGCGTCGCCGGCGCTGGGCTCCCTGTCCGTGACCGGCGGGCACCTCGCCGAGACGGAGAACGCCCGCGCGCTGCCGGGCTACCGCCTCTGGCTTGACCCGGTCGCGATTCCGCTGACCGGACGCCACGCCTTCCTGTACGGCGCCTGGGGCGATTACAAGACGCTGGACGACCGCTATGTCAGGGACGCGCTGATCCACAAGACCCTCGTCGGCCTGCGCTTCGACGCCGGCGCCCGCTTCTCCTTCCATGTCATGCTGGACCACTACGCGATGTGGGGCGGCGTCTCCTCGAACCCGGCCGCGCACAACATCGACGTCACCCTCCCGAACTACCTGCGGGTCGTCACGGGCAGCCACGCGGGTTCCGCCGGTTCGCTGGGGGACCAGATCAATGTCATCGGCGACCAGGGCGGCGCGGAACTCTTCAAGGCCGAGTACCGCGGCAACGGCTGGACGCTGACCGCCCAGCACGACATCCCCTACAGCGACGGCTCCGGCATGGGCTTCCAGAATTTCCCGGACGGCATCAACACGCTGGCTTTCAGCTGGAAGGACAAGGACCGCTGGGTCAGCGACATCGTCTTCGAGTACCACTATACCCGCTTCCAGTCCGGCCCGCTCCACACGGAGATCTTCGACGAGCACGGCAACAACCTGACGCCTCCCGGCTCCTGCACGACCGGCATGGACAACTATTACAACAACGGTGAATACCGCTCCGGCTGGACTTATTTCGGCCGCCCGATGGCGGGACCCCTCTTCTTCCCGAAGGGGACGAAGGCCGGGACCTGGACCGGCGCCGCCTGCGTCCTCGGCGTCGAGAACAACCGCTACCGCGCCCACCACATCGGCCTCTCCGGCAAGCTCTTCCGCCGCCATCCCTACAAGCTGATGCTGACCTACAGCCAGAACTACGGCACCTACGGCCGCCCCTATGCCGGCGAATCCGCCGCCCAGAAGATCTGGGGCACCGTCCATGAGACCCCCGTCCGCCAGCTCAGCGGCGCCTTCACCGGCCTCTGCGCGGACCTCGCCGGTCTCCCGGGCCTCGCCCTCCAGTACGGCCTCTACGCCGACTACGGCTCCCTCCTCCCCAAATCCCTCGGCCTCACCCTCGGCCTCCGCTACAGTTTCTAGCCCCACCGGTATCAAACAGTCCGAAAAAATACTATATTTAAGGACTGAAACTATCTTAACAATTACGAATATGAAAGAACTGAAGGGAACCAAGACCGAGGCCAATCTGGCCGCGGCGTTTGCGGGCGAGAGCCAGGCGCGCAACAAGTACACCTATTATGCTTCCCAGGCCAAGAAGGACGGCTTCGTCCAGATCAGCGAACTCTTCCAGGCGACCGCCGACAACGAGAAGGAACACGCGAAGATCTGGTTCAAGCTGCTCCACGGCGGCGAGATGCCCGACACCGTCGCGAACCTGAAGGACGCCGCGGGCGGAGAGAACTACGAGTGGACGGAGATGTATCCGACCTTCGCCGCCGAAGCGCGCGAGGAAGGCTTCACCCAGATCGCAGCCCTCTTCGACATGGTCGCGAAGATCGAGAAGGAGCACGAGGAGCGCTACCGCAAGCTGCTCGACAACATCGAGAAGGAACTTGTCTTCAGCAAGGAAGGCGACGCCATCTGGGAGTGCGGCAACTGCGGCCACATCGTAATCGGCAAAAAAGCTCCGAAGATGTGCCCGGTGTGCCAGCATCCTCAGAGCTATTTCCGCGTATCGGCGAGGAATTACTAATCCTTTAGTTTCTTCCGGCGCAATTGCTGCTGCCGCTTCCATTTCTCGAGCGCCAGCTGCTGCATATCACTGACTACATCCTGCTCGTCGACGATTTCGCTGCCGAGCAGGTTTTCTATGACGTCCTCGAGGGTGATGATGCCCTGGAAACCGCCGTACTCATTGATCACGGCCGCGATCTGCTCGTTCTTCTCGAGCATCTCGTCCCAGATCTCGTCGACCGGGCGATCCTCGGGGAAGGACGCGATGTCGCGGCGCAGCTCGCCCAGCGTCACGTCCGCCTTGTCTTCCGCCATCAGCTGCAGCGCCTCCATCCGGAGGATATAGCCGGTGATGTACTCGTCGTCGGACGCATAGACCGGGATGCGGCTGTGGTGGAGGTAGCGCTTGTCCTTGTAGAAGCGGCCGACGGTCATCGACTCCGGCGCGATGGCGGCGACCACGCGCGGGGTCATGATGTCCGCCGCCGTGACCTCGTCCATGTTGATCAGGTTCTGGATGATCTCGTTCTCATCCTCCTCCAGCTCGCCCCCTTCCTCGGCGACATTGGCGAGCGCGCTGACCTCTTCGCGGCTGACCGCCGCTTCCGGTGTCTTGGGAGAAATGCGCTTCTGGATCCATTCCACGAGGATGACGAGCGGATAGAGGACGAACACGAGGCAGCGGATGCCGACCGTCGTGAAGCCCATCAGCGACTTCCAGTAATTCGCGCCGACGGTCTTCGGGATGATCTCCGAGAAAACGAGGATCAGGATGGTTACGATGGCGCTGACCAGTCCGAACCACTGGCTGCCGAAGAGGAGGGTCGCCTGGCGGCCCACCCCCGCGGCGCCGATGGTATTCGCTATCGTGTTGAGGATCAGGATCGCCGCGATGGGCCGCGAGCTCTCCTGCTTGTAGCTCTTGAACCGCGTGGCAGGCTTGTAGCCCTCCTCTTCCCGCATGGTGATATACGAGATGGGCGTGCTCATCAGCGTGGCTTCCAGGATGGAGCAGACGGCGGAGATAATCAGCGCCCCGAGGAGGTATAGCAACAAGGCTGACATGCGGGATCAGATTATTTCTTCTGCCATTTCAGTTCGCCCTTCATGCCGGCGGACCAGAACTTCATGCCTTCGGTCGGCTCGTAGTTCCAGCTCTTGATCTTCGCGCCGCCCCAGGTCGGGTCGTACACCCAGATGCACCAGCCCATATCCTGCGATTCGAGGTAGGAGAGGATCTGGTTGCCGTAGAACTCCTCGTCGTTCCAGTCGATCTTCTGGTCGCCGCGCACGTCGGTGCCGAACTCGGTCGCGAAGACCGGGTAGCGTCCGGCGACGAAGCCCCAGTCGCGCTCCCACTTCGGCTTCCAGGGCTGGGTAACCTTGTTGGGGTACGGGTGGGTCGTGTAGCCGATGTTGGAGGCGTTGATCGGATTCTCGTGGACCGGGGTCAGGTCGTAGGCCCAGTCGAAGCCGCCGACCAGGATCGTCGTCTCGGGGTCATAGCCGCGGATGATGGTGATCATGTTCTCCACGAGGACCTTCCACTGGGCCCAGGTGCAGACGCCGAGCTGGCCGCGGTAGGTCGTGGGCTCGTTCAGGAGCTCGTAGAAAGCGACCGTGGTGTTGCCGGCGAAGCGCTGGGAGATCTTGCGCCAGAAATCGTAGGTCTCGGCCTTCGTCGTGATGTACATCGGGTCCTGCCACATTTCCATCTCCAGGTTGCCGATCGTGTGCCAGTCGAGCATCACGTAGAGCTTCAGCTCGGTGCACCATTCGACCATCTGGTCGAGCATGTCCATATAGGCCTTCGGGGTCCGTTCACGCCAGGCGACGGGGTGGATCGGGACGCGGACGATGTTGGCGCCGAGGTCCTTGATGTGCTGGAAGTGGGCCTTGTTCCAGTGGCCCTGGCGTTCGACCTTGTCGGGGTCGGAGGTCGCGATGCCGCGGAACTGGACGACCTTGCCGTCGTCCGCGGTCACGAACTTGTTGCCCTGGACCGTGATCCGGGGCATCGTCTTGATGTCGTAGTTGAGGGTTCTGCGGACGCGGGGCTCGCCGTCATACCAGGGACGCTCGCCGGCCGTGTTCTGGGCGCGGAGGCCGAAGCCGGCGGCCAGGACGAGAAGAAGGGTGAAAAGTCGTTTCATAAGGTATCAGTTTCTGTGGTTCTGCAAAAATACGAAATAATCAGCGGACTTCGAAGCGGGAGACGGCTTTCAGCGGATTTCCGGCGTCATCGATCCCTTCGACGACGACCTCGAAGGTCCCGGCGTAGTCCGGGACGGCGCAGTCGAGGCGGAGAATCTCGCCCGGGACCAGTTCCAGGACCGGATGCCAGTAGAGGGTCTGGCGGTAGTCCGGGTAGTCCGCGAGGGCGGGGATGTCGCGGCCGGTATAGGCGGTCGGGACGGAGACCCCCTTGAAGCTGACGATGCGCACGCTGTCGTTGAACTGGAGCGAGGGGAGGTTGCGCTTGTAGGTGATGAAGTCGGCGACGCCGTTGTAGGAGCGTGCGCCGATATAGACGGTATGGGGGTAGATCAGGATGTCCTCGACCAGCAGCGGGTCGTAGCGGAAGATTTTCTCGTGGTCGAACACCGGCACGCCGTCCAGCATCATCAGCGAGGTCCCGACGGAGAAGGTCCTCCCCTGGAAGTTGTCTTCCAGGAGGACGCGGATGTCCCGCCGGCCTTCGGTGCGGCGCGCCTGCAGCTCCGTCACGAACTCCGTAATCACTTCTTCCATCAGCGGGAAGCGCGTGTAGTCGTCCAGATGGTAGCGGATCCGGCTCCCGTCGAACAGCCGGTTCTCCCGCAACGGGAGGTACTGGAACAGGGTGTCGGACGCGAATTCCTTCTCGATCTGGCTGCCGATGCTGCGCGCGAGCAGGTCCTCCTGCAGGAAATCGCCCATCAGCAGTGCGGGGATCTCGCCTGCCGGCGCATCCGCGAAGGGGGAGACGATCTCCATATGCCCCAGCAGCGCGGCGTCATCCCCCTCGATCTCGCAGACGAGGTCCTTGTCGCCGTAGATATTGTTGGTATAGAACACCAGCGCCCCGTCCGGCGTCACCGGCGCGGCGTACACGTCCGATTCGATGCCCGGCGCGGAGATGAAGGCGAAGCGCCCGTTCAGCGAGCGCAGCTGCTCCTCCGAAAGGCCCATCACCCGCGCGCGGATGATCTCGCCCTCGTATTCCGGCGTTCCCTCCGCCGGGGTCGCGCCGGAAGCGCCGCGGCGGGCGGCCGCGAGGAAGTCCGCGAACGCCGGCTGCGCCGGCCCGCGGACGGCGTCCACGCGGTGGA
>JAFRVZ010000045.1 GCA_017438265.1 Bacteroidales bacterium
ACAGGGCACCCCGCTGCGGAAAGCGCAGGTGGGAGCGATCTTACGCCGGCCGTAACAGAAAACAACCGCCGCCTTCGCTGAGAGGCTTTGCCTCTGACGGAAGACGGCAAGGGTGAAAACGCGAGGCAAGAGCTCACGACGGCGTGCAGCGATGCGCGCCGGGTACGGCACCGGGCCTGCAAGACCAAATATACCGGCAGATGAGGGCGGCCCGCCCGATGCCGGGGGGTAGGTTGCGAAGATAAATGGCAGATTCAAAAACAGAAACCGGCTTACGGCCCGACCCCCTGTTTGTTTTTTTTGGAAATCCCGGGAATCTGTTTATCTTTGTTTGTTGACTATCTAACGACCTGGAGAATAGCGAAATAGAGGTATGAGGTTGAAATCTGACTTATACCGGAAACCACGTTAATCCAGAGTCTATTTCTTCTATTGAACCTACGTTATCTTTATTTTAACGTCCACGATTTGTGGCGTATAATAGCTTAATTGGTGTTATGAAAAATAGATTATCGGGCCTTGTTTTTATCCTGCTTCTTTCGACCGTGTGCTGCTCGAAAGAGGAGCCGACATCCATACTCGTGTTTGAGGCCGACACGACAGCAGAAAGTATCGATGGTCAAGGCTATCTGGCAGATGGCCAGGAGATGGTTATTGTTTACACCCTTTTGAAAGGAAAACCGTCGGGAGACATTATTATCGACAATGTAGATCTGGGCAGTGTGCTTGCCGGCCGGCATTCGGGAATCTTGACACTCTATTATGTGAACGGGGAGATTGTTTCGAGAACCCTGAATGAAGGAAATGTGCTTGTGCTTACTGCACCGTCAGATAAGTATTGCATCAATGTCCAATGTGTTACTCCTCTTTACGGGGGCAATCCGTCTATTTCCCGGGATATCCCTTTCCGTGAAGGCCGGCAGGTTATCCGCCTTCCTTCACTCAGCGTCGAGTAAAAATGAGCATAACCGTTATACATTAAGCCCGCATCACTGCGGGCTTAAGCGGTTAGTTAGTAGTGTATTTACCTAAAAGAAGGTCAATTATGAGTGGTTAGAACTGAATCACTCACTGATTCGACGGTAAAAATAGATACTTTTAAGTAATTCCGCAAGGAAATTGCAATATTTTTTTAATTTTCCGAAAAGTCTTTAAAGATTTTTATTATCGAGCAGCTCCGGGCGCAGCCGTTTCGTGCGTTCCAGCGCCTGCTCGTCCTGCCACGCGCGGATCAGTTTCGGATTGCCGCTGAGCAGGACGTCCGGGACCTTCCAGCCGTTGAATTCCGCAGGGCGCGTGTAGACGGGCGGGGAGAGCAGCCCGTCCTGGAAGGAGTCCGACAGGGCGGAGGTCTCGTCCGTCAGGGCGCCGGGGATGAGGCGGATGATCGCGTCGGCGAGCAGGGCGGCCGGGATTTCGCCGCCGCTGACGACGTAGTCGCCGACGGAGATTTCGCGGGTCACGAGGTGGTCGCGGATGCGCTGGTCGATGCCTTTGTAGTGGCCGCAGAGGAGGATGATGTTTTCCTTGAGGGAGAGTGCGTTCGCGATGGGCTGGCTGAGGCGCTCGCCGTCGGGGGAGAGGTAGATGACTTCGTCGTAGTCGCGCTCCGCCTGCAGCTCTTCGAGCAGGCGGAAGACGGGCTCGACCATCATGACCATGCCGGCGTCCCCGCCGTAGCTGTAGTCGTCCACGGAGCGGTGGGAGCCGATGCCGTATTTCCTGGGATTGTGGACGTGGATTTCCACGAGGCCTTTCTTTCTGGCCCTGCCGACGATGGAGTGGGAGAGCGGGCTGTCGAGCAGCTCCGGTACCACGGAAAGGATGTCTATTCGCATACGCAAAAATAAGGGTTTTTATTCTTTTTTTTATATATTTGTAAGCTAATGATTTTTTTAATTTTTAACTCTTGTAACGATGAGCGAAGAAATGATTCCTGATGTGATGGTTCAAGCATCAGACGTACCTGAAACCGCCGCGGCCCAGACCCCTGAAGTGGCCGCAGCGCCTGTGGAGACCGCCGAAGAGACTGTCAACTATGCCGACAAGAGCCTTGCCGAGCTCGTGGAACTGTTCCAGGGCCTCGCGCAGGACGAAGACCGGATGAAGAAGGCCAAGGAGGCGGAGGCGATCAAGTCCGCTTTCTACCGGAAGCTGCTGAAGGAGAAGACCGACGCGGCGATTCCGGAGGACGCCGACAGCTCCCGCAATCCTTTCGACGCCATTGAAGAGGGTTTCAAGTCGCTCTACGCCGAGTTCAAGAAGGAACGTGCCGAGTTCAACAAACAGCAGGAGCAGGCCCGCGAAGAGAACCTCGCGACGAAGCTCACGATCATTGAGGACCTGAAGAACCTCGTCGAGCGCCAGGAGGACGTCAGCGCGACGTTCCCGGCCTTCCGCGAGATCCAGAACCGCTGGCGTGCCGCCGGCCCCGTTCCCGCGAAGAATTACCGCGACGTCAACGATACCTACCAGTTCTATGTCGAGAAGTTCTACGACATGGTCAAGATCAACCGCGACCTGCGCGACCTTGACTTCAAGAAGAACCTCGATGCGAAGGTGGAATTCTGTGAAATGGCCGAGAAGCTCGCCGAAAACGAGAATGTCGTCGAAGCCTTCCGCGAGCTCCAGAAACTCCACGAGCAGTGGAAGGAGTACGGCCCCGTCGCCAAGGAACACCGCGAAGCGATCTGGGAGCGTTTCCGCGCCGCGACCGGCGTGATCAACAAGCGCTACCAGGCCTATTTCGAGACCCAAAAGGAGAAGCAGGGCGAGAACCTCGCCGCGAAGGAGCAGCTCTGTGTCCGCGTCGAAGAGATCGCAGAGAAGGAAGTGGCCTCCTCGAACGAGTGGAACGCCCTGGCGCGCCAGATCGAGGAAATCCAGCAGGAGTGGCGGAAAATCGGCTTTGCGACGAAGAAGGAGAACCACAAGATCTACGAGCGTTTCCGCGCCGCCTGCGACAAGTTCTTCGAGAAGAAGCGTCTGTTCTACTCCGGCTACAAGGACACCCTGAGCGAAAACCTCGCGAAGAAGGAAGCCCTGATCGCCGAGGCCGAGGCCCTCAAGACCAGCACCGAATGGAAGAAGGCGACCGACCAGTTCATCAACCTCCAGAAGCAGTGGAAGGAGATCGGCGCCGTGCCGCGCAAGAAGAGCGAGCAGCTCTGGAAGCGCTTCCGCGCCGCCTGCGACGAGTTCTTCGACGCCCGCTCCAAGAGCGCCAAGCCGGAGAACGACTTCTACGGCAACCTCAAGGCCAAGAAGAAGCTGGTCGAGGACATCCTCGCCTTCGAGCTTCCCGCCGACCCGCAGGCCGTCGCCGACGCCGCGAAGGAATTCAGCGACAAGTGGCAGGAGATCGGCTTCGTCCCCTTCAAGGAAAAGGACGCCCTGAACAAGAGCTTCCGCGACGCGATGCAGGAGAAGTTCCCGGACTATCGCGGCGGCGGCCGCGGCGGCCGTGTTTCCGGCCCGAAACAGCCGCGCAGCGAGAAGGACATCCTGATCCAGAAATACAACGCCCTCCAGCAGGACATCGACACGTATGAGAACAACATCGGTTTCTTCTCGATGTCCAAGAACGCCGAGGCCCTGATCAAGCAGATGCAGAAAAACATCGACAAGGCCAAGGAAGAACTGAAGAGCCTGGAAGCCAAGATCCGGGAAATGGAGACTCCGGAGGCGTAGCGTATGGATAAAAATGCAGTTATCGGCTTTATCCTGATGGGCCTGGTCCTCTTCGGATTCACGTTCTATCAGAACCGGCAGTACAAGAAACAGGTCGCCTATCAGGCACAGCTCGATTCCATCAACCGCGCCGAGCATCCGGAGTGGTACGTCGAAGACGTCGCCCCGGAAGCGGACGCCGCGCAGGCCTACGCCGAAACGCCGGCGGTCCCGCAGCAGGCCGTCTACAAGGACAGCCTCCTCGAGCTCTCCTCCAAGGGCGTCGAGGCGCTTTACACCCTGTCGAACGACCTGCTGGAAGTGACCTTCACGACGCGCGGCGCGCAGCCGTACGCCGTCCTCGTCAAGGACTACCTGACCTATGGCAAGGAACCCCTCTACCTTTTCAAGGAGGGGAACAACCGCTATGCGGTCCGCGTCTACACGGGCGAATACATCAACACCGCCGACTTCGTCTTCTCCCTCGCGGAGCGGACGGACTCGACCCTCGTGATGCGCCTCCCGCTCGCGGCCGGCGGCTATATCGAGCAGGCCTACACCCTTCCGAAGGGCTCCTATCAGGTCAGCAACCGCCTGTCCTTCGTCGGAATGGAGAACACGATTCCCCGGAACGTCTCCTCCGTCGACCTGGATTTCGCGACGACGGTGCCGCGCCTGGAAAAGGGCTACCGCAACGAGTCCCAGTACTCCAAGCTCGATTTCTATTTCCCGGGCGAGAAGAAGCCGGTCGAGATCGGCCGTGGGCGTTCCGCCTCGAAGCGGATCGACTCGAAGCTGGAATGGTTCGCCTTCCAGCAGCAGTTCTTCTCCTCGATCGTCTATGCGAAGAAGAGTTTCGACTCCGGCGAAGTGGCCGTGGATTTCCTCACGGACGCCGACCCGGACGGCAACCTGATGAACTGCAGCGCCGGGATGCGCGCCGAGCTGCCGCGGGAAAACCCTTCCGCGATGGCCCTGGAGTTCGATTTCTATTACGGACCGAACCGCTTCCAGACCCTGAAGTCCTTCGGCCGCAAGTATGAGAAGATCATCCCGCTGGGCGGCTGGCTCGTCGGCTGGTTCACGCGCTTCGTCATCATCCCGCTCTTCAACTTCTTCCACCGCTTCATCGGCAACTTCGGCATCATCATCCTCCTGATGACGATCGTAATCAAGATCGTCGTGATGCCGCTGACGAACAAGTCCTACCTGTCGTCCGCGAAGATGGCGGCGCTGAAGCCTGAGATGGAGAAGATCAACGAGAAGTATCCCAAGCAGGAGGATGCGATGAAGAAGCAGCAGGCGACGATGGACCTGTACAAGAAAGCCGGCGTCAGTCCGATGGGAGGCTGCCTCCCGACGCTGCTGACGTTCCCGATCCTGTGGGCGATGTTCCGCTTCTTCCCGGCCTCCATCGAGCTCCGCCAGCAGCCTTTCCTCTGGTGCCAGGACCTCTCCGCGTATGATTCCATCGTCGATTTCGGCGTCCGCGTCCCGCTGATCGGCGACCACCTGTCGCTCTTCGCGCTGCTGATGGCCGTGACGATGTGGTTCTATTCGAAGATGACGATGAGCGCCCAGACGGCCTCCAACGACCCGAATGCCGCAAGCATGCGTTTCATGTCGCTCTGGATGATGCCGATCATGATGTTCTTCATCTGTAACAACCTCTCCGCCGCGCTGAGCTATTACTACCTGCTGAGCAACCTCTTCATGATGCTGCAGAACTGGATCCTGCGCAAGTTCTTCGTCAAGCCCGACGAGATCCTCGCAAAGGTCCGGGCGGCGGCCGACAAGCCGGTCCAGAAGTCCAAGTGGCAGCTGCGGCTTGAGGAAGCGCAGAAGATGCAGCGCGAGATGCAGAAACAACAGCAGAAGAATCGCAGATAATGATTCGGGACAACCTCGATACGATACGGAAACAACTGCCGCCAGGAGTCCAATTGGTGGCAGTTTCCAAATTCCACCCCCTGGAAGCCATCCGCGAGGCGTATGCCGCCGGGCAGCGCGTCTTCGCCGAAAGCCGTCCGCAGGAACTGGCGGCCAAGGCAGCGGAACTCGCCGCGGCGGGGGACTGTCCCGAAATCGAGTGGCATTTCATCGGCCACCTCCAGACGAACAAGCTCAAGCTGGTCCTCCCGTACGTGTCGCTGGTCCAGTCGGTCGATTCGCTCCACCTGCTGAAGGCCGTCAACGACTGGGGCCGGGCGGCGGGGAAGCGGATTCCCGTCCTGCTGGAACTGCACATCGCGGCGGAGGAGAGCAAGCAGGGCTTTTTCGAGGAGGATGCGCTGGAGGTGCTTTTCCGCGCGGAGGAATACGGGAACGTCGTCTTCCGCGGGCTGATGGGGATGGCGACCCTCTCGGAAGACCGGGATGTCGTCTCCGCGGATTTCGGACGGATCCGCGCCTTTTTCGACTATCTTCGTTCGTTGTTCCCGGAGTACGGGGACTTTGACCAGCTGTCCATCGGGATGTCGGACGATTTCCCCGTCGCGCTGCAGCACGGGAGCACGATGGTCCGCATCGGGACAGCCATTTTCGGACCTCGGGAATACTAAAAACCAATCACCTATGGATACTGAAAAGAGACTCCTTTCGCTCGATGCCCTCCGGGGATTCGACATGCTGTTCATCATGGGCTTCGCCTCGCTGGTGGTGGCCTGCTGCGCCCTTTTCCCGGGCGGGGCGGACTGCTGGCTGGCGCGCCAGATGGAACACGTCTCCTGGGACGGCCTGCGCCACCACGACACGATTTTCCCGCTCTTCCTCTACCTCGCGGGCCTTTCCTTCCCGTTCTCCTATGCGAAGCAGGTCGCGCGCGGCCGGACCCGCAGCCAGATCTACGGCAAGATTTTCTACCGCGGCTTCGCGCTCGTCGTGCTGGGCTGCATCTACAATGGTTTCCTGCAGCTGAAGTTCCCCTTCCGCTACATGGGCGTGCTGCAGCACATCGGCCTCGCGTGGATGTTCGCGGCCCTGCTCTTCATCAATTGCAAGACGAAGACGCGCGTCTGGATCGCCGCCGCCATCCTCGTCGGCTATTACCTGCTGCTCCGCTTCGTCGGTGCGCCGGACCATCCGGGCGCGGATCCGTTCTCGTATGAGGGCAACCTCGTCGGCTATGTCGACCGCGTGCTGAACCGCTGGTTCTCCTTCATGCACGGCCGCCTGTACCGGGGAGACTTCGATCCGGAAGGCGTGCTGAGCATCCTTCCCGCCATCGTTACCGCGATGCTGGGCATGTTTACCGGCGAGTATGTCCGCAAGCCCGAATCGGAAGTCTCCGGCGGGAAGAAGACGGTCACCATGCTGGTCGCCGCCGCCGTCATGCTGGCCGTCGGCCTGCTCTGGAGCCTGCAGTTCCCGATCAACAAGGCGCTCTGGTCCAGCACCTTCGTGCTCGTCGTCGGCGCGTATTCCGTCGCGATGTTCGCGCTCTTCTACTGGATCATCGACGTGAAGGGATGGAAGAAATGGACGACCTTCTTCACGGTCATCGGCATGAATTCGATCACGATTTACATGGGACAGCGGATCATCAACTTCCGCAGCATCGGCAACTTCTTCGTCGGCGGCATCGCTTCGCTCGGCGGAGAGGCCTGGGCGAACTTCATCGGCGCGCTGGGCTACCTCGCCGTCAGCTGGCTGTTCCTGTATTTCCTGTACAGGAAGAAGGTATTCCTCAAGGTTTAAGCGCTGCGATCATCGCAGCGGCGACGGCCCTGGACGCCCCGGCGGTGCCCAGGGCTTTCCGTATCTCCCCGTATTCGGACAGCATCCGGGCGCGGTACGCGTCGTCCCCGAGCAGGCGGACGACTTCGTCCGTGACCGCTGCGGGCGTGAATTCTTCCTGGACGAGTTCGCGGAAGGCGAGGCGGTCCAGGATGAGGTTGCCGAGGCTGATGTACTTGATGTGGTCCATCACATGGCCGATGTGGCGCATCAGGAAGACCGTCAGGGCGGAGCTGTTCCAGCCGACGACCTGCGGGGTCCCGACGAGGGCCGCCTCGAGCGAGGCGGTTCCCGAGTTGATCACCGCGGCGCCGGCGTGGCGCAGGACGCCGTAGGTGTCGCCGAAGACGAGGTGGACGTACGGGCGGCGGGATTCGCCGACGGCGGGCAGGTAGTCCTGCGGGGAGCGGGCGGGCGCGCCGGCGAGGATGAATTCGCAGTCCCCGTAGCCGGGCAGGGCCCGCAGCCGGTCGGCGAACGCCATCAGGACCGGCATCATCCGCCGGATCTCCGCGCCGCGGGAGCCGGCGAGCAGGGCGACGTAGCGGCAGGGCGCCAGGCCGTGCCGGCGGAAGAACGCTTCCGGCGCTTCCTGCAGGGCGGGGGAGGAATCGACCGCGTCGAGCAGGGGATTGCCCGCATAGACGAACGGTACGCCCCGCGCGCGGAAGTACTCCTGCTCGAAGGGGAAGACGATGAAGAGCCGGTCGACCCACGCCTTCAGCTTGCGGTTGCGCCGCTCGCGGGAGGCCCAGGTCTTCGGGGCGATGTACCAGAAGACCTTCAGCCCGTTGTCGTGGGCGAATTTCGCGATCTTGAAATTGAAGCCGGGATAGTCGATGAGGATGACGGCGTCCGGGCGCCAGGCGAGGAGGTCTTCCTCGCAGTCGCGCACGCGGCGCAGCAGGGTCCGGGCGCGGGTCAGGACTTCCCAGAAACCCATCACGGCGCCGTCCCGGTAGTGGCGGACCAGCGGGTCGGGAGCGCCTTCCGGCACGGCGGCGGCCGCCAGCATCGCGTCCCCGCCCCAGAAGCGGAATTCCGCCGCCGGGTCCTCGGCCTTCAGGCCGCGGATCAGGTTGCTGCCGTGCAGGTCGCCGGACGCTTCGCCGGCGATGAGGTAATAGCGCATCAGAAAGCCTTTTTCAGCAGTTCAAGCTCTTCGTAGTCGGTCGAGTCGATGGTCAGGGGCGCGATGGCGATGTAGCCTTCCTCCAGGAGGATGTTGTCGCAGTCAGACGTGTTCCGGGGGTCGCCGACCATGTCGCCGGCCATCATGTAGACTTTTTCGTCCGCTTCGATTTCCGGGATGCGGATGCGGCCGACGGCTTCGGGGAGGATGACGTAGTCCGAGAAGGCACGGTGGTCGTAGGGGCGGAATTCCTTGACCCAGTGCTGGATGCCCTGCTTGCCGAAGCGGATGCCCTTGATTTGTCTTTCGGGAAGGTCGGGGAAGTTGACGTTGTAGTAGGTGCCGTATTTCCCGGAGCCGAGTTTCAGAAGCCGCAGGAGGATGTCGGGGAACATCCGGGCGATGGCGCTGAAGTCGGCGTCCGGCTGGAAGCTGTCGAGCGAGATGCCGACGGCGGGCACGCCGGCGAGCGCCGCCTCACGGCAGGCGCCGAGCGTCCCGGAATACAGCGCGGCGGAGCCGACGTTCATTCCGTGGTTGATGCCGGAGACGACCAGGTCGGGCGCACCGTCCGTATAGACTTCGTCCAGGGCGTACTTGACGCAGCTCGAAGGCGTCGCGTCGACGTAGTACCAGGGTTCGGGCGAGGTCTTGAACTGCTTGACCGCAATGGGTTTGAAGCCCATCGAAACGGCCATCGAGGTGCCGGACTGGTGGTATTTCGGACATACGACGGTAATATCGCCCAGCGGCCGGAGGATTTCGACCAGCGTCTGGATTCCCCGGTAGGCATACCCGTCGTCGTTGGTGACAAGGATTTTCATGCTGAACGTTCGATTTATGCAAATATAATTGAATTCTTCCACAATTTTTTTTATTTTTGTATGATTTGATGAAACGAAAATTCAGTCAAACAATTTATAAACTCTAAATTATTCAGTTACAATGATTAAGATTGGTATTAACGGATTTGGCCGTATCGGCCGCATGGTTTTCCGCGCCGCTGTCGAGAACTTCTCGAAGGACATTCAGGTTGTAGGTATCAACGACCTTCTCGATGCCGACTATCTCGCTTATATGCTGAAGTACGACTCCGTACACGGCCAGTTCTACCATGACATCAAGGTCGAGGGCAACTGCCTGATCGTCGACGGCAACAAGATCCGCCTGACCGCCGAGATGGATCCTGCGAACCTGAAGTGGAACGAGGTCGGAGCCGAGGTCGTCGTCGAGTCGACCGGTCTCTTCCTGACCGATGAGAAGGCCCGCAAGCATATCGAGGCCGGTGCGAAGAAGGTGATCATGTCCGCTCCGTCCAAGGATGCCACCCCGATGTTCGTCTACGGTGTGAACCACAAGACCTACGCCGGCCAGGACATCATCTCCAACGCCTCCTGCACCACGAACTGCCTCGCCCCGCTGACCAAGGTCCTCAACGACTGCTTCGGTGTCAAGCGCGGCCTCATGACGACCGTCCACGCCGCCACGGCGACCCAGAAGACCGTCGACGGTCCTTCCAAGAAGGACTGGAGAGGCGGCCGCGGCATCCTCGAGAACATCATCCCGTCCTCGACCGGCGCCGCCAAGGCTGTCGGCAAGGTTCTCCCCGAACTGAACGGCAAGCTGACCGGTATGAGCCTCCGCGTCCCTACCTCCGACGTGAGCTTCGTCGACCTGACCTGCGAGCTTGAGAAGCCCGCTACCTACGAAGAGATCTGCGCTGCGATGAAGAACGCCGCCGAAGGTGAGCTCAAGGGCATCCTCGGTTACACCGACGAGTCCGTCGTCTCCACCGACTTCCGCGGTGAGCCCCGCACCTCCGTCTTCGACGCCAAGGCCGGTATCCAGCTCGATCCTACCTTCGTCAAGGTTTGCGCCTGGTATGACAACGAGTGGGGTTACTCCAACAAGGTTCTCGAGATGGCCCGCGTCATCATGAAGTAATCTGAAGTTAATCACGGGGAGGGTGACTTCGCAAAACGGACGTCACCCTCCTTTTTTTCGATACCGTTATGAAAAAGATCCTCCTTCTTGCGGCAACCGTCCTCCTTCCCCTCGTTGCCGCCGCGCAGACGACCCGCCCGGCCCTGCAGTTCCCCGACTACCAGTTCACTACCGTGAAGGCCAACCCGATCACCTCGGTCAAGAACCAGGCCTCCAGCGGTACCTGCTGGTCCTTCTCTGCAATCAGCTTCCTCGAGTCCGAGGCTATCCGCCTCTGCAACATCAAGGACGAGGCGAAGTATCCTGATCTCTCCGAATTCTATGTGGTCGGCACCTCCTACAAGGAGCGCGCGGAGAAGTTCATCCGCCTCGACGGCAAGCTGAACTTCAGCGTCGGTTCCGGCTGCGGCGACGCCCTGGATGTCATCAAGAACCACGGTATCGTCCCGAACGCCTGCGTGACGGGTGTCAACTACGGCACGCCGCTTCCGCAGCAGTCCGAGCTGGACGCCATCCTCCTCGCCTACGTGACGGCGGTCTCCCGGAGCCGCAAGCCCTCGACGGCCTGGAAGCGCGGTTTCGCCTCCATCGTCGACGAGTACTTCGGCAAGGCCCCCGAGACCTTCGTCGTGGACGGAAAGACCTACACGGCCGCTTCCTACCGCGATGCGCTCAAGATCAACCCGGACGACTACATCGAGCTGACCTCTTTCACGCACCATCCGTTCTATACCTGGTTCGCCCTGGAGGTTGCCGACAACTGGCGCGGCACCCAGTCCTACAATGTCCCGATTGACGAGATGATGGCTGTCCTGGACAACGCCCTCGAGCACGGCTATACCGCCTGCTGGGGTGCTGACGTGAGCCACGCCGGCTTTACCCGCGACGGCCTCGGCATCCTGATTGACGCCGATGCGACCGCCGCCGCCGTCGGTTCCGACCAGGCCCGCTGGGTTGGCGCCGCCGAAGACGGACGTCCCGCTCCGATGACGACCGTCATCGAGGCCGTCCCGACGCAGGAGTCCCGCCAGACCGAGTTCGACGACAAGACGATGACCGACGACCACGGCATGCACATCTTCGGTATCGCCAAGGACCAGAACGGAAAGAAGTACTACATGGTCAAGAACTCCTGGGGCGAGACCGGCAAGTACAAGGGCATCTGGTATGTCACCGAGGCCTTTGTCCGCGCCCAGACCCTGGACCTGACCTTCCATAAGTCCGCCCTTACGCCGCAGCTCAAGCAGCGGCTGGGTATCCGCTAATGCTCCGGCGTCATATTCCGAACAGTATCACCTCGATGAATCTCCTCTGCGGACTCATCGGGGTGATATTTGCATTCCGCGCGCGGTTGGACCTCGCCTTCCTGCTGATGCTGGCGGCGGCGGTCTGCGACTTCCTCGACGGCTTCGCCGCGCGGCTCCTGAAGGCCTATTCGGAGCTCGGCAAGGAACTCGACTCGCTGGCGGACATGGTCAGCTTCGGCGTCCTTCCGTCCGTGATGATGTACCAGACGATGCGCATCTGCACCTGGTCCGATACGCTCTGGTGCTACATCCCGCTGCTGATTGCCGTCTTCTCCGCGCTCCGGCTCGCCAAATTCAACCTGGACGAGCGCCAGGGGGAGAATTTCCTCGGCCTTGCGACGCCCGCGTGCGCGATGCTCTGCGGTTCGCTGTGCTATTATCTCGCCGTGGAGCCGGATTCCTTCCTGACCGTCTGGGCGGGCGGCTACCTGTTCCTGCCGCTCCTTTCGCTCGCGCTCTGCGCCCTGCTGGTCTGCGAGATTCCGATGTTCTCGCTGAAAATCAAGAAGGGGCAGCCGCGCTCCCTGCAGAGCAAGCGTATCTGCTTTGCGGCCTGCGTCTGCATCATCGGCCTGTTCGTCCTGCTGCTGAAGCTGGACTGGTCGCTCGCCGTGCTGCTTTCGCTGGTCGCCTATGTGCTGATGAATCTGATTTTTCGTATCTTTGCTCCGTTGAACGCTGAATAGAAAGGTATGGGAATCCGTCTCCGTCTTCTGTCGCTTGCCGCCCTGGCCGCCGCGCTCGTTTCGTGCGCGGGACCTGCGCCGTCGGGCCGTCCGACGATTCCGTATGTCGAAAAGATCCTCGCCGACAAGGCGTGCCCCGAGTACGTGCTGCTTTCCTCCATTCCCGCCGGGAAAAAAGAGGGGAGGATCGCCATCATCGATTCGCCCGACCGCAGCGCCGCGCTGCTCGAGGAATTCCTCGGCAGCGACCATTTCGACAACATCGACGGCAGCGCTGCGCCCGACCGGCTCCCGGACTTCGCCGGGGAGACGATCGTGAGCCTGCTGGACGAGCACAATACCCCGTTCACGAATTTCCTCGGGAATACCGAGACGCTCCGCGAGGTGACCGTCCGGGAGGCCCTGAAGGCCTTCGGCCCGGATGTGGACGCCAAGGCGCTCGTCCTGTCGTCCTCGCTGATGGCGCAGTTCGGCGGATTCGACCTGGACACGCTGCTCCGCTCGACCGGGGTTGCCGTTCCCGTGGTCCTGCCGATCGTCTCGATCGCCGACCGCTGCCGGGCCGCTTCCGCGCCTGGGAAGGTCGCCGTCTTCGCCGAGGTGGAAGGGATGGCCGGGGCCGGCGTCTATGAGGCCCTGTTCGCGGGCGTGGACTGCTTCTCCGGCTTCGTCGCCGATACCGTGGAGACCGGCGCCGCGCTGCGGGCCCTGCTCCGCGCGTACCGCGCCTCCGGTGCGACCGGTGCGATTTCCCTGTTCTGTATCGACGATTTCCGGCTTTCGCCGGACGATATCCGGGCGCAGGCCCGGGAAATCATCGAAGTCGAGTCGGAGGAGAACCTCCAGCTCCGCCAGCTGATCGCCCGTGACTGGCGTGTTGTCGACGTTCTCCAGGAAGCCAGCGAAGCCTGTTACCGGGAGTTCCGGAAAAGAAACGTATTTACCCACGATATCGCATATCCGAAAGGATTGACCCTGAATGTTCAAGATTAGCGTAAGCCCAGAAGAGATCGAGGCCCTGAATCTGGCGTCCTTCCCCGGGGAAATTGTCGTCATCGACAAGACCGGGTGGTCCTTCTGGAAGGCCATCGAGTACCTGAAAAAGCAGAAAATCCTGGGATTCGACACGGAATCCCGTCCCTGTTTCTCCCCGCACCAGCCCCACTACGGCGTGTCCCTCCTCCAGCTTTCCGGCGGGGACCGCGCCTATCTCTTCCGGGTCAAGAAACTCGGTATGCACAAGAAACTGTGCCGCCTGCTGTCCGACGAGCGTATCGTGAAGGTCGGCGCGGCGGTGGCGGACGACATCCGCGGCCTGCAGCGGCTCTCCGGCTTCAAGCCCCACGCCTTCGTGGACCTGCAGAAAATCGGCTGGGAATATGGGATCCGGGACAAGAGCGTAAAGAAAATGTCCGCCATCATCCTCGGCGTCCGCATCTCCAAGACGCAGCAGCTGTCGAACTGGGAGGCGGAGCCCCTCTCCGAAGCCCAGCAGAAATACGCGGCGACCGACGCCTGGGTCTGCCGCGAAATGTACCTGAAGCTCCTCTCCTCCGAGAAGCACCCCCTGACCCCGGAACAACTCAACCCCAATGTCCAAAATCATCCTAAAGAAGCGTAGGGAGGAGTCCCTGCTCCGTTTCCACCCCTGGGTCTTCTCCGGCGCCATCGCCCAGACCGTGGGCAATCCCGCCGAAGGGGACGTGGTCTCCGTCTATTCCGCCGACGGGCAGTTCCTTGCCGCCGGCCATTACCAGGTCGGCTCGATCGCGGTCCGCGTCCTGAGCTTCGAGACGGAGGTCCTCGGGCCGGATTTCTGGGATGTGATGCTGGCGCGGGCCTATGCCGTGCGGGAAGCCGCCGGGCTCGCCGATGCGCCGGACACGGATTGCTACCGCCTCGTTCACGGCGAAGGGGATTCCCTCCCCGGGCTTATTATCGACTATTACCAGGGCGTCTGTGTCTTCCAGGCCCATTCCGTCGGTATGTTCCGTGCGAAGAAAGCCATCTGTGAGGCGCTCTGCCGCCTCTATGGCGACCGCCTGAAGGCCGTCTACGACAAGAGTTCCGGGACGGCGCCCTTCAAGGCGGGGCTGGACCTGGTCGACGGCTACCTGTACAGGGCCCCCGGCTTCGAATCAAAGGAACTGACGGTCCTGGAACACGGCCACAAGTTCATTGTCGACTGGACCGAAGGCCAGAAAACGGGCTTTTTCCTGGACCAGCGGGAGAACCGTGCGCTCGTCGGCAAATATGCCGCCGGACGCAACGTGCTGAACCTGTTCTGCTATACGGGCGGCTTTTCCGTCTACGCGCTGGCTGAGGGGGCGCAGCATGTGGATTCCGTGGACAGTTCCGCGAAAGCGATGTCCCTGGTCGACCGCAACGTTGCACTGAACGGCTTCGCGGACCGGCACGGCTCCTTCTGCGCCGACGCGATCGAGTTTCTGCGGGGCGTCCCGGAAGGGAAGTACGACCTGATGATCGTCGACCCGCCGGCGTTCGCCAAGCACCGCGGCGCGCTGGACAATGCGCTGCGCGCCTACCAGCGCCTCAACGCCGCCGCCATCGGCAAGGTTGCGCCGGGCGGCCTGGTATTCACGTTCAGCTGCTCGCAGGTCGTGGACAAGGAAGCCTTCGCGCTGGCCGTCTTCTCCGCTGCGGCGCAGACCAAACGAAATGTCCGCATTCTGGATCGTCTGAACCAGCCTGCGGACCATTCCGTGTCTATTTACCATCCGGAAGGGGAGTACTTGAAAGGGCTGCTCCTCTACGTCGAATAGCGCTTATTTCTTTCCTTTCGCGGCTTTCTTCGCAGCCTTGGCGGCTGCTCTTTCGGCCTTGGCGGCAGCCTTCTCAGCCTGGCGGGCCTCTTCGGCCTGCATCTGGGTGTAGTATGCACCCTTGGAGGTGATCAGGAGGACGCCGTTGCCGCCGCGGACGCCGTAGATGCTGGCGCTGGCATCCTTGAGGACCTCGATCGAATGGATGTCATTCGGATTCAGGTTGCCGATCGAGGGGATCTCCGTGCCGTCCAGGATAAACATCGGCTGGTTTTCGCTCAGGTTCGAGTTGATGCCGCGGATATAGATCCGGGGTTCCTGGCCGGGATTGCTCACGACGGTGACGCCGGGGACCTTGCCCTTGATGTAGTCGGTGATGTCGTTGTAGGTCACCGGGGCGTCTTCAATCGCGACGGTGCTGACGGAGGTCGTCATCTGGTCGGCGTCCATCGTGCCGTAGCCGATGTTCACGGCTTCTTTCTCGTGTTGAACAGGGGTATAATTCTGCGTTCCGCATGCGGCGAGGGCCAGCAGGGACGCGAGGTAGAGAATACGTTTCATGGCAAATTCGTTTTGTCAAAGATACTTCTCTTTTTCCAAACTGCAAAAATTTGTATTTCCGGGAAAAAGGCGTATCTTTGCTTTCCCTTTGAACGGTGCGTTGGCCGAGTGGCTAGGCGCAGGTCTGCAAAACCTGTTACAGTGGTTCGATTCCGCTACGCACCTCAAAACAAAAGACCAGGCGGCTGCCTGGTCTTTTCGTTTTGAGGTGCGTTCCGCACTACCTTTTCATTGGGGGAAGAATCCCCCAAACCCCCTCGGTCGGCCTTCGGCCTCCGGAGGTGCTAAAGCACCTACTATTCATCGAGGGGAGAACCCCTCGAGCTCCCCCGCATAGAGGTGACCGGTTACACGGGGATTTCCGGGTGCTGGACGGTGATGGGGAGGCCTTCCTGGGAGATGTAGAACATGTAGAGGACGGCAGGCGCGGTGCCCCGGTTTTCGCCGCGATGGATGGTGTCAACCATTTCTACCAGTGCCTCGCCCGCGTGCACGGTCTTCTCTTGGCCGTCCCGGCTGACGATGGTCAGTTCGCCCTGCGTCAGGATCCCGTAGTTCATGACGGGATGGTGGTGCCAGCCCAGTTTCTGTCCGGCCGGGAATTCGATTCTCACGGCCGCCAGCTCGGGGCGCCCCTGCGGATAGTCAGGCAGTTCCGCTCCGTCCCAGCTCCTGTCGGTGCGAATCAGTTCGACGGGCTTCACCGTCGTCACGGGCATGGGTTTCTCTTTTTTTCTGCGGTTGGCGAGAATCAGGATAACCGCCGCGAGCAGGATGGCTGCAACAATAATCAACAGTATCATAGAAAGAGGTTGGACGCTATTTGTCCAGATAATCGTATAAATCCAGGGTTCCCGCCGGGTTTCTGAGGTCCAGGGCGGGGACATTTTCTTCCAGGCGGGTGGCGCCGGTCGTCTTGTCGACGTGGAAAGTGGTCAGGGCGCCTGTGTAGCTGCGGAAGATGACCTGGTATTCGGCCGGGGTTTCTTCGCCCATCGTGAGGGACATGATGTCGGGGTTGGTTTCTGCGACGCTCCAGTCAAAGGCCTCGTGGCAGTAGTTGCTGACGCCTTCGTAGGCCATTTCGGCCGTCAGGGGGCGCGGCGCCGCGGCGGTCCGGTCGCTGCGGCGGGAGGTGATGATCACGAGGATGAAGTAGGTTGCCATCAGCAGCGCGCCGGCGGCGCGGAGCAGCATCGGCGCTTTCCGGTGGCCGCCTTTTTTCTTGTCGATATAGTACCAGGCTGCGCCGGCGAGGTAGACGGCGAAGCCGGTGAGGATCAGGATAAACAGGAATGTCTTCATGGGATGGGGAGGTTATCGGATCAGCTGGTAGGCGAGGCGGGGGTCGCCGGATTCGAGGTAGATGATGCCGCAGTAGCGGAAGCCGTAGCGGAGGATGCAGTGCTGCATGATCCGGTTGTCCTCGTGGGTGTCGATGCGGATGTTGGGGTCGCGCCCGAAGCACCAGTCGAGGACGGCGCGGAAGACGCCGTGGACTTCGGGATAGCTGCCGATGCGGTGGACGACGTGGTAGGGGAGGGTGTCGTCGAGCCAGGCGCCGTCGAAGATCTCGGCGTAGGTCGGCTCCGGGGAGGGGATGAAGGCGAAATAGCCGCAGAGGCGTCCGTCCGCGAGGACGACGTAGCCGCAGCCGCCGGCGATGTCCTCCAGGACCACTTCTTCGGAAGGGTAGCCGTTGACCCACTGGCCGGTGTTCCCGGATGCGCGCATGATGCCCTTGGCCGCTTCCAGGACGGCCATAATCTCCGGCAGGTCTGCTTTCCGGGCTTGTCTGACTGTGAGGTTCTCTTCCATCGGGTTATGCGGCGTTTCTCTTTTTCTCGTAATAGTCGTGGCGGGCCGGGTTTTCGGGGAACCAGCCTTTGAGGACGCGCTTTTCCTGTTTGAAAAGCTCGTGGATGGACCAGAAGCTGGAGAAGGCGAAGCCGCCGAGGATGGTCGAGACAATGGAATCCCGGATGAAGAGGGAGGCAGCGGCGCCGACGATGATACCGTTGTAATTCATTGCGGATTTGTTTGTTTACAAAGATAAACTTTTTTAAAAATCCGTATCTTAGATGAAAATGAAAAAGAGGGACTTTGTCGGGCTGGCCCTGCTGGCATTCGTGGCGGCTTGCCGCGTATGGACACCGGCGGCGGATTTCTATGCGGAGCGGTGCTATCCGCTGATTTCGGCGGCGCTGTCGTGGCCGGCCTCGCTGGTGCGTTTCTCGCTGGAGGAGATCGTGGTGGTCGGGTTCATCCTGGCGCTGCTAGCCGTCATCGTGCGGGCAGTGCGGCGGAAGAAGGGCTTCCTGTGGTGGCTCGGACGGACGGCGCGCATTGCGCTGTGGGTCACTGTGTGGTTCTACCTGGGCTGGGGAAACAATTATTTCCGTACGCCCCTGTATGCGCGGCTGGAGCTTGTCCCGGCCCATTTCGAGGCGGAGGCGTTCGGGCGTTTCCTGTCGGAGTATACGGAGGAGCTCAGTAGCTGCGCCGACAGCCGGAAGGAGTGGGAGCCGTTCGCCGTCGAGCAGAGCGTCAAGGACTTCTATGCGGACCGGGCGGCCGCCTGCGGGTACGCGCCGCTGCGGCGCTGGCAGCACGTGAAGAAGCCGCTGCTGAATCCGCTGTATTCGGCGGTTTCCGTGCTCGGGTGGCTGGGACCTTTCTTCTGCGAGTCGCAGGTGAACCTGGAGATTCCGGACCTGGAGTATCCGTTCGTCCTCGCCCACGAGATGGCACACCTGTCGGGTGTGACCGGGGAGGGGGAGGCCAATTACTGGGCCTATGCCTTCTGCCGCCGTTCGCAGGTCCCGGCCGTCCGCTACAGCGGCCTGCTGTTCCTGTTCCCTTACGTCGTTTCGAATGCGCGGGCGCTGCTGCCGCGGGAGCAGTATGAGGCCTGGATGGCGCAGGTGCCGCAGCGGGTGCCGGACGATACCGCCGCACTCCAGGCTTATTGGGACGAGCGCCGGGTCGGAATCGTCGGGAAGGTGCAGCACTGGATGATGGACCTCTTCCTGCGCACCAACGGCATCTCCGGCGGCGCACAGGATTACTCGGGCGTCGTCGGAATCATCATGACGATGGATGCCGCTGCGCTTTAGGTTGTATTTGTATAGAAAAATGATTCGTATGAGAAGGATTGTACTTGCATGGATGCTGGCCCTGCTGCCGGCCGTTTCCGCTTTTGCCGGGGGTATTTTCGATGTCCGCGACTATGGCGCCGTCGGTGACGGGAAGGCCCTCGACCACGTCGCCATCAACCGGGCCATCGACGCCTGTACGGCGGCGGGCGGCGGCCAGGTGCTGGTTCCCGCCGGGACGTACCTGTGCGGGAGTATCCGGATGAAGGACAACGTCGACCTCCACCTGATGCGCGGCGCAAGAATCCTGGCCGCACCGCCGGAGTTCCGCGCCTACGACGAGAGCGAGGTTTTCGGCGGGCCGGAGTACCAGGACGGCGGCCATACGTATTTCCACAACAGTCTGATCTGGGCGGAAGGACGCTCCAACATCAGCATCACCGGTTTCGGAATGATTGACGGGGACGGTCTGACGAAGAAGGACACGGAGAACTCCGGGGATGTCCTGGGCGGAAGCATCGGAACCGGGGACAAGTCCATCGCCTTCAAGCTTTGCCGCAATGTGACCATCCGCGACATCACCCTCTTCCGCGGCGGACATTTCGCCATCATCCTGACCGGATGCGACATCGGTACCCTCGACAACCTCACGATTGACACCAACCGCGACGGGATCGATATCGACTGTTGCAAGTTCTTCACGGTCAGCAATTGCAAGGTCAATTCCCCTTCCGACGACGCCATTGTCCTGAAGAGTTCGTATGCGCTCAGGAAGCCCGTTCTCTGCGAGCATATCCTGATTACGAACTGCACGGTGTCCGGCTACCGGATGGGGACCTTCCTCGATGGGACCTATGAGCCCGCCAAGGTGGGCTGGGGCAACGGACGCATCAAGCTCGGCACGGAGTCCAATGCCGGGTTCCGCAACATCACGATTTCCAACTGCACGTTCATGCACTGCAGCGGCCTGGCGCTGGAGGCCGTCGACCGGGGTGTGCTGGAGAACATCCTCGTCACCAACCTTTCGATGAGCCATACCAACCATTATCCCATCTTCATCACGACCGGACGCCGCAACCGGGGACCGCAGGAGTTTACCCATCCTTCCTCGGCGCGGGATATCCGTATCAGCCACGTTGTCGTGGATGACGCCGATTCCTTCGCCGGCATCATCGTGACCGGGATGGAAGGCGTACCCATCCGCAATGTCGCCCTGGAAGATATCCATATCCGGTACCGGGGTGGCGGAAAGAAAGCGGACCGGCCGTATCCGGAACTGGGGACGACATATCCCGAGCCGCTGCATCTGGGACCGACCCCGTCGTACGGACTTTTCGCCCGCCACGTCGAGGGCCTGCGCCTGCGGGATGTCACTTTTGAGCTGATGGCGCCGGATGAGCGCCCGGACATCCTGCTGGAGGATACCACGACCGTTTTATGAACCGGCGCTGCCGGTGGAAAAGGGCGATAGGCCGGATCGCTTATAAATAATTATGAAAAATTCGGAACCATCGCTAATTTATTTTCAGTTTTCAAAAATTATAACGAAATTGTAAGCAATTAAGAAAAGTCTTTATGAGCGCTATCGGCAATATCAACGGAAAACCTCCCAAAGGATTGATCCTCGTCGTGAATACGGGATCCATAACGACCAAATTTGCAGTATATAAGGACGGCGACGTCTTCCTTGAAGAGAAGCTCGAGCACAGCGTCGCGGAGCTTTCCAAGTTCGCGGACGTGATGGACCAGGACCGGATGCGGACGGACGCCATTACCGGCGCGCTCCGGGAAAAAGGCATCCGCCTCGAGGATATCGACATCGTCATGTGCCGCGGCGGCCTCTTCACCCCCTGCATCACGGGCGTCTACAACGTCAACGCCGATATGCGCGAAGTCCTTTCCACCAGCCGCGAAGGCAACCATGCCTGCAACCTCAGCGCCCTGATCGGCGACAACATCGCCCGCGAGATTAACGCGCTTCGCGATGCGGAGGGCGTCTGTGCGCCGTTCGGCCCTTGCGTCGCTTACGTGGCCGACCCGCCGATGGCGGACGAGATGCTCCCGGAGTGCCACGTCGGCGGCATCCCGGAATTCCCCCGCAGGACCCTCTTCCACGCGCTGAACACCCGCGCCATCATGCGCCGCTACCTGCGTGACACGGGCCGCAAGGCCGAGGATACGACCGCCATCATCTGCCATATGGGCGGCGGCGTGACGATCTCGCTCCACCGTGGCGGCCGCGTCATCGACACCTCCCACGGACTCGGCGGCGACGGTCCGATCACGCCCGAGCGCGCCGGCTGCTGCCCGCCGTACCCCCTGATCGACATGTGCTTCAGCGGAAAGTACACCAAGGAGGAAATCAAGAAGAAGCTCATCGGCCGGGGCGGTGCCGTCGCCTATTTCGGCACGAATGACATGCGCGAGGTCGTCGCCCGCGCGAAGGAGGGCCGTGAGGAGTATGTGGTCTTCATGAAGGCTTTCATCCTCAACATCGCCAAGTACATCGTCGCCCAGGGCGCCGTCGTGGACGGCAAGGTCGACGTGATCATCCTGACCGGCGGCGTCGCCTACAGCCGGGACATCACGGACGCCATCGCCCGGAAAGTGGACTGGGTCGCCCCGGTCGTCGTCTACCCCGGGGAGAACGAACTCGCCTCCCTCGCCGAGAACGGCTACATCATCCTCGCGGGCGCGACGAAGATCCACACCTACAACAAGGACCACCTGATTGAAGACTGATAACCTAACACAATAACCATGGCTGAGATTGATTACACAAAAAGATCTTTCAATTACTATCCTACCAATGCCATCGTCTTCACGAAGTGCATTGACAACAAATGGAGCCAGCCGGAAGTGACCGACAACTTCAACCTGACCCTCCACTGCTTCGCAGGCGTCTTCCATTACGCCCCGTCCTGCTTCGAAGGCCTGAAGGCCTACCGCGGCGTCGACGGCCGCGTCCGCCTGTTCCGCCCCGACGAGAATGCCAAGCGGATGGAGTCCAGCGCCCGCTACCTGGATATGCCCGCCCCGACGGTCGAGATGTTCATCGACCTCTGCGTCCGCTGCGTCCAGGCCAACTGGGAGTTCATCCCGCCCTACGAGAGCGGCGCCTCCCTGTACCTGCGCCCCATCCTGATCGGCATCAACCCCCAGCTCGGCGTCCACTCCTCCAAGGACGTGCTCTTCGCCGTGATGGCTTCCGCCGTGGGAACCTACTCCGGCGCGAAGGCGCTGGTGCCCGGCACCGCGGTGCTCTCCCGCAACTATGACCGCGCCGCGACCTACGGCTCCGGCGGATACAAGCTCGGCGCCAACTACGCCCAGTCCCTCCACGCCTACAACCTGGCCCACGGAATGGGATACCGCGAACTCCTCTTCCTCGACAGCGCGACCCATACCCACATCGAGGAATTCGGCTCCTCCAACTTCTTCGCCATCAAGCACGGCTGCTACATCACCCCGAATTCCCCCAGCGTCCTCCCTTCCATCACGAACAAGTCCCTCCGGAAGGTGGCCGAAGAGTTCGGCCTGAAGGTGGAGCGCCGCACGATCTTCGTCGACGAGCTCGAAACCTTCGAGGAAGTCAATTCCTGCGGTACCGCCGTCGTCATCACCCCGATCTGCCGGATCGACGACAAGGTGACCCTCGAGAGCGGCACCATCACCCGCGAATACCGCTACGCCGACACCTGCGGCCCGATCAGCGAGAAGCTCTACAACCGCATCGTCGGCATCCAGCGCGGCACCGGCGAGGATACCTACCACTGGTGTATGTTCGTGGACGAACCGAAGCGATGAAAGAACGGATCCGGGCGCTGCTCGACGCATGCCGGGCCGACGAGGCCATCGCGCAGCTCGGGGAGTACCGCGCAGGCGGCGGAGCGATGGACGCTGAGCTCTTCTACCTGCTCGGCAACGCCCATCGCAAGAAAGGGGATTGGCAGCAGGCCATCAACAACTACCTGGAGGCCGTCGCCCTGGATCCCGCGAGCCCCGCGCAGCGGGCCCTCGACATTGCGAACGAGATCCTGGATTTCTACAACAAGGATATGTATAACCAATAATAACCCCGATAAACTTATGGCTACAATGAGAGGAGCGACCGTCGTGGATATCGAACGCTGCAAAGGCTGCGGCCTGTGCGTCGTCGCGTGTCCGCTGAAGGTCCTGGCCCTGACGAAGAAAAACGTAAACCAGAAGGGCTACAACTACGCCGAGGCCGTTTTGGAAGACACCTGCACGGGCTGTACGTCCTGCGCGGTCGTCTGCCCGGACGGATGTATCACAGTTTACCGTAAAAAGGAGGCTTAGACCATGGCAGAGAAAGAAATTACCCTGATGAAAGGCAACGAAGCCATCGCCCATGCCGCCATCCGCTGCGGCTGCGACGGCTATTTCGGCTATCCTATCACCCCCCAGTCGGAGGTGCTGGAAACACTTGCGGCGGAAAAACCCTGGGAGACGACCGGCATGGTGGTTCTGCAGGCGGAAAGCGAAGTCGCATCGATCAACATGGTCTACGGCGGCGCCGCGACCGGCAAGCGCGTGATGACCTCCTCTTCCTCGCCGGGCGTGTCCCTGATGCAGGAAGGCATTTCCTACATGGCGGGTGCGGAGCTTCCGGCCCTGATCGTCAACGTCTCCCGCGGCGGCCCCGGCCTGGGCACCATCCAGCCCAGCCAGGCGGACTACTTCCAGACCGTCAAGGGCGGCGGCCACGGTGACTACCGGCTCATCACCCTGGCGCCCGCGTCGGTCCAGGAGATGGCCGACTTCGTGGACCTCGCCTTCGAGCTGGCCTTCCGCTACCGCAACCCGGCGATGATCCTGAGCGACGGCGCGATCGGCCAGATGATGGAAAAGGTCGTCCTCCCGCCGTTCAAACCGCGCCGGACCGAGGCGGAAATCGCCGCCGAGTGCCCCTGGGCGACGACCGGCCGCACCGGCATGCGCAAACCCAACATCATCACCTCCCTGGAGCTCCGCTCCGAGGAGATGGAGCAGAACAACCTCCGCATCCAGGCGAAGTACCGCGTGATCGAGGAGAAGGAAGTCCGCTACGAGGAATACAAGACCGAGGACGCCGAATACCTGATCGTCGCCTTTGGCAGCGCGGCCCGCATCGCCAAGAAAGTCATCGCCATCGCCCGCGAGCAGGGAATCAAGGTCGGCCTGCTGCGCCCCATCACCCTCTGGCCCTTCCCGTCGAAGCGGATCGGCGAACTCGGGAAAAGGGTTAAGGGGATCCTCTCGCTGGAAATCAACGCCGGCCAGATGGTCGAGGACATCCGCCTCGCCGTCGAATGCCAGGTGCCCGTCCAGTGGTACGGCCGTCTCGGCGGCATCATCCCCGAACCGGAAGAGGTTGTGGCAGAAATCAAGAAAATGACCCGTTAATGCGCTGTGCCTTATGACTAGAGAAGAAATCATCCAGAAAGAGAACCTGGTATACAAGAAGCCCGCGCTTCTGAACGATACTCCGATGCACTACTGCCCGGGCTGCAGCCACGGCGTGGTCCACAAGCTGGTCGCCGAGGTCATCGAGGAAATGGGAATGGCCGAAAAGACCATCGCCATCTCTCCCGTCGGCTGTGCCGTCTTCGCTTACAAGTATATCGACGTGGACTGGCAGGAAGCCGCCCACGGCCGCGCGCCGGCGCTCGCTTCCGCCGTGAAGCGCCTCTGGCCGGACCGCCTGGTCTTCACCTACCAGGGCGACGGCGACCTCGCCTGCATCGGCACCGCCGAAACCATCCACGCCCTGAACCGCGGTGAGAACATCACCATCATCTTCATCAACAACGCCATCTACGGCATGACCGGTGGCCAGATGGCCCCGACGACCCTGCTGGGGATGAAGACGGTCACGTGCCCCTACGGCCGCGACCCGAAGCTCCACGGCTACCCCCTCAAGATGGCCGACATCGCCGCACAGCTGGAGGGCACCTGCTATGTGACGCGCCAGAGCGTCCAGAGCGTCGCCGCGATCCGCAAGGCCAAGCAGGCCCTCCGCAAGGCGTTCGAGTACTCGATGCAGGGCAAGGGCTCCAACCTCGTGGAAATCGTCTCGACCTGCAACACCAACTGGCGGATGAGCCCCGAAAAGGCCAACAAGTGGATGGAGGAGAACATGGTTCCGTTCTATCCGCTCGGAGATTTGAAAGACAACGGTAAAGACTAAAGCGTATGACACACGAAATCATCATATCCGGATTCGGCGGCCAGGGCGTCCTGTCGATGGGCAAGATCCTGGCATACTCCGGCCTTATGGAAGACAAGGAAGTGACCTGGATGCCGGCGTACGGCCCGGAGCAGCGCGGCGGCACGGCGAACGTGACCGTCATCGTCAGCGACGAGCCCGTCTCCTCTCCGATCCTCTCTTCCTACGATACCGCCATCGTGCTGAACCAGCCCTCGCTGGAGAAGTTCGAGTCCAAGGTCAAACCCGGCGGCAGCCTGATCTACGACGGCTACGGCATCAATGTCCCCCCGACCCGCAAGGACATCCACGTCTACCGGATCGACGCGATGGACAAGGCCGCGGAAATGAACATGATCAAGGTCTTCAACATGGTCGTCCTCGGCGGCCTGCTGAAGGTCCACCCCATCGTCTCGATCGAAAGCGTGCTCAAGGCCCTCCGGAAAACCCTCCCGGAACGCCACCACCACCTCATTCCGATGAATGAGGAGGCCATCCGCACGGGCATGGACATCATCCGCGAGATGCCCTAAACCCGGCTGAGGCCGCAGGCAAGCGTTTCCTTCAGGTAGGCGCGGAGGGCGTCGCCTTCGAGGATCTCGATTTCCGGGAGCAGGCCGGCGACAAAGCGCCCGGCGCCGCGGAGGCCGTAGAGGTCCGTGTCGAGGATCCAGTCGCTGCCGGAGCGGCGGAGGTCCCGCGCCGCGAGGGGATACTCCTCGACGAGCAGGTTCTTTGCCATGAAGCTGAGCTTCAGGCGGATATGGATAGGGGAGTCACCGCTGATCCGGAAGATATCCATCTTCTGGGGACGGTGGCTCCCTTCGGCATTCCATTCCGTGTCGAGGACTTCGACTTCGCCGATGCGGGAGATCTTGAAGGTCTTGTTCCCGCCGTCTTCCAGGTCGTATCCGAGGACGTCGACGTAATCGGCGGTGAAGCCGTAAGGCTCGATGCGGCGGTCGCGGATGGTGTGGGAGTGGCCGGACTCGTAGTCCTTCAGGAGGACCTGATGCCGCGTTTCGATGGCCTTGCCGAGGGCTTCGACGTGGGCGGCGTTGCTGCGGCGGTCGACGTAGTCGGCGATGCTGGTCGCGCTGTAGATGGCGGAGAGCTTCTCTTTCAGGTTGGCTTTCAGGCTGTTGGTCGGTACGAGCTGGTCGATCAGGGAATTGACGAGGTAGGCCTCTTCCTCCGAGAAATAGATCAGCCGGTCGATCTCGACGGCGTCCTTCGGCATTTTCGCCAGCTTATAGACGTCGCCGTGGAGTTTCGTGACGGCGAAGCCGGCGCTCTTGAAGGTGTCCAGGTAGCGATATACGGTTCTGGGCGACATTTCCAGTTTGTCGCCCAGTTCCGCAATGGTATAATTGACATTTCCCGAAAGGAGCTTCATCAGGCGAAGCATCCTTTCCATTTTCGGCTGGTCCACCCTACAAAGATAGCGAAATTCCGCCGAGTACCGTAGCGCCGGGGCCGGGGAATCCGTCCATCGTTTCGTAGGCTTTGCCGAGGAGGTTCTCTCCGCGGACGAAGAGTTGCATCCAAGGGGTGACCTGGTAGCCGGCCTTGGCCTTGAGGTCCGCGTAATGGGCCGTGCGGGCGTTGTCGCCGGTCGTCAGGTAGAGGCCGTCGATGACCATGATGCCGGCGTTCGCGAGGAACTTGCCGTTGCTCCAGTTGCCGCCGAACCAGAATTTGTGCTTCGGGGCGCCGGTGTAGACAGTGTCCATGTGGAGGAAACTGTAGTTCGTGTTCAGCTGGAACTGCGGGCTAAGGCGCCAGTCAGCGGCGACTTCCACGCCCTTGTTGGCGAAGGCGCCGACGTTGCGGTTCTGGGGCTTGCCGCCTTCGCGGACGACCTCGATGATGTTGCTGCCCTTCGTGTAGAAGAGGCTGATCTCGGTGTTCAGGGCGCCGCCCAGGAAGTGGTTTCCGAGGGTGAAGTCATAGCTCCAGGCTTCTTCGGGATTCAGGTTCGGATTGGCGGACATGAACATATAGAGCTCGCGCATGTTCGGGGCGCGGAAGCCTTTCGAGGCGGAGAGTTTCAGGGTCGTGTGCCAGGCGGGCATGAAGGAGAGGCCGGCCTGCGGAATCCACTGGAGGCCATAGACGCTGTGGTTGTCCAGGCGGATGCCGGCGTTGAACATGAATTTGCCGACGGTCTGCTGGTCAAAGAGATAGACGGCCTCCTCGTGGAGTTTCTTGTGGTCCGCGTAGATTTCCGTCGTCGGGTTGCGGTAGGCGTTGCCGCCGTAGTAAAGGAGGTCCGTGCCGAGGGTCAGGTTGTTGCCGGGGAAGAGGGGAACGGCCTGGTAGGCGGTCAGGCCGGCGGTAAAGTCCGTTCCGTGGAAGAGGAAGGGCTGCGCCGGCTTGTCGGCCGTGTGGCCGTCGTCGATGACGTGGTTGCCCCAGTTGTAGTAGAGGTCGATGTTGCCGCTCGTCTTCTCATACCGGTTGCCGAGGGAGAGGATCGCCATGCCGCGGGTCACGTTGGCATAGGCGTCGAGCATCGGGGCGCTGACGGGGCCCGGATTCTCCGAGTAGGCGTTGACGAGGCTGACGCTCGCGCCGGCCTTCCAGGCGTCGCTGAGATCGTAGCCGAGCTTGACCATTCCGCTCTTGGAGTTGAATGCGGAGTTGGCGCGGTGGCCGGCGGTCCGGTCGTAGCCGAGATTGACCGTGGAAGTGAAACGGCCGCTCCGGTAGGTGTCGGAGAGGTTCCCGCGGAAGGTCCCGAAGGAACCGCCCATCAGCTTGGCGGTCAGGAGGTTGCCGTCGTGCTGGGGCTGGCGGGTGATGATGTTGATCGCACCGCCCATCGCGTTGGAGCCGTAGAGGACGGAGGCCGCGCCGCGGGAGACTTCGACGCGCTCGGCGTTGGCGGCCATGTATTCATCCGCTACGGGGTGGCCGTAGATGGATTCGAACTGGGGGTGGCCGTCGACGAGGATGATGACGCGGCCGCTGCCGGCACCGAAGCCGCGCAGGGAGATCGCCCCGGCTGCGCCGCCGGAGACACCGTAGCCGGTCGTGTTGCGTGAAGTCACGAAGAGGCCGGGGACCTGCTCCATCAGGACGGGCATCACGGCGCTCTCGTCGCTCGTGGCGATGGCGCCTCGTCCGACGACGCTGACGGGGGCGGGGAGGGCGTCGCGCAGGACGGAAAGACGGGTTCCGGTCACGACGGAGCTGTTCAGGGTGTCCGGTTTTTCGGCGGGATTCGCCAGGGCGGAGGCGCTCAGGCCGGCCGCGAGGGCGAGGATTGTCAAGATTCGGTTCAGTTTCATCGGGGTAGCGTTTGAAAAACGCTGCAAGGTAGGTATTTTGCCGGATGGGACCCCTTTTTGGCGAAATGTATAATTATTTGTATTTTTATCAAGCTTACAGCGCACTGTGTGCTGTGCAATGTATAATTAATTATGGCCCGGAAAACGAATCCCGACAGCATCTACCGGCTCTCCGTCCACCGGAACGGCGGGCATCTGTATGCCGCGACACATCCGTTCGTCCTGGATGCGGCCGGCCGGCGGAAATACCGCATTCTCCACTGGGGAACGCTGACGGAAGACCTGCGCTTCATTCCCGGAAAGGCCTGGCAGCAGGCGCCGGCGTCCGAGCGGGAGAAACTGGTTTTCCCGCCCGAATGGGACCTGTCGGAAATCCGCGGGATTCCCGGGGAGGAAGACGCGTCCGCCCGCGCCTTCGGGCGGCTGGGCGTGCGGGAGGACCTGGCCGCCGCGATGGACGGCGATGCGGCCCGCGCGGACGCGTTCCTCGCGCTGGTCCGTTCCTATTATGAGACCTGGGTTTCGTCCGGCACGTTTACCTGCGCAGACCCTGCGCTGGAGAGCGTCCGGCCGGAAGAACTGGAGCGTTTCCTGGCGCTGCGCCGCTCCCGCCATGCCGGGGAGCGGATCTGCTCGGTCGATTCCGTCGTCAAATACAGTTCGCTGGACCTGCAGTCCGACCGGAAATACGGGAAGAAGGCGGAGCGGATCCACTATGCCTCCGCCGTCGAGACGGTCAGTTATTCGATGGACGCCCGGGTTCCTGTTTCGTTCCGGTCCTTTCCGGGGTTCCTCGGCGACGCCCGCGGGCTGTCGATCCTGCGCGGCGAGCTCCGCAAAGACGGGCAGGGGGAGAGCATCCTCATTACGGACCGCGCCTACGACTCGCTGGCGGCGGTCGTCCCGTATCTGCGGGAGGGGCCGATGGTCCTGTGCGTGGACGTGCGGCAGGGCTTTGTCCGGGACCGGATCCGCCGGCTCGGGCCCATTCGGCAGAAGCCGGCCGGGATGCGTTATGACGCGCGGACGGAGCGGTATTGCCGGCAGTACGCGCTGGAAGGGGAGGGTGACATCCGCCTGAACCTGTTTTTCAATCCCCGGCGCCGGGAAGTCGAACTGGCCCAGATCGAGGCGGAACTGGCCCTGCAGCAGAGCGCGCTGCAGGAGATGGCCGAGTACCGGATCCGGCTGGACCCGAAGGCGGCGAAAAAGGAGTATTATCTCTTCGACCTGCGTTTCGACGAGGCGGAGCATACGCTCGTCTCGTTCGCCCGGTCGGCGGCCCGGATCGGGCGGATCCGGCTGCTTTCGGGTTTCTTCGCCAATGTGACCTGCGGGCTGGATATCAGCCCGGAGGACGCCGTCGCCGTGTACGGCATCAAATACGACCAGGAGAAGGTCCTGCGGCGGATGCGTGCCGCGCTTGCGTTCCCCGCCGCGACGCTCCGGCCGGAAGACCGCCGCCGCGGCACGGAGCTGCTGCTGTTCCTCAGCCTGCTCCTGGACGCGTCGCGGCGGATCAGTCCAGCTCGGCGATGAATTCGAGTTCGAGGTCGTTGATCAGTTCTTCGACTTCCGCGAAGTTTTCGATCCAGTTTTTGATTTCCTTAGACATAGGGCGTTTCCTTTATTGTTCTGATGCAAAGGTAACGCCCCGTTTTGTCAATTCTTGACAAATCATAACAAAAAGAAATATTTTTCTGAAGCGGCATTATTCTGACGATTTCAGGAAAATATTTCTTTCTGCAATCATTATTTCATGACGTCGAGGAAGGCGAGGCCGAAGATCAGGTAAGCGGTGTTGCCGCCGATCGTGCCTTCGTTCTGTCCCCAGAGGAACGGCCAGTCGTCGTAATTCTCGAAATGGTCCGGCTGGCGGAACAGCAGGCCCGGGGCGACGTTGCCCGGGATGAAGGAGAAGTCCGCGCGGTTGTTGCCGTAGAAGACCGCTTTCGGGCGCGTGGCGCCGACCGCGGCCACGAGGGAGTAGTTGTGGTAGGGATGGCAGCCGAAGAGGAAGCTCGTCGCCTTGAAGGCGTAATTCCGGTCGACGATGTCGGGGAACTGGCGCGCGGCCATGCAGACGGTCGTGCCGTAACTGACGACGTTGCCGCTGCCGGCCCAGTTGCCGAGTCCGATCGGGACGCCGTAGGGATTGTCCTCCTCCAGCCCTGCCAGATACTCCGCGTATTTCTCGACGTACGGGCGCAGCCGCTCCTTGTAGGCCGCGTCCATGTAGGGAATCGCATCCAGCGCGGTCCCGAGGCTGGCGTTCACGTTGCGGTCCAGCGAGGGCCAGATCTGCTCCGTGAAGCTGTCGAGGTACTGCTTCTCTCCGGTCGAGACGTAGAGCTGGAGGTTCGTCGCCATGTTGGAGCGCACCGTGCCGTCGTAGCTGCGGGCGGCGAGGAGTTCCGTCGCTTCCTTCAGCAGGCGCTTCGACTGGGTCAGCGCGCGGGCGGAGAGGGCGTCGTCGAAGCCCTTGAGGGCGCGGCTCGCGGCGGCGAACATCGTCGCGGCCCGCAGGTCCGAACCCGGATTCCGGCTCGTGAAGGCCCACATGTCGTCCGGCGTACCGCTGGACTTGCCGTCCGCGGAGACCTGATACGGCTTCAGCCGCGGGTCGTAGTGGAGCCCGTCGGTGATGGAGGCGGCGTCGCCCAGATGGTGGTAGTTGTCCAGGACGGAGTTCGACAGCGTCTGGGACATGTGGCCGATGTTCTCGGCCTGGGCGACGAGGTTCAGCGTCCCGTGGCGGAGGTATTGCAGGATGTCGGGGATGCCGTCCGGGCGGTGGAGATCCACGTAGCGGCTGTCCTCGTCGACGAAGGTCTCATCCCGCATCGGCCGGAAGAGCTCCCACGCCGTCACGAAATTCTGGACGACGCCGATGTTCGCGCCGGTCTCGATGTCGAAGTCGCCGGCGTCGAAGAAGCCGCCGACGTTCAGGCCGGGAATCAGTTCCAGCGCCTTGTATTTCGTGTCCGTGGTCGGGCCCTGGCGGTGCATGTCGAAGTGGTCCGTGTTCGGCGGAGCCTGGAGGTAACCCTCCCGGAAGGGCTCCCCGTGCCAGATCCGGTAGCCTTCGTTTACGGTCATATGGTTCATGTGGATCGGGATCCAGACATCGCTCGTCGCGTCCGTCATCCGGTCATAGACGTCGTCGCCGATGATGAAGTTGTCCGTCCGGACGTCGCCGTACTGCAGGAAATAGATGCCGGGCTCGCGGACTTCGCTGAAGTCGAACTTGACGTAATTGTATTTGAAGTACGGGCCCCAGACGCGGGTCCGGCCGCTGAAGACCTTCTCCTCCGAACCGTCCTCGCGGATCCGGTAAACGGAGGCGACGGACTGCGGCCGGTCGTTCCTGTCCAGTTCGATGACGGCTTCCTTCGGCTGGTCCGGGAGATAGCCCATCTGGGAGAATCCGACGTTCGGTTCCCGGATCCATCCCGGGATGGAATGGGGCTCCACGTACCAGGTCAGGACCTTGCCGGTCCGGCCGGCAGGCAGGAGGCTGCGGAACGTGAACCAGCCGTTCTGGGCGAGCATGCGGCCGTCGTAAAGGCTGATTTCACCGTCTTCGCAGGAAATCCGGACAGTCCGCTCCGGGTCGTCCGGCGCCAGCAGGAAGGTCCGGCCCACGGCCAGCGGCAGCGGGTCCACGAACCGGTCCGTCCCGCGGTCGTCGTAGGTCTTGTAGCCCTTGAACTGGCGGACTTTCTCGCTGTTGGGACGGGAGACGGTCTCGCTGACCGCGTAGCGCGGGAAGCGCTGCGCCTGCCCGTCGACGAGGTAGGTCTTGTTCCAGTACTGCGAGGGGAGGAACTCCAGGTTGAATCCCGCGTCGCCTTCCAGCGCCGCAGGGACAGGCTCGTCCAGGTACACGTCGATCCGGACCGCCTGCCCTTCGCCCGTCACGACGAGCCGGGAGTCGAAGTCATAGTCCTCGAAGCGGAGTTTCACCTCGATCGCGTTGTCCTCCGGACGCACGGTGCGCTCCGGCGTCGCGGGGACCAGGTCCCACTGCTCCGGCGTGTTGTTGAGCCGGATGGCGCCGCCCTGGGCCGTGCGGACGCCGTGGTGGATGATCTCCAGGCCGGAGTCTTTCTCGTCGTTGAATCCGCCCGTGAACAGGTTGCTGTACACGAGGACGTTCACGCCGCGGGTCTCGAAATACTCCAGCTCGTTCAGCCGGAGCGGAGCCACGGCCTTTTCACCGCAGCCTGCCATCAGCAGCAGGGCGGCCAGCAGCAGCGTTCTTTTCATGGCTTATTTTTTCTTCAGGTGCAGGACGGTGTTGGCGGAGAATTCGGCATCCTCGAGCATCTGGCGCGAGCCGAAGTGCTCGACGGTCAGCCAGCCCTTGTAGCCGGCCTTGCGCAGGCCCGCGACGATGTCGGCGAAGGGGACGATGCCCTTGCCTATGGCGGGGGAGAGGCGTCCGCCGACCTCGATGCGGTCTTTCAGGTGGACGTGGGCGATCTTCTTGCTGAAATGGGACAGGGCGGCCATCACGTCGTCACCGGCGAAGACGAAGTTGCCGGTGTCGAAGTTGAGCTTCAGGTCCGGGATTTCCGTGAAGAGGTGGTCGATGCGCTCCGTATTGAAGGTCGGGGAACGGCGGTTGTCGTAGTCCTCGACGACGACGGTGATGCCCTTCTTTTCCGCCTTCTTCACGAAAGCGGCGAAACGGCTGACGAGCTGGTTGTAGTCCGCGTCGGTATAATCCTCGGGGAGCAGGCCCGGAACGACGAGCAGTGTCTTGTACTTGTGCTGCTTGCAGAAATCGAGCGCTTTCTTCTGCATCTCCTCCTGTTCGTCCTTGGCGAAATTGAAGTGGACGATGGCGCAGGCGTGCTTGAAGCCCAGTTCGTCCAGGGCGGCGAGATCCTCCTCCGGGATGGTCACCAGCACGTCGGCGCCGGTGTAGCCCATCGCCTTGACTTTGGCCGCGGCTTCGGCCATCGGGATGCTCTCCTGTTTTGCGATGGTCTGGATGTGCTCGGCAAAAATGGAGAGTTTCGGGGCTTTCTTGCCGCAGGAGGTCAGGAGCAGTGCGGCGGCTGCCAGAATCAAGAGGGTCCGTTTCATGGCTTTATTCCATTAATTTTTTGTATTTGAATCGTTTGGGCTCGGTCTCGCCGAGGCGCATCTTGCGGTTTTCCTCGTATTCGGAATAACTCCCTTCGAAGAAATAGACCTGCCCGTCACCCTCGAAGGCGAGGATGTGGGTTGCGATGCGGTCGAGGAACCAGCGGTCGTGGCTGACGACGACCGCGCAGCCGGCGAAGCCGTCAAGGCCTTCCTCGAGGGCGCGGATCGTGTTGACGTCCACGTCGTTGGTCGGTTCGTCCAGCAGGAGGACGTTGCCCTCGTCCTTCAGGGTCAGGGCGAGGTGGAGGCGGTTGCGCTCGCCGCCGGAGAGGACGCCGCAGCGCTTCTCCTGGTCGGCGCCGGAGAAGTTGAAGCGGGAGACCCAGGAACGGGCGTTGATCTCGCGGTTGCCGAGGCGCACCCACTCGGAATTGCCGGCGATCGTCTCATAGACGGTCTTTTCCGGGTCGATCTGCTTGTGCTGCTGGTCGACGTAGGCGAGCTTGACGGTCGGGCCGATCTCGATCGTGCCGCTGTCGGGCTGCTCGATGCCCATGATGAGGCGGAAGAGGGTCGTCTTGCCGGCGCCGTTCGGGCCGATCACGCCGACGATGCCGGCGGGCGGGAGGGTGAAGTCGAGGTGCTCGAAGAGAAGCCTGTCGCCGAAGGCCTTGCTGACATCGTGGAATTCGATGACCTTGTTGCCGAGGTGGGGGCCGTTCGGGATGTAGATTTCGAGGTTCGCCTCCTTTTCCTTCGCATCGGCGCTGGCGAGCTTCTCATAGGCGCCCAGACGGGCTTTCTGCTTCGCCTGGCGGGCGCGGGGGGCCATCCGGACCCACTCGAGCTCGCGCTCGAGGGTCTTGCGGCGCTTGCTGGCCTGCTTCTCCTCCTGCGCGAGGCGGAGGCTCTTCTGCTCCAGCCAGCTGGAATAGTTGCCCTTCCAGGGGATGCCTTCGCCGCGGTCCAGCTCGAGGATCCATCCGGCGACGTTGTCGAGGAAGTAGCGGTCGTGGGTCACGGCGATCACGGTGCCCTTATACTGTTTCAGGTGGGCTTCCAGCCACTGGATGCTCTCGGTGTCGAGGTGGTTCGTGGGCTCGTCGAGGAGCAGGACGTCCGGCTCGCGGAGGAGCAGGCGGCAGAGCGCGACGCGGCGGCGTTCGCCGCCGGACAGCGTCGCGACGGCCGCCTCCGGCGGCGGGCACTGGAGCGCGTCCATCGCCCGCTCGAGCTTGGATTCGATCTCCCAGCCGTCCAGGTGCTCGATCTTCTCGGTCAGCTCGCCCTGGCGCTCGATCAGCGCGTTCATCCGGTCGTCGTCCATCGGCTCCGCGAAGGCGGCGCTGATCGCTTTGTATTCCTCCAGCAGGTCCACGACCTCCCGGACGCCTTCGCGCACGACTTCGATCACGGTTTTCGTCGGGTCCATCTGCGGCTCCTGCTCGAGGTAGCCGACGGTGTAGCCCGGGGCCCAGACGACCTCGCCCTTGTAGCCCTTCTCGACCCCGGCGATGATTTTCAGCAGGGTCGACTTGCCGGAACCGTTCAGGCCGATGATGCCGATCTTCGCGCCGTAGAAGAAGCTCAGGTAGATGTCCTTGAGGATGACTTTGTTGTTGTGGGGGAGGGTCTTGCCCACGCCGCACATCGAGAAGATGATCTTTTCGTCTGCCATCAGATATCGAGTTGCATGATGTAATCGTTCATATAGTAGCCGTTCCCGATCGGGAAGTCCCCCTCCCGGGCGACGGTCATTCCCTTCGCCTTGTAGTAGGCCACCGCACGGGTGTTGTTGCGGTTGACGTTCAGTTCGATGCGCACGGGGTAGTCCCGGCAGGCGTCCCGGACGAATTCGAGGGCCTGGCTGAAAAGCGCGCTGCCGACGTGGCGGCCCTGGAACGCGGGAAGGACGTAGATTTTCTGGAGGTGGAACAGGACGTGGCCGTCCGCGACGCCTTCCCGGCTCAGGGAAAGGTAGCCGCAGGGGATTCCGCCGTATTCGGCGATGAAGTACTTGTGCATCTGCTCCTTCATCTGGCGCTCCAGGTTCGCGGCGGAGTACATCCAGTCCATCATGTATTCCGTCTGCTCCGGGCTCAGGATTTCCCGGTACGTCTGGGGGAAGATGACGGACGCCAGGTCCCGGATCAGGGGAATGTCCTCCAGGGAGGCGCTGCGGATCAGGATGTCGTGTTCCATCGGCTAAATCCGGTCGAGGAGTTTACGCATCTGTGCGGCGGTCAGGGCGGCGCCGGCGACCTTGCCCTGCGGGTCGACGAGCATCATCGTCGGGATCCAGTGGATGCCGAAGGCCTCCGAGACGGGATTCTCCTTCCAGCGGACCAGGTTGGAAACCTGCGGCCAGGGGAATTGCTGCGCGGCGAGGCAGTTTTTCCAAGCCGCTTCCTCGTGGTCGAAGGAGACGCCGAGGAATGCGACGCCCTTCGGCGCGAAGTCCGCCTGGAGCTGCTTCACGGCATCGAATTCCTCCCGGCAGTCCGGACACCAGCTGGCCCAGAAATCCAGGACCAGCCACTTTCCGCGGAAATCTTTCAGGCTGACCTCGCCGCCCTCGCTCGACGGGAGGCTCAGCGCGGGAATCTTGCTTCCGGCCTTCAGGTCGGGCATGTATTTGTCCATCGGGGAATGGCCGTCGATGTCCTTGCCCGACATCAGCAGGGCGAGGAAATCCGGGTCGATCGTGCCGTCGGGGTTCCAGTAGCCGAATTCGGCCTTGATGTCCCAGATGGTCCAGGCGATGTCGAATTCGTCGAAGAGGGAGATCATGTCCCGGTACCAGCGCTCCACGTCCGGGCGCGGGGCGAGGTTGATGCAGCCCCATTCGCCGCAGAACAGCGGCAGGCCGACTTCCGCGGCCTTGTCGATTGCTTCCTGCATCATCGACTGGAGCTTCGCGCGGTCCCACAGGGAGGTGAAGTCGCCCACGACGGATTTGCTGTATTCATCCAGCGCCGCGAATTCCTCCGGGGTCACCATCTCGCCGGGGTAGTGGACCGTGCCGGTGTAGTTGCGGTATTCGGTCCAGCTGGCCTTGTGGTGGGTCAGGAGCATCGGGTGGTAGAAGTGGAAGCTCAGGATGAGGTTCGGGTCGCCTTCCGGGACGCGCAGGTCGCCGAAGGTGAAGACGCTCTGCTGGTGGTTCGAGCCGATGACGAGCACGCGGCGGGGCTCCTGGGCGCGGATGACGCCGTGGATCTTTTCGATCAGGCGGTTCCAGTCCTCCGGGTCGTCCGCGACGGGCTCGTTCATGAACTCGTAGGCGACCAGCTCGAGCGGGTAATCCTTCAGCTCCGCGGAGAGCTGGCGCCACATTTCGGCCAGCCATTCCTGCGCCTCGGGCTCGCTGAAGAGGGGATTCTTGCTGCCGGGGGCGACGATGAAGCTGTGGGAGCGGAGGAGATGGAGGTCCACGATGCAGCGGAGGTTGTATTTGACGCACCAGTCGAGCGCGCTCCGCAGGAAGCCCCAGCTCGCGGAGATCTTGTTGTGGTCGCGGTCCCACATCGTGACTTCGTCGATCGGGAGACGGAGGTGGTCGAAGCCCTGCTCGGCGAAGCGGGCGACGTCCGCTTCGGTAAAGTAGGTCACGCGGCGGGCGCTGTCAAGCCGGCTCTGGGAGAGCCAGTGGCTGACGTTGGCGCCCCGCTTGAGGCGGAAGTCCACTTTTTTCGGCGTCTGCGCGCAGGAGACGACGGCGAGCAGCGCGACAAGGAGAAGAATCGTTCGTTTCATCGGTATGGCTTAATCATCGGATTTGCAAATCAGTTCTACGATGCCGCAGGCAAGCAGCACCTGGGCGGCGAGGTAGGTCGCCATTACGGCGAAGTCCATCAGGGACGTATCGGGGCCGCCGAATTTGCGGACCGCGATCATCGCGTCGGAGCCGGTAAAGAGCACGGCGCCCGCCAGCAGCATCCACCAGACGGCGCCGCCGAGGCGTACGACCCCGCAGAGTGCACTGAAAATCAGGAGCATCAGCACGAAGCCGTACACGAGCATCGGCACGAAGAGCGCACCGCTCACGCCGATGACATGGACCAGCAGGAGGACCAGCGCGGCCATCACCGCCAGCGCGGGAACCCAGACCTTCCAGCCCAGGCCCTTCCAGGAAAGCCCGCCGAGGAGGTTGATGTACAGCAGGTGGCCGGCGAGGAAGGCGACCATCCCGGAGACGAAGAGCGCGAAGCCGGACCCCTGGAGCAGCAGGTCGCCCGTAAGGCCCAGCAGCTGCGCGCCGGCGAGCACGGCGAGCGCGCGGGCGTCCGCCTTGCGCGGAAGCGCATAGGCGAGGGCCGTGGCGCACAGCAGCGACAGCAGCGACCCTTTGATGACTTCGTGGATCGGAATTTCGAAGAGGAGCCCCAGCAGATCCAGGGCTGTCGCCAGGAGGAAAAATGCTCCCGGAATATAGTACAACCTGTGTAAATCCTTCATCGTTTTTTATTTTTTCGAATATACGGAATTATTTGGAGGATTAAAATTTTTTCCCTTACTTTGCAGTCCCAATCCAATGAGGGTTTAGCTCAGTTGGTTTAGAGCGCTTGCTTGACAGGCAAGAGGTCACTGGTTCAAATCCAGTAATCCTCACAAGGGCAGCCGGACGGCTGCCTTTTTTGTTTTTCCGCCGTGAAAGTTCTCGTTCTCATCGATTCCTTCAAGGGATGCCTTTCCAGCGTTCAGGCGGGGGAGGCGGCGCGGGCGGGCCTGCTGGAAGCGGGCCTGCGCCCGGAGGACATCCGGGTTTTCCCGGTGTCCGACGGGGGCGAGGGCTTCTGCACTGCGGTCGCTGCGGCGCTGCCGCAGGCCCGCGAGGTTCGCGTCCGCGCCTGCGGCCCCCTCGGCGATCCGCTGGACGCCGCTTTCCTGCTTGCCGACTGCGACGGCGTCCGGACGGCGTTTCTGGAATCCGCTTCCGTCTGCGGCTACGGCCTGGTGCCGGCGCAGCGGCGCAATCCGCTCCATACGTCCAGTTACGGGCTGGGGCTGCTCCTGCGGGAAGCGGTCGCGGCCGGGGCGCGGCGCATCGTCACCGGCCTCGGCGGCACGGCGACCTGCGACGGAGGAGCGGGGATGCTCCAGGCCCTGGGAATGCGTTTCCTGGATGCGTCCGACGCGCCGTTTACTCCGGGCGCGCCGCTTTTACTGAAGGATATCGTGACGCTGGATCCTGCCGGATTCCGTCCGCCCGGCGTTCCGCTCGAAGGCTGGTCCGATACCGAAGCCGTCTTCTGCGGTCCGGCGGGCGCCGTCCGCGTCTTCGGGGCGCAGAAAGGCCTGCCGGCTGCGCTGGCGGCCGATGCCGATGCCTGGATGGCCCGCCTGGCCGCCCTGTATGATTCCTGCGGGGTTGCCGGCGGCCGGCCCGTGACCGGAATCGCCGGTGCCGGGGCCGCGGGCGGCATCGGCGGCGCGCTGGCCGCGCTTGC
>JAFRVZ010000046.1 GCA_017438265.1 Bacteroidales bacterium
CCGCCGGCGGCGGAGCGGCCGGCGACCAGGCGCGCGGCGGCGTCCGCCGGCGCGATGCCCTGCAGGTCGATGACGTAGCGGCGGCTGTCGGAGAGGCCGACGATCCGGATCGCCTTGTTGGCGCTTCGGGCGAGGCGCTCCCCGTTCCGGGCGATCAGCCCGACCAGGGCCTTTCCGACGGCGCCGTGGCCGGCGATGAAGATGTCGATGACGGACAGGGCGCTCTCCTCGAAGAATTCGCGGTGGATGGCGCAGACGGCTTCCCGGGCGACCAGCGTCCGGACGTCCGTAAAGATCAGGTTGCCCTCGGCGGCGATTTCGCGGACGGGGGCGATGCCCGCTTCCGTCAGGACGGAGCGGATGCGCTCCGCCGCGGGCGCCGGGTCGGCGATGCGTTCACCGACGAGGCAGAGCCGCGTCTCCCCGCGCTCCGGATCCGCCTCGCCGGCGAGGCCCATCCATTCCCCGACCGGCTCCTTCTCGTCGTTGCCGATGACCGTGCCGGGGTGCTGCGGGTCGAAGGTGTTGCGGATGTGGATGGCGATGCCGGCCTCCATCGCGGGGGCGACGGTCGGCGCGTACAGGACTTTCGCCCCATGGACCGCCATGTCGAGCGCGGCCTGGTAGGAGATGCTGGGGATGGTCCGGGCCTGCGCCACGTCCTTCGGGTTCGTCGTCATGATGCCGGGCACGTCGGTCCAGATCTCGAGCGCATCGGCGGCGCAGCCGGCGGCGAAGAGCGCCGCGCTGTAGTCGGAGCCGCCGCGGCCGAGGTCCGTGACCTTCCCGCGCGCGTCGCGGGCGACGAAGCCGGGCGCCACGAGCACCTCCGCGTCGCCGGCGTCCCGCACGGCAGCAGCGACGGCCGCATACGTCGCGGCCGTGTCGACCTTCCCGTCCCGGACGCGGATGATCTCCCGCGCGTCGATCCAGCGGGCGCGGACGCCGTCGCAGGCGAGCTTCCGGGCGATGATCTTCGTGGAGAAGAGTTCTCCGTAGGTCTGGGTTTCATCCGGCGCGGCGGAAGCCAGGGCGTCGAAGAGGACATCGACCTCCTCGGCGCATTCCGCCCGCTCCGCCCCGGTGAAGAGGCGGCGGATGATGTCGTGGTGCTGCGCACGCAGCGCGCCGATCGCCTCGCCCTTCCGTTCCGGGTCCGTCATCCGGCCGATCTCGATCAGCCGGTCCGTGCATCCGCGGATCGCGGAGCTGACGAGGATCACGCGGCCGCGGCGGATGCTGTCGGTCACGATGTCCAGGACACGGGAGATGTTGGTCGCGTTCGCTACGGAGCTACCACCAAATTTAAGTACTTGAGTCATAGTTCGTTATCTGTATTCCTCGAAACCCGGCATCCCGACCTGGGAGATGACCTCCTTGATTTTGCGGTCATCGCGGGGACAGATCATCAGGATGTCGTCGGTATCGATCACGATGTAGTTTTCCAGGCCTTTCACGGCCACGAGTTTGTTCTTTGCGGTTGAATAGATGACGTTGTCGCGGTCCTGCTGGAGCAGGGTCTTCCCGCCGTTCTTGACGGCGTTGCCGTCCGCGTCCTTCGCGGACAGGTAGCTGTAGAGGGACTCCCAGTTGCCGATGTCGGCCCATCCGAACTTCGCCGGATAGAGCCAGGCCTTCTCGGTCTTCTCCATCACGCCGTAGTCCACGCTGATCCGCTCCATGTTCATGTAGACCTTCTCGATGAAGGCGACCTCTTCCGGGGTCCCGAGCCGGGATTCCCAGCCCCGGAACAGCTCGGTCACCTCCGGGAGGTATTGCTCCATCTCCCCCCGGATCACGGTGGCCTGCCAGACGAAGATACCGGAGTTCCAGAGGAACTCGCCGCTGGCGAGGAAGACCTCCGCCAGCTCCTGGTCCGGCTTCTCCGTGAAGGTCTTGACCTTGACGGGGATGTTTTGGTTGTAGGACTCCTTGCCGCCGGTGACCTGGATGTAGCCGAAGTTGGTATCCGGACGGTCCGGGACGATGCCGAGGGTGATCAGGGAGTCGTTTCCGGCCGCATATGCGAGGGCGGCGGAGATGGTCTCCTCGAACAGGCCGAGGTCCCCGATGAGGTGGTCGGCCGGGGTCGCGACGACCACGGCTTCGGGGTCGCGCTTCAGCAGGCTGTAGGTCGCATAGGCGAGGCAGGGGGCGGTATTCCGGTTGTACGGCTCGAGGAGCAGGTTCTCCGCGGGGAGTTCCGGGAGCTGCTCCCGGACGAGGTCGGCGTACTGGGCGAGGGAAACTACGATGATGTTCTCCGGGGGAACAATCCCGGAAAAGCGGTCGTAGGTCATTCTGAGGAAGGTTTTCTGTCCGCCGAAGCTGAGGAACTGCTTCGGTTTCGAAAAGCGGCTGATCGGCCAGAACCGGGACCCGATTCCGCCGGCCATGATGACGCAGTAAAAGTGGGAGTTCATAGTTTCAGTGTGTATATATGGGAAAGAAGGCGTCGGGGTAGAACCGGATGTCCACCTTTCCGCCTTCGAAAGCCAGGGTTACGATATCGAAATGAATGTCCAAGTCTGCCGGTATCTTTTTCGGCCCCCGCCGGTTCAGGTAGGCCTTGGCCGCTTCGGCCATGTTTCTCATTTTCGCGCCGGTCACGTTCACGAGCGGGTCGATGCCGCTCCGGATCCGGCTTTTGACCTCGACGAAATGCACGCCGCCCGCGTCGAGGGTGATGAGGTCGATCTCCCGGTGGGAGGATCGCCAGTTCGTTTCCAGCACCGTGTGGCCCCGCGCCGTGAGGTACTCGCTGGCGAGGCGCTCTCCCGTGCGGCCCAGGATGATTTTTCCGTTTTCCATCGTCAGTTCAGTCTGACGAAAGATAGGCATTTTAATCAAAAGTCACAACAGTTACGCCGCTGCCGCCGAGCTGGATCGATTCGTCTTTCGCGGAGGCCACGCCGGGGACCGTCCGGAGGTATTTCTGGATCTCGTCCCGCAGCACGCCGGTGCCTTTCCCGTGGATGATGCGGACCGAGGGGACGCCGACCATGATCGCGTCGTCGATGTAATGGGTCACGATGTCGAGGGCGTCGGAGAGGCGCTCGCCGCGCACGTCCAGTTCCGTGCGGAAGCGGAGTTTGCGCTCGCGGATGCTGCTGTCCTCGCGCAGCAGGGGAGGGGTCGCGCTGCTGCCCGCGGCGGCCTTGAATTCGTTGGAGGAAATGCGCTCCACGCGCTCCGGGGGCAGTTTGCTGGAGATGCTTCCGATGATGATGGTCACCGCCTTGGCGGACACCTTGGAGACTTCGCCGACCATCCCGTTGTCCTTGATGCGGACCTTTTCGCCGACCTTGAGGAGGCCGCCGCGGAAATTTTCCTTCTCCGGGGCTTCCGCGCCGTCCCTGCCCTTCCAGCGCTCGCGGCGCTTCGAGAGCTGGGCCAGCTTGCGGTCGATATACTCGTCGCGGGTCTTCTGTTCCGCGGATTTCTTCTGCTGGAGGGCGCTGACGAAGTTCTGGAGCTCCTTGCGGGCCTCCTTGGTCTGCTCCTTGTCCGCGCGGGCCTCCTTGATCGTGCGGATGGTCTTCTCGACCTCCCGGTTGGCGTCCTTGACGATGGCCTCCGCCTCGCGCCGGGCCTCCTCGAGGATGTCCTTCTTCTGCTGCTTGATTTCGGCCAGTTCCTTCTGGTACTTGTCCGTGATGCTCTCGAGGGCCTTGTCCGTCTGGCGGATGCGGGTCAGCTTCTCGTCGAGGGCGCGGCGGTTGCGGGCGATCTTGCGCAGGTTGCGCTCGATCCCGACGAACTCCTCGCCCGCCCGCTCCTCGGCGTCTTTGACGATCGCCTCGGGGAGGCCCATCTTGCGGGCCAGCTCGAAGGCGAAGGAGTTGCCCGGGAGGCCGGTCTCGAGCTTGAAGAGCGGGGCGATGTTCTTTGCGTCGAACTGCATCGCGCCGTTGATGACGCCCGTGTCCTCGCCGGCGGCGTAGAGCTTGAGGTTCGTGTAGTGGGTCGTGAGCACGCCGTAGCTGCCGCGGCGGTCGAGTTCGGCGAGGATGGCCTCGGCGATGGCGCCGCCGGCCGCCGGCTCCGTGCCGGAGCCCAGCTCGTCGATCAGCACGAGCGTCTTCCCGTCGGCGCATTCCAGCAGCCCGCGCATGTCCGCGAGGAAGGAGCTGTACGTGCTGAGGTCGTTGTCGATCGACTGGTCGTCGCCGATGCTGACGACGATGCGGTCGAAGACCGGCAGCTCGGAGGTCTCCGAGGTCGGGATCAGCATCCCCCACTGGAACATGTACTGCAGCAGGCCGAGCGTCTTCATCGAGACGGACTTGCCGCCCGCGTTCGGGCCGGAGATGAGGAGGATGTGCTTCCGGGGGGTCAGGGTCAGGCTGATCGGGACGATCTCCCGGCCTTCCTTGCGGAGGGCCTTCTCGAGAAGCGGGTGGCGGGCCTTCCGGAGGATGAGGGAGCCGTCCTCGGAGAGGACCGGCATCCCGGCGATCATGTCGATCGCCGTCTGGGCTTTGGCGATGATGAAGTCGATCTCGCCGAGGAAGGCGGCGCCGGCGAGCAGGTCCGGGACGTACGGGCGGACGAACGCGCTGAATTCGTGGAGGATGCGCGCGATTTCGCGGGTCTCGGCGAAGTGCAGCTCGCTGATCTCGTTTTCCAGTTCGACGATTTCCGCGGGCTCGATGTAGGTCGTCTTGCCGGTTGCGGATTCGTCGTAGATGAAGCCGGGGAGGCGGCGCTTGCCGGCGCTGCTGACCGGGATCAGGTATTTGCCGTCGCGGATCGAGACGCCGAGGTCGGCGTCGACGATGCCGTCGTCCTGGGCCTTCCGGAGGATGGCGTTCGCGCGCTTGGAGATGGTGTTCTCCTTCTCGCGAAGGGACTTGCGAATCGCATTGAGCGCATCGGAGGCGGTGTCCCGGACCTCGCCGTACTTGTCGAGGATCCCGTCGATGCGGCGCGAGACCTCGGGGAAGTAGGCGACGGGGGCGGAAAGGCGCTTCAGGGTCGGATAGATGCCGTCCTTGATGCCCCGGAAGAAGGAAGTCAGCCGGCGGACCGTGTCGAGCATCGTGCGGAGCTTGCCGAGCGAGAGGAGGTCGATGTTGCAGCCGTCCTGCTCCAGCGGGGTCAGGAAGGGGATGCAGTCGATATAGCCGTTGGTCGGGAAAGCGTCCTCGAACATCAGGATCAGCTTCATCTCGTCGACCGGCAGCAGCCGCGCGCGGATCCGCTCCGGGTCGGTGCAGAACTCCTCCGCGGCGACGCGGGCCGCCGCATAATCGGTCGAGCAGCGGTTCGCGACGGCTTCGCGGATGCGGTCGAAGCCCAGTTTATTCTCCAGACGCGTGTCTAACATTCATCAGCAGGTTGATCAGGTCGTTCTTGCTCTCGATGGGCGTAATCACGCCCTCGCGGATATAGGAAATGCCGCCGGTCTCCTCGGAGACCACGATGACCTCGGCGTCGCATTCCTCGGAGATGCCGACGGCGGCGCGGTGGCGCATGCCGAAGCTGGCGGGGATGTCGGTGCGGGAGGTGATGGGCAGGGTGCAGCGCGCGGCGGTGACACGCCCCTTGGCGATCACGACGGCGCCGTCGTGCAGCGGTGAATTCTTGAAGAACAGGTTCATCAGCAGACGGCTGGAAATCAGCGCGTCGAGGGTGTCGCCCGTGTCGATGACGCTCTGGATCCCGACCTTGTGGGGGATGACGATGAGCGCGCCGGTCTTGCGGGCGGACATCTGGGTACAGGCGTCCACGATCTCGTTGATGTCCGCGTCGCCGAGCTGCTTGTCCTTGATGGCGAAGAAGCGCGTGCGGTTGCCGAGGCGGATCAGGAAGTGGCGGATCTCGGGCTGGAAGATGATGATCAGCGCGATTACGCCGACGTCGATGACGGTCCCGAGGAGCGAGGACACCATCTTCATGTTCAGCGCCTCCACGAGCAGCCGGAAGACCAGCAGCAGCAGGATCGCCAGGAAGATGTTCATCGCCGCGGTGTCCTTGATCCATCGGAATGCGAAATAAATCAGGAACGCCACGAGCAGGATGTCCAGCGCGTCGGTCAGCGACAGGTGCAGGAAGCCGAGTACTGCAAGGTAGTTCATGCCGCAAAGATACAACAAATCGTGATTCAAGCGCTTGAAAATTAAAAAATTAGTCGTATATTTGCAGCCCGCCAAAATGGACGGCGGGCCATAAATAATTTATAATCAAACAATTATCTAAAAATGCCTGGATTAATTGGAAAGAAAATCGGAATGACTTCCGTTTTCGGTGCCGACGGTAAGAACATACCGTGCACCGTCATCGAGGCTGGTCCATGTGTTGTTACGCAAATTCGTACAGTTGAAAAAGATGGTTATGCCGCTGTACAGCTTGCCTATGACGAAATCTCTGAAAAACATGCCAGCAAGGCTCTCCAGGGCCACTTCAAAAAGGCAGGAACCACCCCTCACCGCAAGCTCGTCGAATTCAAGGCGGACTTCGAGGGAGAAATCAATCTGGGCGACGTCCTGACGGTTGCCGACGTGATCGGCGAGAGCGTCAAGTTCGTGGACGTTGTCGGTACTTCTAAAGGTAAGGGTTTCCAGGGCGTCGTGAAGCGCCACGGATTCGCCGGCGTCGGTGGCAAGACCCACGGTCAGCACAACCGTCTCCGCCACCCCGGTTCCATGGGTGCATCCTCCTGGCCTTCCCGCGTCTTCCCCGGACTGCGCATGGCAGGTCATATGGGCAACGAGCGGGTGAAGGTTTTCAACCTGCAGGTTGTCAAGGTCATCCCTGAGAACAATCTTCTCGTCGTCAAGGGTTCCGTCCCCGGAGCCAAGGGTTCTTATGTTATTATGGAGGCTTAAGCTATGAAATTGTCAGTTTTGAAAATCGACGGAACCGAATCCGGAAAGCAGGTAACGCTTGATGAGAACGTCTTCGGCGTAACTCCCAACGACCACGCCATCTATCTCGACGTCGTGCAGTATCTGGCCAACCAGCGTCAGGGTACCTCCAAGACCAAGGACCGCAGCGAAGTCGCGTACAGCACCAAGAAGCTCGGTCGCCAGAAAGGCGGCGGCGGTGCGCGTCACGGCAGCCTCAAGGCCAACATCTTCGTCGGCGGCGGCCGCGTGTTCGGTCCCGTTCCGCGTCTGTACAGAACCAAGTTGAACAAGAAAGTGAAGGCCCTCGCCCGCTTCTCCGCCCTGACCTACAAGGCCCAGGAGAACGCGATCACGATCGTCGAGCCCTTCGCGATGGACGCCCCCAAGACCAAGGAGCTCCTCCAGATCCTGGCCAACATCAAGGCCGGCGACCGCAAGGTCCTCGTCGTCCTCCCTTCCAATTCAACCAATATTTACCTTTCGTCTCGCAATCTCCCCAACGTGAAGGTCATCACCGTCGACGAAATCAACACCTACGCGATCATGAATTCGAATTCGCTCGTGCTGGTGGACGGCGTGCAGGACATTCTCTCTTCCCGGGTGAGGTAGACGCTAAACAGATACAACGATGGGAATCATTATTAAGCCAATAGTTACTGAGAAGCTGACGGATCAGGGCGAAAAGTTGAACCGTTACGGCTTCATCGTTGACCGCAAGGCGAACAAGCTGCAGGTCAAGGCCGCCGTGGAGCAGATGTACAATGTCTCCGTGGCGGATGTCAACACCGTGAATTACCACGGCAAGAAGAAGTCCCGCTTTACCAAGGCCGGACTCCTCCGCGGCCGCGCCAACCATTACAAGAAGGCGTATGTCACGCTTGCCGGTGATGACAAGATCGATTTCTACGCTAATATTTAAGGAGGGACAAGACAATGGCAGTCAAGAAATACAAACCGGTTACCCCCGGTCAAAGGAACAAGGTGATCAGCTCGTTCGACGAGATTACCACCAAGAAGCCCCATAAGGCATTGTTGGAGCCCCTCAAGAGCTCGGGCGGACGTAACAACACGGGTCAGATGACCATGCGTTACCTCGGTGGCGGCCACAAGAGAATGTACCGCGTCATCGATTTCCTCCGCGACAAGGATGAGTGCAGCGCAAAGGTCCTCACGATCGAATACGATCCGAACCGCAGCGCCCGCATCGCCCTGGTAGAATATGAAGACGGAGTGAAGAGATACATCATCGCTCCGAACGGACTCAAGGTCGGCCAGATCGTCGCTTCCGGCAAGGGCGTCGCCCCGGAAGTCGGCAACTGCCTTCCGCTCAGTGAAATCCCGGTCGGTACGCTCGTCCACAACATCGAGCTCCGTCCCGGTCAGGGCGCCGCGATGGCCCGCTCCGCGGGTACCTTCGCGCAGCTCGCAGCCCGCGAGGGCAACCACGCCGTCCTCCGCCTGCCTTCAGGCGAGACCCGCATGGTCCTCGTGACCTGCCGCGCCACCGTCGGTACGGTCTCGAACCCGGACCACAACCTGGAGTCGTACGGCAAGGCCGGCCGCAGCCGCTGGCTGGGCCGCCGTCCGCACAACCGCGGTGTCGTCATGAACCCCCACGATCACCCGATGGGTGGTGGTGAAGGCCGCGCCTCCGGTGGACATCCGCGTTCCCGCAAGGGCCTCCCGGCAAAGGGCTACAAGACCCGCAACCCGAAGGCCGCTTCCAACAAGTTCATCATTGAGAGAAGAAAGAAGTAATCGGAAAAAACTACTGAGATTATGAGTCGTTCATTAAGAAAAGGTCCCTATATCCAGGAAGCCCTGGAGAAGAAGGTTCTTGCTATGAATGAAGGTAGCAAGAAGAAAGAGGTGGTCAAGACCTGGTCCCGCTCCAGCATGATTTCACCTGACTTCATCGGCCATACTATCGCCGTCCACAACGGAAACAAGTTTATTCCGGTTTACGTCACGGAGCAGATGGTCGGTCACAAGCTCGGCGAATTCGCCCCTACCCGTTTGTTCAGAGGTCATTCAGGTAACAATAAGAAGTAAGTACTATGGGAAAGCGTAAAAGACTTATGGCCGAAGGCCTCAAGGAGGCCAAGAAGGCTACGGCGATTGCCAAACTGAATGATGTCCCTACCTCCCCGCGGAAAATGCGCCTCGTCGCTGACACCGTCCGCGGTCAGGAAGTCAACCACGCCCTCGACCTGCTGAAGTTCTCCAAGCGTGAGGCTTCCGTCCGTCTCGAGAAGCTTCTCCGCAGCGCCATCGCGAACTGGGAAGCCAAGAACCCGGACAAGAGCAAGGAACTGGACAACGGCAACGTTTACGTGAAGACCATCATGGTCGACGAAGGCCGTACGCTGAAGAGAATCCGCCCGTGCCCGCAGGGCCGCGCCGGCCGTATCCGCAAGCGTTCGAACCACGTCACGGTCGTACTCGATGTGAAACCTACAACAGTTGAAGAGTAATATGGGACAGAAAACTAACCCTATCAGCAACAGAATCGGAATCACCCGTGGTTGGGACTCCAACTGGTGTGGTGGAAACTACGCCGAGAAGATCGCCGAGGACTATGAGATCCGCAAGTATCTCACGAACCGTCTCTCCAAGGCCAGCCTCTCGAAGATTGTCATCGAGCGCACCCTGAAGCTCATTACCGTTACGATCCACGCGGCCCGTCCGGGTGTCATCATCGGCAAGGGCGGCGCCGAAGTCGACATCTCTACGGCATTGATGATGACGCATTCTGCTTTGCAACCTGGAGGAGGCGAGAGCTTAAC
>JAFRVZ010000009.1 GCA_017438265.1 Bacteroidales bacterium
CGCGCAGGTCCACGTCGTCCTCCACCGGGACATCCTCCCCGCCGCGGCGCTGCCGACCTTCAACAGCACGGCGATCGAGATGTTCCTCCACCGGATTCCCGGGCTGGACGAAGAATACCTCTATTTCAACGACGATATGTTCCCGTTGCGGGACTGCGCGCCGGAGGACTTCTTCCCGGACGGGAGGGGAGCGATGGGGTATTCCCGCCACTTCCTGGCGAACAACCTCTTCCGCTTCCAGACGCGCAACTGCAGCCGGACGGCGCAGGAAGCGGCCGGGCTGCGGCCGACCCGCGGCTTCTACCGCCCCCAGCATACCTGCTCCCCGATGCTGAAAAGCGCATGTGAGGCGCTCTTCACGCGGATGGAGGAGCGGATCCTGCAGTCGCTTTCCCCGCTGCGCGAGCCAAAGAATCTGAGCCAGTATCTCTTCCTGGACTACCAGTTTTTCACGGGGAAATCCATCGACCGCCGCATCTCGAACAGGCATATCTCCCTTGGCTCCTGGTCGCTGCGCCGCATCGACGCCTATCTGCGCGCCCCGGATCGGAAGATGGCCTGCATCAACGACGTCCATATGTCCGACCGCCGCGCCGCCGCCGTGCAGGAGCTCCTGCTGGCGCGTTTCGCGGACCTCTTTCCGGAGAAATCCCGTTTCGAACGCTGATCAGGGATTGACGACGACCACGACCAGCAGCTGCTGGCTGACGGGCGGGCCGGCCGCGACGATGAACATCCCGGTGCCTCCCCGGAGCAGGTCGAGGGTTACGCCCTTGCCGTCGGCGTCGAGCGTATAGTCGTAGATGCCGCGTTCCCGGTCGAATTCCAGGTCTTCCCGGTCAAAAAGGACGGGCGTATCCTCCGGGGTTACCTCGACCCAGACGCGGAGTTGTTCCCCGTCCCGGCCGGTCAGGAACTGCCCCGGATAGAGCATCATCGATTCCGTCTGCGGTCCGTCCGACAGGCGGACCGACAAGCGGTAGCGGGAGCCGCGGCGGATGCCGTCCGACCCGCCGACCGGCGCTTCCCGCCGCAGCGGCACCCCGCCGCGCACCCCCTCGACCACGAGCTTGGTCGCCGGGGCGCCGAGCAGGTCCTCCGCGCTTCCGTTGGGGTAGCAGTAAAGCCGGACGCCGGGGACGAAGGGCTGCGCGGGGCCCTCGGAGAGGATTTCCGTCGGGCGGAAATCCTCCGTCCGCAGGACCTCGCAGCGGCCGCTCAGGTCTGCGAGGCGGACCGTGAGTCCCGCGATTCCGCCCGCCCCGGCGATGTCCTCGACGACGATCTCGGACATCAGCGGGGAGAGCGTGACGCTGCAGCCGCCCGGCTGCCCGGCCAGAAACGGCGTTTCTCCGCTCATCAGCGGCCGCGCCGGATCGTCCGCGGTGAATTCCATCACCAGGCTCCGGAGGTCTTCCAGGGCGTTGAAATCGCCCCGGGCGAGGATTCCGGCCGGGCAGTTCGCCAGCGCGACCAGCCGCTTCGGGCCCGAGGTCGAAAGCGCGACCGGCCGTCCTTCCAGCGCCACGGGCCCGAGCCGCTGGTACGAGTCCAGCCGCTGCAGGCCATCGGCGTCATACACGAACAGGTCCAGGCTCGCGACTTCCGCCGCCCGGACCCCGGCACCCGCCCGCGTTTCCTCCGCGGGCGGCAGCACCAGCGTTATGGCTGTGGGAACGGTTTCGCCGGGGGCGAAAGGCTCCTCCGTACATCCGGACAGAAAGGCCGGCCAGGCCAAGAAGAGCAACACTGGGGCGAGACCCACCCCTGGCGAACGCCGAAGACAAAGATATGGAAGCCAGCCTTTCATGCCGCAAAGCTACGGCAGCCTTCCCGGACCGGCACCATCCCGAAAAAAACAATACGAATAAATACACGTTTTTAATAAAACGGCAATAAAAATTATCACGGCCCATAAAAAAGGGACAGGGCCGTGATAATTCTTATTGCCGTTTAAAAAAGACTTGTGGGCTGTTTGAAAAAAGACTTGTGGCCTTTTATCTTCTATCCGCCGAAATTGTCGTAGAGGACGTTCTCGGGCGGGACGCCGAGGGAGTCGAGGAGGTTGTTGACGGAAGAGACCATCATCGGCGGTCCGCACATGAAGTACTTGATGTCCTCCGGGGCGGCGTGGTCCTTCAGGTAGGTCTCGTTCATCACGTTGTGGACGAAGCCGGCGACATACGGGACGCCGGCGGCGTCGGCGGCCGGGTCCGGCCGGTCGAGCGCCAGGTGGAACCTGAAGTTCGGGAAATCCCGTTCCAGCTCCGCGAAATCCTCGAGGTAGAACGCCTCGACCAGCGCGCGGGCGCCGTAGAAGAAATTGACCTTGCGGCCGGTCTTCAGGGTCTTGAACAGGTGCATGATGTGGCTGCGGAGCGGGGCCATGCCGGCGCCGCCGCCGACGAAGATGTATTCCATGTCGAGCGGGTCGTTCTCCGGAAGGAGGAACTCGCCGTACGGGCCGGAAATCATGACCTTGTCACCCGGCTTGCGGGTGAAGACGTAGGAGGAGGCGATGCCCGGGTTGACGGGGAGGAGCTTCGGACCCTGCTCGCGCGGGACGCTGCGGTCGAACGGCGGCGTCGCGATGCGCACGTTGAGCTTGATCACGTTCTTCTCGGCCGGGTAGGAGGCCATCGAGTAGGCGCGGACCGTCGGTTCGGGATTCACGGACTCGAGATTGAAGAAACCGTATTTCTCCCAGTCGCCGCGGTACTCCGGCGCGACGTCGATGTCCTTGAAGGACACGTGGTAGGCCGGGATGTCGATCTGGATGTACTCGCCGCTCTTGAAGTCGATGTGCTCGCCTTCGGGGAGACGGACCGTGAATTCCTTGATGTAGGTCGCCACGTTCTCGTTCGAGATAACCTCGCACTCGAGCTTCTTGACGCTGAGGGCGGATTCCGCGACCTTGATCCGGAGGTTGTCCTTGACCTTGACCTGGCAGCCGAGGCGCCAGCTGTCCTTGATCTGCTTCTTGTTGAAGAAGCCGACCTCGGTCGGGAGGATGGAACCGCCGCCCTCCAGGACCTGGACCTTGCACTGGCCGCAGTTGGCCTTGCCGCCGCAGGCGGAGGGGAGGAAGATCTTCTGGTTCGCGAGGGTCGCCATCAGGTTCTCGCCGGGGGCGACTTCGAGCGTCTTCTTGCCGTCGTTGATGTCGATCGTAACGGTGCCGGAAGGGGTAAGCTTGATCTTGATGATGAGGAGGAGCGCCACCAGGATGAGGATGACGACCACCATGATCAGCATTGCGGAAATGAGTGTATTTGCCATAGCTTCGATCCTCCCGTTACAGTGAAATGCCCATGAAGGCCATGAAGGCGATGCCCATCAGGCCGACGGTGATGAAGGTGATGCCGATGCCCTTGAGGCCGGCCGGAACGTTCGAGTAGGCGAGTTTCTCGCGGATGGCGGCCAGCGCGACGATCGCGAGGTACCAGCCGATGCCGGAGCCGAGCGCATAGACGGTCGCCTCGCCGACGTTCGCGAACTCGCGCTGCTGCATGAAGAGCGCCGCGCCGAGGATCGCGCAGTTCACGGCGATCAGCGGCAGGTAGATGCCGAGCGACGCGTACAGCGTCGGCAGGAACTTCTCGACCACCATCTCGACCACCTGGACGATGGCCGCGATCACGGCGATGAAGAGGATGAAGCTCAGGAAGCTCAGGTCCACGTCCGCGAAGCCCGCTCCGAGCCAGCGCAGCGCGCCGGGCTGGAGGACGAACTTGTTGAGGAGGTAGTTGACCGGGAGGGTGATGAGGAGCACGAAAATCACGGCGATGCCGAGACCGTTGGCGGTCTTCACGTTCTTCGATACTGCCAGGTACGAACACATACCGAGGAAGTATGCAAAAATCATATTGTCAACGAAGATTGACTTTACGAACAAGCTGATGTATTCCATATCCGGTACGGTTTATTTTTCCTGGAGGTCTTTCTGGACGGAACGCTGGGCCCAGATGATGAGCCCGAGGATGATCAGTGCCATCGGGGGCAGGATCACGAGTCCGTTGTTGGTATAGCCGAGGGCCGAGAGAACGGGGACGCCGAACAGGGTTCCGGAGCCGAAGAGCTCGCGGAAGAAGGCGACCGCGATGAGGATCAGGCCGTAGCCCAGGCCGTTCGCGAGGCCGTCGACAAGCGACGGGATCGGTTTGTTGCCGAGGGCGAAGGCTTCGATGCGGCCCATCACGATGCAGTTCGTGATGATGAGGCCGATGTAGACGGAGAGCTGCTTGTCGATCGCGAAGGCGAAGGCCTTGAGGAACTGGTCCACAAGGATGACCATCATCGCGACGATGACGAGCTGGATGACGATGCGCACCCGGTTCGGAATCGTGTTCCGGAGCAGGGAGGCGATGAGGCTCGAGACGCCGGTCACGACGATGACGGAGAGCGCCATCACGCAGGCGCCCTTGAGCTCGACCGTGACGGCGAGGGCGGAGCAGATGCCGAGGACCAGGACGGTGATCGGATTGCCCTTCAGAATCGGATTGAGGAAGGTTTCCTTGAGTTTGCCCATCACTTGGTTCCTCCATGGTTCAAAGATTTCACATAGGCGCCGAGCCAGACGTCCATCGCGGCATCGAGGCCCTTGGACGTCATCGTCGCACCGGTAATCGCATCGACCTTGGAATCCTCGGTATTCCCCGCGGGGCTGCCGCCCTTGACGATGTCGAAGGGCTTGGCCGGGTTTCCGGCGTCGATGACTTCGCCCTTGAACTGCGCGCGGAAGGCGGGATCGTCCTTGATCTTGCCGCCGAGGCCGGGCGTCTCGCTCTCGTGGTCGAAGTAGGCGCCGACGATGCGGACGCCGTCCGCGTCATCCACGGCGATGTAACCCCAGACGGGGCCCCAGAGGCCCGCCCCGTAGATGGGGATGACCTTGACGCCGTTCTTGAAGCGGTAGGTCGGGACGGGCACGTTCTCGCCGGCCTTGAGCTTGTAGTTCAGGGCTTTGAGCTCGGACACGGAGACGACTTCCGCCTTCCCGTCGATGTTGTCGTTGAAGAGCTGGATGATGGCGGCGTTGCCCATTTTCTGGAGCTCCGCCTTGTCGGCGAACTGCGCCGCCGTGAGGATCTGGCTGATGGTCTCCGCCTTCTCGTTCGCCTCCTGCCTGGGCTTCAGGGTCTGGGAGACGAACGCCAGGATCGCGGCCACGAGTACGCAGATCACCGTGGTGTAGATCACCGTATAGGTATTGTTGTTGGTATTCATGGCTAGGCGGTTTTGGCTTTCTTGTTCTTGCGGGCGATATGGCGGTTCACGACGCACCAGTCGATCAGCGGGGCGAAGGTGTTGCCCAGCAGGATGGCGAGCATCATGCCTTCGGCATAGCCGGGGTTGAAGAGGCGGACCAGGACGCAGATCGCGCCGACGAGCAGGCCGTAGATCCACTTGCCGGTCTCGGTCTGGGCGGAGGTCACGGGGTCGGTCGCCATGAAGACGGCGCCGAAGGCGAAGCCGCCGAGCACGAGGTGCATGTAGGCGGGGACGTCGGTCGCGCCGGCGATCTGGCCGAGCCAGCCGACGAGCAGGCCGCCCGCCACCGTGGAGACCATGATCTTCCAGCTGGCGACGCCGGTGTAGAGGAGGATGAAGGCGCCGAGGAGGATGGCGATGACGGAGGTCTCGCCGACGGAGCCCGGAACGCCGCCCCAGAACAGGGTCCAGAAGGAGGTGTCATACTGGGCGCCGGCGTGGGTCAGCGCGTCCATCCCGTCGCCGAGGAAGGCGAGCGGGGTCGCGCCGGTCGCGGCGTCGATCATCGTCTCTCCCTTGCGCATCGCGATCCAGGTCCCGGAACCGGACATTTCGTTCGGGTAGGAGAAGAAGAGGAATGCGCGGGTCAGCAGGGCGGGGTTCCAGATGTTCATGCCGGTGCCGCCGAAGACCTCCTTGCCGATCAGGACCGCGAAGGCGACCGCAACGGCGAGCATCCAGAGCGGGATGTCGACGGGGACGATCAGCGGAATCAGCATGCCGGACATCAGGTAGCCTTCGTTCACCTCTTCGTCCCGGATCTGGGCGGAGGCGAACTCGATGGCGAGGCCGACGCCGTAAGCCACGACGTAGAGCGGAAGGACTTTCAGGAAGCCGAACCAGAAGTTCTGCCAGAGGCTGGCGGTCGTCCCGAGGGCGAGGGCGTGCTGGTAGCCGACGTTCCACATGCCGAAGACCGCGGCGGGAACGGCGGAGATCACGGCGATAATCATGATGCGCTTCAGGTCGACGGAGTCCTTGATGTGGGTTCCCCTGCGGGTTACGGTGGGGGGAACCCGGAGGAAGGTCTCGAAGGCATCGACCGTGGAGCGGAGGAAGGCGAGTTTGCCGCCTTTTTCGAATATCTTGTTCATATCTCTCAGGCCATTTCTTTGAGCATCAGGTCAATGCCTTGGGAGACGATGTCCTGGATGCAGTTCTTGGAAGGATCGATATACTCGCAGAGGGCCAGGTCCTCGGGCAGGACTTCGTAGATGCCGAACTTCTCCATGTCGTCGATGTTGCCGGTGAGGCAGGCCTTGACGAGGTAGAGCGGGAACAGGTCCATCGGGAGCACGTCCGCATAGTAGGAGTCGTTCATCACGAAGGCGCGGGGGCCGCCGTGGAGGTTGGTGTCCATGTCGTATCTCTTCTTCGGCAGGAAGCGGGAGAAGTAGGAGCGGGTAGCGCTGAACTGGTTGAAGCGGAAGGGTTTCGCCCAGCCGAAGAGCTCAGTCTCGTTGCCTTCGCGGATCAGGGTCACCTGGTTGTCGAAGAAGCCCAGGTAGCCGTCCGCCCCGGCGTCGCGGCCGCTGAGGAGGTCGCCGCTGACGACGCGGACGTCCGGCGCCCCGGCGCCGAAACCGGCGAGGGCGGCCATCGGCATTCCCGGGAAGGCCTGGACGTAGGCCGGGTCTTTCGCGGCGGGGCCGGTCACCGCGACCTTGCGGCCGAGGTCGAGCCTGCCGGTGAGGAAGAGCTTGCCGATGGCGGCGAGAAGGATGGGCGAAACCGTCCAGACCGTCTCGTCCTTGCGGATCGGGGCGATGTGGCTGATCTGGATGCCGACGTTGCCGGCGGGGTGCTTGCCGCTGAAGCGGTGGAGGGTGATTCCCGCGAGTTTTTCGAAGGGGGAGCCGGGGCCGTTCACGCTGACGTGGACGCCGCCGTCCGTGAGCTTGCCGAGCGCGGTCACGCCGGCCTGGAGGGCCTGTTCCTCACCCGCGAGGACGAAATCCACGTCCGCGGCGAGGGGCGCGGTCGCGAAGGCGGAGACGAAGACCGCCTTCGGTTTTGCCGCCGGGTCCGCGAGGATGCCGTACGGGCGCTGGACGAGGGCCGGCCAGAGGCCGCTGGCGAGGAGCGCCTTCCGGACTTCATCCGCGGAGAGCTTTCCGGGATCCTTCGCACCGAAATCGACGGCGGACTGTTCCGCGCCGGCTTCGATGAGGACCGCGAGCAGCTTCCGCTTGTCGCCCCGGACAACGGCCTTGACGGTTCCGCTGAAGGGCGCGGTCAGGAGGATGTCCGGATGGTTCTTGTCCGCCAGGACGGGGGAGCCGGCAAGAACGGCATCGCCCTCCGCGACCAGGAGCCTCGGGACGAGGCCCTTGAAGCAGGAGGGCTGGATGGCGACGATGTCCGGAGCGACCGTTTTGGCAATTTTCAGGTCTGCAGGCCCGCTGACCGGGATATCCAGACCTTTTTTCAAAGCGATGCTGTTTGACATTCCTATGGAGGGTTTTAGTATTTCGGTTCAGTCCAGCGAAGGTAGCGATTTTTTTCTGTATTTTTGCGGTATTATGATGAACAATTCCAGTACTGTATTCGAGGGGTTGAACGAGGCGCAGGGAAATGCGGTTGCCTGTACGGACGGCCCCGTGCTGATCGTCGCCGGGGCAGGCTCCGGCAAGACCCGCGTGCTGACCTCCCGGATTGCATATCTGCTGGAGAAGGGAGTCGAGGCGCGCTCCATCCTCGCGCTGACCTTCACGAAGAAGGCGGCCGGGGAGATGAAAGAGCGGATCGCCCTGATGGTGGGGGAGGAACGGGCCCGCAGGCTCGTGATGGGCACCTTCCACGCCGTGTTCGTCCGTTTCCTGCGGGAATACGCCGCGGACCTGGGCTACCCGGAATCCTTTACGATCTACGACCAGAGCGATTCCACGAGCGCCGTCAAGGCCTGCATCAAGGAACTCGGCCTGGACGACAAGGTCTACAAGCCCCGGGAGGTCCTCTCGCGGATTTCCAAGGCGAAGAACAACCTGGTGACCGCCGACGCCTACCGCAACAATCCGTCCATCACGACCTCCGACGCCCACGCGCGCAAGCCGCGCCTCGGCGAGGTCTACAGCCTTTACGTCAAGAAGTGCAAGCAGTCGGGCGTGATGGATTTCGATGACATCCTGCTGAACATGAACTACCTGCTGCGGGATTTTCCGGCGGCCCGCGAGGCAATCGGCGCCCGCTTCCGCTACATCCTCGTGGACGAGTACCAGGACACCAACTATGCCCAGTACCTGATCCTGAAGAAGCTCGCGCAGGACCACCGCAACATCTGCGTCGTCGGCGACGACTCCCAGTCGATCTACGCCTTCCGCGGCGCCCGCGTCGAGAACATCCTCAATTTCAAGAAGGATTACCCGGAGTGCAAGACCTTCCGCCTGGAGCGCAACTACCGCTCGACGAAAACCATCGTCAGCGCCGCCAACTCCCTGATCGCCAAGAATCAGGGGCGCATCCCGAAGAACTGTTACTCCGAGGCGGAGGCAGGCGAGAAGATCCGGATCATCAACGCCTACACCGAGCAGGAGGAGGCGCAGCTCATCGTCTCCGACATCCTCGACCGGATGCGGCTCCACAAGGCCCGCTACGAGGACTTTGCCGTCCTGTACCGGACCAACGCCCAGTCCCGCGCGCTGGAGGAAGCCCTCCGCCGCCGCAACATCCCCTACCGCATCTATTCCGGCAACTCGTTCTTCGAGCGCGCCGAAGTGAAAGACATGATGGCCTGGTTCAAGCTGGCCGTGAACCCGGACGACGACGAGTCGTTCAAGCGGGCCGTCGGCCGGCCCTCGCGCGGCATCGGCGGGACGACGATGGATGCGCTCGCGCAGGTCGCGCGGGCGGGCGGCGTCTCGCTGCGGCGCGCCTTCCCTCACGAAGCCGAGCAGCGCCGCG
>JAFRVZ010000047.1 GCA_017438265.1 Bacteroidales bacterium
GATGTCGCCGCCGTAGCACTTGGCGGTCACGTCCTTGCGCACCTGCTTGACGGTCTCGCGGGCGATGATCTTCGCGCCGATGGCGGCCTGGATCGGGATGTCGAACTGCTGGCGCGGGATCAGGTCCTTCAGCTTCTCGCACATCTTGCGGCCGAAGGTATAGGCGTTGTCCTCGTGGATCAGCGTCGAGAGCGCGTCGGCGGGCTCGCCGTTCAGCAGGATGTCCAGCTTGACGAGCCGCGCGGGCCGGAAGCCGGTCATGTGGTAGTCGAAGGAGGCGTAGCCCTTCGAGATGGATTTCAGCTTGTCGTAGAAATCGAAGACGATCTCCGACAGGGGCATGTCGTAGTTCAGCTCGACGCGGTCGGCGGTGATGTAGTGCTGGCTGACGAGGGTGCCGCGCTTGTCGAGGCAGAGCTTCATGATCGGGCCGAAGAAATCGGACTTGGAGATGATCTGGGCGCGGATGAAGGGCTCCTCGATGTGGTCGATCAGGGTCGGGGCGGGGAGGCCGGAGGGGTTGTGGACGTCGATGACTTCGCCCTGGGTCGTGTAGACCTTGTAGGAGACGTTCGGGACGGTCGTGATCACGTCCATGTCGAATTCGCGGAAGAGGCGTTCCTGGACGATCTCCAGGTGGAGCAGGCCGAGGAAGCCGCAGCGGAAGCCGGAACCCAGCGCGAGCGAGGATTCGGGCTCATAGACGAAGGAGGCGTCGTTGAGCCGGAATTTCTCGAGCGTGGTCCGGAGCTCCTCGAACTTGTCGGCCTGGACCGGGTACATGCCGGCGAAGACCATCGGCTTGACTTCCTCGAAGCCGGCGATCGCTTCCGCGCAGGGGCGGGCGACGTGGGTGATGGTGTCGCCGACCTTGACTTCGGCGGCGTTCTTGATGCCGGAGATGATGTAGCCGACGTCGCCGCAGCCGATGCCCTCCGTGGGCTTGAGCTTGAGTTTCAGGACGCCGACCTCTTCGGCCTCGTATTCCATTCCGGTGCTGAAGAACTTGACCTTGTCGCCCTTGCGGATGGCGCCGTTCTTGACTTTGAAGTAGGCGATGATGCCGCGGAAGGGGTTGAAGACGGAGTCGAAGATCAGGGCCTGGAGGGGGGCGTCCGGGTCGCCGGAGGGGGCGGGGATGCGCTCCACGATCGCGTCGAGGATCGGCGCCACGCCTTCGCCCGTGCGCGCGGAGATCTTGAAGATGTCCTCCGGGTCGCAGGCGAGCAGGTCGCAGACCTGGTCGGTCACGACCTCGACCTGGGCGGATTCCATGTCGATTTTGTTCAGGACGGGGATGATCTCGAGGTTGTGGTCGATCGCCTGGTAGAGGTTCGAGATCGTCTGGGCCTGGATGCCCTGGGTCGCGTCCACGACGAGGAGGGCGCCCTCGCAGGAGGCGATGGACCGGGAGACTTCGTAGGAGAAGTCGACGTGGCCCGGGGTGTCGATGAGGTTCAGCCGGTAGGTCTCGCCCCGGTAGACATGCTCCATCTGGATCGCGTGGCTCTTGATCGTGATGCCTTTCTCGCGCTCCAGGTCCATGTCGTCGAGGACCTGGTTTTCCATGTCCCGCTCGGCGAGCGTGCGGGTCAGTTCCAGGAGCCGGTCGGCAAGGGTGCTCTTGCCGTGGTCGATATGGGCGATAATGCAGAAATTCCGGATATGTTTCATCGTGGGCGGTACCTTGGACGTGCAAAAATACGCAAATATTGTTAACTTTGGAAAACAGAAATCCAACATTAACCTATGACCAGTCTCGAAGAACTTTCCAACATCGCTTCGCAGGTGCGGAGGGATATCCTCCGGATGGTGACCAAGGCCAAATCCGGCCATCCGGGCGGCTCCCTGAGCAGTACGGATATCCTTACGGCGCTCTTTTTCCGGGTAATGGACCACGACCCGGCGACCTGGACGCGGCAGACCGCCGGCCAGGACGCCTTCCTGCTCTCGGCGGGCCACCTCGCCCCGGCCCTCTACTCCGTCCTCGCCCGTGCGGGCTATTTCCCGGTCAGCGAGCTCGCGACGCTGCGCGACTTCGGCTCCCGCCTCCAGGGCCACCCTTCGACGGAGCACGAACTCCCCGGCATCATCCTGCCTTCCGGCTCGCTTGGCCAGGGCCTCTCCGCCGCGGCCGGCATCGCGCTGGCGAAGCGCCTCGACGGTGACCCCCACCGCGTCTTCGTCCTCTGCGGCGACGGCGAGAGCGAGGAAGGCCAGATCTGGGAAGCGGCGATGTTCGCCGCCCACCAGGGTCTGGACAGGCTCGTCGCGATGACCGACTGGAACGGCCAGCAGATCGACGGCCGCGTCGAGGATGTTGCCGGCCTGGATGCGCTGGAGGAGAAATGGACGGCCTTCGGGTGGAACGTCGTCGTCGCGGACGGCCACGACTTCGAGTCCATCCTGCAGGCTTTCGGGATCGCCTGCGCCGCCGGCAACGGCAAGCCGACGATGATCCTGTTCAAGACCGAGATGGGCCACGGCGTCGACTTCATGGCCGGAACCCACCAGTGGCACGGCAAGGCGCCCTCCGAGGAGCAGTGCGCCGCCGCCCTCGCCCAGTTGAAAGAAACCCTTGGAGACTATTAGTGTATGAAAAAGTATATCGATACAGGTAAGACAGATACCAGAAGCGGCTTCGGAGCGGGACTGCTGGAAGCCGGCAGAAAGGACGGAAAGATCGTCGCGATGGCCGCGGACCTGCGCGATTCCGTGAAGATGGGCGCGTTCGCGAAGGAGTTCCCGGAGCGCTTCTTCCAGTGCGGCATCGCCGAGGCGAACATGATCGGCGCCGCCGCCGGCCTCGCCGTGAGCGGCAAGACGGTCTTCGTCGGCTCCTTCGCCGAGTTCGTGACCGGCCGCGTCTATGACCAGATTCGCCAGGAACTGGGCTACGGCCACACCAACGTCAAGATCGCCTCCTCCCACGCCGGCCTGACCCTCGGCGAGGACGGCGCGACCCACCAGACGATGGAAGACATCGCCCTGATGCGCGCGATCCCCGGGATGGTCGTGATCAACGCCGCCGACTACAACCAGACGAAAGCCGCGACGCTCGCCGCCGCGGAGCACTTCGGACCGGTCTACCTGCGCTTCGGCCGCCCCGCGCGCCCGAACTTCACGGACCCGGACGCCCCGTTCACGATCGGCAAGGCCGACGTGATGACCGAGGGGTCCGACGTGACGGTCGTCGCCTGCGGCCATATGGTCTGGGAGGCGCTGCAGGCCGCCGAGACCCTCGAGGCCGAAGGCGTCAGCGCCGAGGTGATCAACATGGCGACCATCAAGCCGCTGGACGGCGAGACGCTTGCCGCCTCCGCCGCGAAGACCCGCGCGGTCGTGGTCGCGGAGGAGCATAACGCGGCGGGTGGCCTCGGGGAGGCCGTCGCCGCCTGCCTCGCGGACCGTTGCCCGGTCCCCGTCGCCTTCGTCAGCGGCGGCGACCGCTTCGGCCAGTCCGGCACGCCCGCCGGCCTGCTCGCCGCGTACGGGCTCGACGCCGCCGGCATCCGCGCCGCCGCCCTCCGCGTCCTCGCCCGGAAATAGCAGCACGTTTTTTGCTGGCTACCCTCCAGCCCCGTGCTGACCTTCCGAGCCATGGATAACCTGGAGCAGACATTCAACGAAATCGTCGCGAAATACCGCGAGCGGCTGTACTGGCACATCCGCTCGCTGGTCTGTTCGCACGAAGACGCGGACGACGTGCTCCAGGACTGCTTCGTCAAGATCTGGAAGGCCCTGCCGGGCTTCCGCGGCGATTCGGAGTTCTTTACCTGGGCCTGGCGCATCGCGACCAACGAGGCGCTGAACTTCCTCCACAAACAGAAAGTCCGCGCGGCCCTCTCTTTCGAGAGCCTGCGCACCACGCTCGAAAACCGGATCGACGAAGACCCCTGGTTCGACGGCGACGCCCTCCAGCGCGACCTCGCGAAGGCGATCGTCGGCCTGCCCGAAAAACAGCGCCTGGTCTTCCAGATGCGCTATTTCGAGGAACTCTCCTACGAGCAGATCTCCGAAATCACCGGCACCTCCGTCGGCGCCCTGAAAGCGTCCTACCACATCGCTTACGAGAAAATTCGGGAAAAACTTAAACTTTCCTCCCTGTAATCTGTCAAACATTTGCTTGAACGTTTTAAGATGAATCGGAAACTACCTTACAAGACCCCGGAAGGCTACTTCGAAGCCCTCGGCGCCCGGCTCTCGGAAATCCCGCAGACTGCCGCCCGCCGTTCCGCGTGGGATTACATCCGCCCCTCGCTGGCGTATGCGGCCCTGATTCTCTTTGCGCTCGGCGTCGGGAGCCTGCTCTTCCGCAGCGTCCCCGCCGCCCCCGTCTCCGCCGAAGCGGACAGCTACGAGCTGATGTACTACGCGGACCTCGTCCCCCGGACGGATCCGTACGCCATCTTCGATGCCGCCGAAGCCCCGGCGGACGCCGATCCCTATGACTCCGAGGACATCGTTTCCTACCTGATCGACAGCGGAACCTCCCTGGAGACCATCAACACCCTTTTGTACGACTATTAAGCTCCCTGAGTGAAATGAAAAGAATCATCCGCATCCTTTGTATCGCTACCCTCCTGCTTGCCGCCGCTTCCGCGTTCGCCCAGAACGAGCGGAGCGGGCAGCGGAAGAATGAGTGGCGGGAGAAGATGAAGACCGAGAAAATCGGCTTCCTGACTTCGGAAATCGGCCTGACTTCCGAGGAGGCGAAGCTCTTCTGGCCGGTCTATGAGAAGATCGAGGCCGCCCGCGAGGCCGCGATGGAGCGTTCCTTCAAGGCTTTCCATGCCCTGGAGCGCAGCCTTCGCGAGGAGAAGGGGGAGGCCGCGATTGCCGAGGCGCTGAATGAGTATCTGGCCGCCGGCGAGGAGCTTTCGGCGATCGACCGGCAGTATGTCGGCGAGTACCGGCGCATCCTGTCTTCCGAGAAGATCGCCCGGCTGTATTTCGCCGAAGAGAAGTTCCGCCGCAACCAGATCAACCGCCTCGGTTCCAATCCGCCCGGCAATAACCGGAAATAGTTATTGCCAGTAACGAGCGTTCTTTACGTTTTTTACGAAAAAAGCATTTTTGTTTTACGAAAAAAGCATTTTTCCTGAGATATCCCGAAAAAGGGCTACTCAGAAAAAATGCTTTTTTCGTAATAGATTGCGTTTCCGCTGTCTCGTCGGGGTACGGTGACTCGAACACCGGACCCTCTGGTCCCAAACCAGATGCGCTAGCCAACTGCGCCACACCCCGGATTCCCCGCTGCGGGGGATGGCAAAGGTATGGCGCTTTTGAATGAAAAGCAAATTTTCTATCTTTGGCGTATGATTATCCGGGCACAGGGCATAGAGAAGTCTTTCGGCGCGCTGAAGGTGCTGAAGGGGATTGATTTCGAGGCGCAGGAGGCGGAGGTCGTCTCCATCATGGGCGCGTCCGGCGCGGGGAAATCGACCCTGCTGCAGATTCTGGGGACGCTGTCGACGCCGGATGCCGGCACGCTCGAAATCGACGGGACCGACGTGCTCCGCCTCGGGAGCCGCGAGCTCTCCGCCTTCCGCAACCGCCGCATCGGCTTCGTCTTCCAGTTCCATCACCTCCTCCCGGAATTCACCTCCCTGGAGAATGTGCTCATCCCCGCCTACATCGGCGGCCGCAAGGAGCCGGAAGCCCGGAAGGAAGCGCTGGCCCTGCTGGAGGACCTCGGCCTTGCCGAACGCGTCTCCCACAAGCCTTCGGAGCTCTCCGGCGGCGAGCAGCAGCGCGTCGCGATCGCCCGCGCCCTGATCAACCGCCCGGCAATCCTCTTCGCCGACGAGCCCTCCGGCAACCTGGATTCCGCGACCAAGGCGGACCTCCACCGCCTCTTCTTCGAGCTGCGCGACCGCTACCGCCAGACCATCATCATCGTGACCCACGACCCGGACCTCGCCGCCCTGTGCGACCGCACCCTCCACATGAAGGACGGCCTCTTCCTCTAGCGGGCGGGGGTGCGTTCCTGGGTGAAGCAGTCGGCGGACCACCGGATTGCGCGGGGCAGGACGCGCCGCCACAGCGCCCAGTTGTGGCCGCCGTCGGAGATCCTGACCTCCACGGGGATGCCGCAGTCCTTCATCAGCAGCCAGACCTCCGACTGGTCGCGGTTCAGCTCGTCATCCTCGCCCTCCTGCTCCTCGCCGCCTATTCCTGCGGCGCGAAGCAGTTCAGTCAGTAATCGCAGGAAGTGTATTAATGGCGCAGAAATAATGATGAAAGCAATCCTCAGATATCTTTTTCTGGCCTTCCTGCTGTTCCCTTCATGTGCAAAGGACGGAGGAGAGGCCCGGTTTGTTTTCCATTTAACCGAAACAGAAGGATGGACTGTGTCGTGGAGTGACATAGAAGAAATCCAGATTGATATTGATTTGTTTTATAGTAAAACTGCATGGGTAAAGGTAGAAGGAGGGCGGGGAGCTTATTATGGCCCCATATACAAGGAGTCTGGACGCCTGATCCGTGAAGCAGGGGGTTGGAGCTTGTATAAGGATACAGATTCCGGCGCAAAGAAAGTTGAGTATCTGGCGGTATTTGCTCCGGGGGAAGGTCACAGGATCGGAGTCGATATGTTTTACGGAAACGCAAGATTATATCTGGAGTATCCGGCTGTCCCGGGAGAAGTCGTCGTTGACCCGGGCCTGACCCTTCAAGATCTTTATGCCCATCAGCAGTCGTTCACCGATAAAAACGGGCGATTCACCGATAATATTTGATTCCGCGGGCGTGGGGGGCCATCTTTGCTTCCGGAAACAAAAACGGAAACACGATGAAACGATTCTTCACCACCCTCGCCCTCCTGTTCCTTGCCGCAGGCCTCGACGCCGCCCAGCCCCGGAAAGAAATCACCAAGACCGGATGGAATTTCGGCGTCCTCCCGACCCTCAACTACAACAACGACCTCGGCTTCCAGTTCGGCGGCCTGGGACAGGCCTATTATTATGGTGACGGTTCCATTTACCCGAATTACCTCCACAAGGTCCAGGTCCTCGCCTCCGTCTATTCCCGCGGCGCGAAGCAGTTCACCCTGGACTACGATTCGAAATACCTCTTCCCCGGCAAGCGCGTGACCGCCCATGCGGAGTATATGGACAACCCGCTCAACGGGTTCTACGGCTTCAACGGCGCGGTCGCGCCCTATTACGACGCGTTCAACCTCCGGAAGAACGCGGACCGGACCGACGGCATCGCCTTCTACGCCGACTATGAGCGGAAGTTCAACGTGACGCTGGACCTGCAGGGCCGCCTCGCGGACAACCTGAACTGGCTCGCCGGCGCGGAGTACTCCTGGCAGGATTACACGGATGTCTCTCTGCCCGTCTACAGCGCCTCGCCGACCCTGTTCCGCCAGTATGTCGACAGCGGCCTGATTCCCGCGGAGGACACCCGCGGCCGGCGGCTCGTGCTCAAGGGCGGCGCGGTCTACGACTCGCGCGACTTCGAGCCCGACCCGGCCCGCGGCCTCTACCTGAACGCCGCCGTTTCGGCCGGCGCGACCTTCTCCGCAGGCGCCACGAAGCCCTCCCTGCTGTTCTCCGCCGATTTCCGCCAGTATGTTTCCGTGGTTCCCGACCGCGTCCGGGTGGCGTACCAGCTGGCCTACAAGGGCCTGCTCGCCGGTTCGCTGCCGTTCTACGCCCTGCCCGCGTTCGCGATGCGCGGCTCCTACGGCCGCCGCATCGTCGGCAACGGCGTGGCCTGGGCGAGCGCGGACCTGCGCCTCTACCTCGCGCGTTTCCAGGCGGCCCGGCAGAACTTCGAAGTGGGCCTCGTGGGCTTTGCGGATGCCGGGGCCGCGGTCCAGCCCTACCGCCTCGCGGAGCAGGCGCTGCAGGGCGGCTGGACCGTGGAGAAGACGCTGGACGGCGTGGCCTCCGGCCCGTTCGCCAGCGTCTACGACCCCGCGGTCGCGACCCGCGAGCGGCTCCACAGCAGCGTCGGCGGCGGATTCTTCTTCTCAATGAACAGGAACTTCATCACGGCCGTCGAGTTCGGCCATCCCCTGAACCCCCAGGACGGCACCTTCGGGGTCTACATGAACCTCGGCTTCTCCTTCTGAGCCCCGCGTCTTTTCACGGAAAATGATTACCTTTACCCGAAGCCATGACTCGGGAAAGGGTAATCATTTTCGTGCTGATCCTGCTGGTGCTGCTGGTCGCGCCGACGACGCTGCCGTACCTGCTGGGCGGCCTGGAGATTCCGCTCTGGGCGGACCTGCACTATGTCAGCCTCGTGCTGCTGCTCGCCGGCGTCTATCTGCTGCACCGCCTCCTGCTGATTGACCGCTTCCTGATCCGCGGGCGCATCGGCGTCTTCGCAGCGCTGAGCCTGGCCGTGATGGCGCTGTATTCCCAGCTGCAGGTGCTGGTGACCCGTTTCTTTGAGAGTTTCGCCGTGCGGCAGGGGATCGATATCGACGCGATCATCGACCTCCCGACCCGGATCGCACAGTACACGCTCGGCAGCGTCCTCAGCCTGCTGACCGTCATCGTCGCGGTCGCGGTCGCGTTCTCCGATGCGTGGCGCCGCGCCGCCTTCCGCTACCGGGAGGTCTCGCGCGACAAGGAGGCCCTCGAGAAGGACATCGACGCCCTCCGGGGGCAGCTGGAGCGGCAGCAGTCCGCCGCGCCCGCGCCCGACGCAATCAGCGTGAAGGTGGACCTGATGCTGACCCGCATCCCGCTGGACGAGATCCTCTACGTGCGCAGCGATGGCGACTACATCGTCATCGCCCGCGCCGACGGCAGCCGTCCGATGACGCTGATGACGCTGAAGGCGCTGGAGAAACAGCTCCCTGCGGACCGCTTCTGCCGCGTCCACCGCTCCTGGCTCGTGAACATCGACAGGATCGGCGGCCTCAAGGACGGGAAAATCCTTATCGCGGACACGGCAATCCCGCTCGCGGACTCCTGTAAGCCCGCGTTCTTCGAACTGCTTTCCCGCCGGTCAATCCTGCTCCGGCCGCAGTAGCGAATTAGAAATAGAACGTCTGGACGTCGACCTTGGCGCTGAGGGCGCTGAGGACGGGGACGAGGCGCTTGAAGTGGTCGGCGGCGGAGTGGGCGTCCAGCGCGGCCTGGTCCTTCCAGGTCTCATAGATCATCAGCTCGAGCGGGCGCGTCGCACTGCTCACGATGTCATATTCGATCACGCCGGCGTCGCTGGCGAGGGTCGCGGCGACGAGCTCTTTCGCCTGGGCGATGATTTCCGCGCGGGCGGCCTCATCCTTGGCAGTGAAATGGCAGTTGATGCGGATGCGCTTGCCGTCCTTGGCGGGGTTTGCGACCTGCAGGAACTGCTCGATGGCCATGTTGCCCTGGGCCTGGATCTGCGGCACGAGGGTCGTGAAATGGGGGGCAGCGGAATGGACGTCCAGGGAGGCCTGGTCCTTCCAGGTCTCGTAGATCAGCATCCACCCCGGGCGGGTTTCGCTGCAGAAGAGGTCATACTCGATCATCCCCGCGTCCTTCTGGGAGGCGGCGACGAGCTCCGTCGCGAGCGCGGCGGCGGCTTCGACCTTCTCGGGCGCTACGGTGAGCGGGACGTTCAGGCGGATGAATTCAACGGGCTGGTTTTCGGCGGCCGGGGCCTTCGTGTTTTTCTTGTTGTTGCAGGCGGTCATGGTAATCAGGCTTACAAGGGCGATGCCCATCAATACTTTTTTCATGGTATAGCTGTTATGTGTGGTTTACGGAACGGGATCGTAGCCGGAGCCGCCCCAGGGGTGGCAGCGGAGGATGCGCTTCAGGCTGAGCCAGAAGCCTTTCAGGGGGCCGTACTTGCGGAAGGCCTCGAGGGCGTACTGCGAGCAGGTCGGCGTGAAGCGGCAGCTCGGGGGCTTGAGCGGCGAGATGCAGAGCTGATAGAACTTGATCAGCAGGATGAAGGGGGCGGCGAGCACCCGCTTGAGGACGGTCCCGGCGCTCATTTTGCGGCGGGTTTTGCCTCCGGCGCATCGGCGAGGCGGGTCAGCACTTCCGCGACCGCCGCGCGGATGGCCGCGTACGGCAGGACTTCCGGGGAATTGTAGATGAAGAGGATGTCGCGGCGGCCTTCCGCGGCGCCCAGGAGCGCTTTCTGGGTCCGGTAGGCTTCGCGGATGCGGCGCTTCAGGAGGTTGCGGCGGACGGCGCGCTTGAACAGCTTCTTCGGCACGGAGACGACGATGCGGTCCGCCTCCGCCCCGTTCGGGCGCAGGCAGCAGTAGTGGAGGCAGGAGACGCTGCCCCGGCGGCCCTGGGAGAGGAGCCGGGAAATGTCATTTCTGCCGCGCAGTCGCTCCGCGCGGGAGAGGCTGTTGGTCGTTTCCATCTTATTGGTTCTGTTCGAGGTAGAGCTCGATCGCCTTGGCGGCGGAGGGGGCTTCCGGGCTCGGGGCACGGAAGGCGGTTTCCAGGCCGGCTTCCTCCATCGCCTTGACGATGGACTTGCCGTAGGCGCCGAAACGGGTTCCGCCCGGCTGGAAATCCGGATAATTCTCCCGCAGGGACTTGACGTCCGCGGGGTTGTAGAGGACGACGAGGTCGTAGGCCGCGAGGTCCACGTCCTTCAGGTCCTGGGACACGGACTTGACCAGGACGGCGGTCTTGTAGTCCAGGCCCTTTTCGTCGAAGAGGCGGACAAGGCTGCCGCCGGTGTCCGAAGTCGCGACGAGGAAGTGCTCGCCGGCGTGGCGGGTTCCGATTTGGGCGAGGACGGAGGCGGGGGTGCCGTCGCCGAAAAAGATCTTGCGCTTGCGGTAGACGATGTGCTTCTGGAGGTACATCGCGACGATGTCCGTCGTGCAGAAATACTTCATCGTCTCCGGAACCTTGATCCGGAGCTCCTCGCAGAGCGCGAAGAAGGCGTCGATCGCGTGGCGGGAGGAGAATACGACGGCCGTGAAATCCAGGATGTTGATCCGCTGGCTCCGGAATTCGCGGGACGAGAGCGGCTCGACCAGATAGAACGGCCGGAACTCCACGCTGACCCCGAATTTCTCGCTCAGGGCGGCGTAGGGCGCCAGGTTTTTCGGCTCTTTCTGAGAGATCAGAATCTTCTTTATCTTACCCATAGTGCGGCTAGGATTCCCAGTGGCAGGAATTCAAGGGCGCAAAGATACAAAAATGTTGTGAAACGGCCGTAAGAGTTTCGCAAAAATTGCCACTTTCGGACAATAAATAGAAGATAAAAGACTGATAATATGGAGAATAGCGTTGTCCGAAAAATTTCCTCCGCCGCGCCGGCGAGGTACAGGATTCCGGCGGTGAGGAGCGAGACGGCGGTCGCGAGGATCAGGTAGGTGAAGAAGCAGGTATAGGCGTAGCGGAAATCCTCGCCGCCCTGGTTGCGGTAGCGGATCAGCGCGTAGAGCAGCAGCCGCAGCAGCAGGAAGCCGACCCAGAAGGCCAGGACCGGGAGGATGTCGCTCCGGTCGGCGAGGTAGCGGTCGGCGAGCAGGCAGAGCGGGAGCATGAAGACGGTCGAGAGCCAGGTCCGCGTGCGGCTCGTCTGCATGTTGTATTCCGCCTCCGCGCAGCCCTTCTTCCCCAGCAGCGAGCGCAGCAGCGCGGGCGTGACCCGGTAGAGGTCGCGCAGCGACACGACCATCGCGGCCACCGCCACCAGCGCCAGCGACGCGTTGAGGAGGTTGTCGCTCCAGCCCGCCGCGGCGGCGGGGACATACGCCTGCGGCATCGCCAGCTGTCCGAAAACGAAGGTCGTGTCCTGCATCAGTTCCCCCTTTTCGCCTGGTAGCCGAGGGAGAGCAGCAGCGCGGTCACCTTCTCGCGCAGGTCTCCCTGGACCGTGATTTCACCGTCCTTGGCGGTTCCGCCGACGCCGCAGCGCGTCTTCAGCGTCTTGCCGAGCGCGGCGAGGTCGTCGGCGCTGCCGACGAAGCCGCGGACGAGCGTGGCCGTCTTGCCGGCGCGCCCGCTGCGCTCCAGCGAGACGAGCAGCTTCTGGCGGGCGGGCGCGAGGGTCTCCGCCTCCGCCGCAGACTCCTGCGCGTCGTAGTTGAAGTCCGGATTCGTCGAATACACGACGCCCAGCCGTTTTTTCCAGTCGTTGTCTCCCATATGCGGCGTATTTTTGCAAAGATACGGATTCCTTTTGTATCTTTGTAAGTTATGGATACCAAAGAATTCAATTTATGGAACAGGCTGACGGCCCTGCTGGTCCTGGCGGTTTCGCTCGTCACCTACCTTTCCACGATGGAGCCGACCGCCTCCTTCTGGGACTGCGGCGAGTTCATCGCCTCCTCATACAAGCTCGAAGTCGGCCACCCGCCCGGAAACCCGGTCTTCCAGCTGGTCGCGCGTTTCTTCACGATCTTCGGCGACAAGATGCACGCCGCGCTGCTCGTGAACTCCGTGAGCGCCATCTGCTCCGCGCTGACCGTGTTCCTGCTGTACCTGACGATCGTCTTCTTCGTGAAGCGGCTGGTGCGGCCCGGCGCTGACGGACGCTACGGCGTCGGCGACGCCGTGGCGGTGTTCGGCAGCGGCGCCGTGGGCGCCCTCGCCTTCGCCTTTACCGATACGTTCTGGTTCTCCGCCGTCGAGAGCGAAGTCTACGGCATGTCGTCGCTCTTCACGGCGCTGGTCTTCTGGGCGATGATCCGCTGGTACGAGACGGCGGACGAGCCCTACGCCAACCGCTGGATCGTCCTGATCTCCTTCCTGATGGGCCTGTCGATCGGCGTCCACCTCCTGAACCTCCTCTGCATCCCGGCCCTCGTGTTCATGTTCTACTACCGCAAGCGCGAGAACGGGGACTTCTCCTTCTGGGAGTTCGTCAAGATCCTGGCGATTTCCGGGGTCATCATCGGCGTGATCCTCTTCCTGATCATCCCGTGGCTCCCGAAGATGGCCGCGTACGCGGACCTTGCGTTCGTGAACGGCCTCGGGCTGCCGTACAACAGCGGCGCCGCCTTCTTCATGGCGGCCCTGCTGGCCCTCTGCTTCTGGGGCCTCTTCCGGACCCTGAAGCGCGAGAAGGTGCTCTGGAACACGGTCCTGCTGTGCCTGACGACGATCATCATCGGTTTCTCGATCTTCAGCATCGTCATCATCCGTTCCTGCGCGAAGACCCCGACGAACGAATACCAGCCCGACAACGCCTTCACCCTCGTCCGCTACCTTTCCCGCGAACAGTACGGCTCGAAGCCGATCCTCTACGGCGAGTATTTCGACGCCCCGTATGAGGTGACGGTGAAGCGGTACTGGGCTCCGCTGGACGGGAAGTATGTCCACGTGGAAGGTCCCGTGGACGTGAAATACAAGCCCGAGGGCAAGATGCTCTTCCCGCGCATGTGGTCGCCGAGCAACGACGGCAGCAAGGAGGAGTTCTATGAAGAGTACATGAACGGCAAGGGGAAGCGCGTCGAAGGCGCCGAGCACCGGAAGCCGACGATGGGCGCGAACCTCGCCTATTTCTTCGACTACCAGCTGAACTGGATGTACTGGCGCTACTTCATGTGGAATTTCGTCGGCCGCCAGAACGACATCCACAGCCCGACCCCCGGCAACATCTTCCTCGGCAACTGGGAGAGCGGCATCAAGTTCATCGACGATTTCCGCCTCGGCGACCAGTCCGACGCGCCGGGCTTCCTGAAGGACAACAAGGGCAAGAACCACTATTATTTCCTGCCGCTGCTGCTCGGCCTGCTGGGCCTGTTCTTCCAGTTCGGCCGGGACAAGCGCGGCTGCTGGCTCGTCTTCCTGCTCTTCTTCATGACGGGCATCGCGATCATCATTTACCTGAACCAGCCGCCGTATGAGGTCCGCGAACGGGATTATTCCTATGCCGGTTCCTTCTATGCCTTCAGCATCTGGATCGGCCTTGCGGTCGCCGCGGTCTACGGCTGGCTGCGCGATGCGCTGCACCGCGACAACGCGCCGGCCGCCATCGCCGTCGCCCTGCTCCTGCTCGGGGTGCCCGCGCTGATGGCCGCCCAGAACTGGGACGACCACGACCGCTCGAACCGCCGCACCGCCGTCGAGATCGGCTACAACTACCTCAATTCGGTCGGGGAGAACGGCATCCTCGTGACCCACGGTGACAACGATACTTTCCCGCTCTGGTATGCCCAGGAGGTCGAAGGGGTCCGCCCGGACGTCCGGATCTGCAACACGTCCCTGCTCGGCACCGACTGGCACATCGACCAGATGAAGTATGCGATGAACGAATCCGCGCCGCTCGACCTGTCGCTCGGCCTCGACAAGTACCTCTACGGCACGAACGAAATCATCTATATCTATGACACCCGCGACCAGGTAATCCCGCTCTCCGACGTGATGGCGGTCTTCAGTCACCCGGACGCGAAGATCGTCCTGGCGAGCGGCAAGCGCGTGGACTACATCATGTCCCGCCGCTTCTCCATCCCGGTGGACCGGGAGAATGTCCTGCGCCACGGCATCGTCTCGGAGAAGTTCGCCGACTTGATTCCCGACGAGATCGTGCTCGAGATTCCGGAAGGGAAGGAGTACCTGACGAAGCCCGAGCTCTTCATGCTCGACCTGCTGTCGAACTACAAGTGGGACCGCCCGCTGAGCCTGCTGAACTACGGCGGCGACCTGAACATCGGCATCAAGGACTATCTGATGTACGAGGGCTTCTCCTACCGTTTCGTCCCGATCCGCAACACGCCCACGACCCGCGACGCGGGCCTGGTCGACACGGACCGCCTGTACCGCAACCTGAAGGAGGTCTATACCTTCGACGCGGTGAGCCGGGACGACTGGTATGTGGACTACCAGAACCTGTATACTTATCTGGGGGCCGTTCCGCTCCGGGCGATGTTCGCGACCGCCGCCGACGCCTTCCTGAAGGCGGGCGAGACGGACCGCGCGCTCGAGATGCTGGACATGTGCCAGGAGAAGGTGCCTGCGGCGAATTTCCCGCTCGAGACGATTCCGATCGGCTTCTCCGGCAACGACTATATGGTGACGGAGATGGTCGACCAGTACTACCGCCTCGGGCAGCGCGACAAGGCCCGCGACCTCGGCATCGCGCTGGCGAACGAGCTGATCACGACCGCCCGGTTCTATCTGGAGTTCTACGAGTACGCCGTGGATGAGTTCGAGCTCTGCGGCAATTATATCTACTACCTCGCCGACACGTTCAAGGTTAACGGCGACGAAGGGCTGTCCGGCCGCCTGGTCGACAACTTCTCCCGCCTGGTGGACCTGATGACCGGCAAGGAGGAAGGCGACATCCGCGACACGGACGCCGAAGAGATGAAGATTCTGAATTAGCGCTCCAGGCGCACGAAAATGCTGAGCGGGAGAGCTTTGCCGAACCTGTCGGGAAGGGCGAGCTCCCCGCTTTCCATTTGTCCGGCGCCCCCGAAGGCCTGGCGGACGGTCGTCTCGCCGAGCAGGGGAGAGTAGCCGTTCGAGTAGAGGTTGAGGACGAGGAAGCTGTGCTCCGGCGCCAGGATGGCGGCGACCGTCTCCAGCATTTCGAAGAGGCACTCGTCGAGCTTCCATTTCTCGCCGTCGGGGCCGTGGCCGTAGGCCGGCGGGTCGAGGATGATGCCCTGGTAGCGGTTGCCGCGGCGCGCTTCCCGCCGGGCGAATTTCAGCGCATCCTCCACGAGCCAGCGGATGCCGTCCATCCCGCTGCGCTCCATGTTGCCGCGGGCCCAGGTGACGACCTGGCGCACGGCGTCCAGGTGCGTCACGTCCGCCCCGGCGGCCTTGGCGGCCAGCGACGCGGCGCCCGTGTAGGCGAAGAGGTTGAGGACTTTGGGGTGGCCGCCGAGGGCCTTGGTGCGGCTGTAGATGTATTCCCAGTTCGCGGCCTGCTCCGGGAAGACGCCGACGTGCTTGAAGGCGGTCAGCCCGAGGCGCAGCTGGAAGTCCAGCCCCGGCTGCGCACCCTTGTAGCGGATGTACCACTGGTCATCCATCGGCCGCAGGCGCTCCCACGTGCCGCTGTCTTCCTTTCCGGCCTTGCCGAAGCCGGCGCCCGGCCGGAAGCGCACATGCGCGGCTTTCTCCCACTCCCCGGCGCCCATCGACGGCCGCCACAGCGCCTTCGGCTCGGGCCGTATCATCGTATACGGCCCGAAGCGCTCCAGCTTCGCCCCGTCCCCGCTGTCCACCAGCGCATAATCCTTCCAGAAATCCCCCGGATACTCAACTCTGCTCATAACCTTGCAAATATAACAATAATGCCGATATCCCCGAATAATGGCATTCTCCCCGTCCCGTCGGAAAAAGGAGGCTGCTATTCCCGGAACCCTTCGCTGTCTTCGACAGCTCGTCCCTCCCGCAGCGCTGCGCTTGCGGGCCCCTCCCGCTCATACGGCCGCGGGCGGCCATAGGTTCCGGGAATACCAGCCTCCATTTTCCGCCCCCCCCCCGC
>JAFRVZ010000048.1 GCA_017438265.1 Bacteroidales bacterium
GCCCCTCCCGCTCATACGGCCGCGGGCGGCCATAGGTTCCGGAAATACCAGCCTCCTTTTTCCGACCACCCCCGTTATGCCCACCCCCGTTATGCCCACCCTCGTTATGCCCACCCCCGTCATTCCCGCCCTCTCCCGCTGTCATTCCGAGCGCAGCCCGCCCTGTCATTCCGAGCGCAGCGAAGGAATCTATCCACAGAAAAAGCATTCTTCCAGCTCCGCCCTCCAGGGCCCATCCCCCGTCCAAGCGAATTTCATCAACGCCCTAGCCCTGCTCCATCGCCCCGCTCCATCGCCCCGCTCCATCGCCCCGCTCCATCGCCCCTCCGCGCGGCCTTGCCGCTACGCATTTGCATCCTGACCCCCGCTGGAGTGCGCTGCAGGGCCTCCGCCCCTGCAAATGCGTAGCCGCCGCCCCGCTCCCGCGGCTGCCTGCCGCCAGACACAATTTGGGTGGAAATGTGTCTTTTGCGGGGCGGGATGGTTGGGTTAGGAGGGGAGTGTCTGGGCATGTGAGGATCGCTGGGGGGCGGGAGACGGGGGCGTTATTTTCAAGGAGCTGGAACAGAGGGGATTATGAAAAGGACTTATGCGATTTGCATAAGTCGATTTTGCAGGGTGGTGATATTTAGTGCTTTATGATTTACGTGCGGTGGGTGGGGGAACGAGGGGCCTGGAAGCAGAAAAAGCATTTTTTCTGAGGCGGCGTTTTTTCGACGATCTCAGGAAAAATGCTTTTTTCTGCGGGGTGGAGCCGCGCAGTGGAGTTGCGGGGTGAAGCCGCAGGTCGGGGCCTGGGGCCGGGGATCCGGGGCGCGGGGCCGGGGTCAGCGGGACTCCAGGAGGTCTTTGGCGGCGAGGACGAGGAACATGTAGTGGGAGGAGCCGCCGCCCAGGACATATTCCACCTGCTGCCAGAGGTACGGGAAGACCAGAAGTTCCGGGAAGTCCGGGCGGATCAGCGCCGTGCCGGAGACCGTGCCGCCGGGGATGTAGGTCCAGTCGGCGCGGTTCAGGCCGTAGCCGACGGTCGCGGACTCGGCGCCCACGCCGCCCGCGAAGGAGGCCTGGTTCGAGCCCGGGTGGCGGCCCAGGATGAAGTTCAGTGCGTCGAAGACCTGGTCGGGGGCGAAGATGTCCGGATACTCCTTCGCGAGGAAGTAGTGGCGGTAGCCGAAGCTCTGGATGTCCCAGCCGGCGCCCCAGATGCTCGGGCGGTACGGGACGCCGTAGGGCGTCTCGGCGCTCTGGCGGTCGAGCTGGGCGCGGTATTTCACGAGCGCCTCGCGGAAGGCGGCGCACTGCTTGCGGTACTTCCGCTGGCCCTCCATCTGCTTCTCGATGCGGGCGATGTACCAGGCGCAGCTCGGGGCGGAGGCCACGACGGCGTCCCAGTTGCCGACGATGAAGTCGAAGTAGCGCTGCTCGCCGGTCGTGAGGTAGAGCTCGACCGCGAGCTGCATCTTCGCCATCGGGCCGCCGCCGCGCATGCCTGCCGGCGGGACTTCGGCCGTGTCGAAGATGTGCTGCGCGATCGCGACGCAGTGGTTCGCGAGCGTGTCGTTCAGGCCGCGGAGCGGGCGGGCGGAGGCGGCGACGTTGGTTGCCATGCTGATGCCGTTGCTGACGTCCGGGAAGATCCAGCGGTCGTCGCCGTCACCCAGGATGCCGTCGGAGGCGGCGGAGGTGTCGCCGAGGAGGGTGTACTGGCGGAGGTTGCTGGAGATGATGCCTTTGGGGAAGCGGCCGAGGGCCAGATAGCCGTTGATGACGTAGAGCATGCCGTGCTCGATCTGCTGGCGGATGTCGTTCTTGCCGTCGGGCTCGTGGATTTCGACGAGGCGGCGGTTCTGGTCGATCAGGGTCGCGTCGATTTCGGGGTGGAAGTTTTCGAGGGCCATCGTGAGGATGTAGCACTCGTTGCCGGAGGTATGGCGGACGTCGTCGTCACCGGCGTCGTGCCAGCCGCCGTGGTTGACGTTCAGGACGGGGTCGAGGCCCTTGTAGGCGGTCTTGTTGTCCGCGGGCTGGGCGTAGCCGTCGATGTGGTTGCCCTCCGGGGCCATCACGGCGTCGTCCAGGTGGCAGGCGTCGTGCCAGACCTTGTATTTCTCCATCACCTTCATGTGGCACATCTGGACCGGCAGGAAGTACTCGATCACGGGCTGCCAGACACCGCGGTCATAGACATCCTGCGCGATGCGGAAGATCGGGGACGAGCTGGTCCCGTAGCGGACGCAGTAGAGGCCTTCCTCCTTCACGTCGGTGAAGTCGACCTTGAGATAGTTGTAGCGGAGGAATTCGCCTTCCCACGGGACGGCGGGGTATTCCCGGACGAAGTGCTCGCCGTCCGCGTCATAGCGGACGAGCGTCGCGCTCGCGAGCGGGGCGTCCCGGCGGTCGGCCTCGATGATTGCGACCTTATCCTGTGCCGGCAAGTAGCCGACCTGGGAGGTCTGGACGACCGGCTTGTAGGTCCATCCGGGGACCACCGTGGGCTCGATGTACCACTGGATCGCGCCCTTGGTCGCACCGGCGGGGATGTCGGAGCGGAGGACGAACCAGCCGTTGTTGTGGTTCATGCGGCCGTCGTAGAGCTTCAGGTCCGCGTCGCAGAGGCTGCGGATCGTGAGGCGGCTGTACGGATCGTCCGGGCGGGAGGTGAAGCTCCGGCCGACGGCGTAGGGCTCCGCGATCACGGCGTCCGCCGTGAACGGGCTGTAGCCCTGGCCGATCAGGTTGGCGATGTCGGTGTTCTGGGCGGTCGCCGGCAGGTAGTCGCCGACGCTGCGGTAGACATAGCTCTCCTGGGTCAGCAGCGGGGAATTCGGCTGCTGGGGGTAGATGCCCTGCTTGTCATCCATGATCCACGGCTTCCCGAACAGGTCGCCGGGGAAGAATTCCATGTTGAAGCCCGCGCGTCCGAGCAGCGCCTCAGGCACCGGGGTGTCGAGGTCCACCGTGACGCGGAAACCCTTCTGGTAGGGCTCCAGGGTTACGGTATAGGTCACCCGGTAGTCCGGATAAATCATCGGGTTGAAGCCGGTGAAGTGGCGCGTCGAATCCGGGAAGCAGAGGGTCGTCACGATGCGGTCGCCTTCGATCCGGCGGTCCAGCTGTTTCGGGACCGGCTGCCACTGGCCGGGCGTCGGCTCGAAGCGGATGTCGCCGTTGCTGGCGACGCGCTTGCCGTTCATCAGGACGGAAATGCCGCCCTGGTGGCCTTCGGGGTAGAAGTCGTTGAATGCCATCACGTCGACGCCGTCCTTGTTGAAGTAGCCGGACGCGTTGAGGCGGAATTCCTGGGCGCTGACGGCCGCGCAGCAGCACAGGCCCGCCAGGAGGAGAAGGGCTTTCCTGAGATCCATATCTATTTGTTGCTGGGTTTTTTATAGTTGACGACATTGGGGAGCGTGAAGATGGCCTTCAGGTCCTCCGGCGTGTTGTAGCGGTCGGCGGTGAAGCCGGTCCAGATCATGAACCAGGCGAACTTGTCCATCTTCGCCAGCTGCGCGGGCGTCGGCAGGCTGCCGAGCTCGCCGAGGGCGATCAGCTTGCCCTTGCCGAGCTCCACGAGCTGGTCGTGGTGCGACTGCCGCCAGTCGCGGTTGTACACGTCCGTCGCCAGCACGTCGACGTATTCGTTGCCGGGGTAGAAGAGGTCGTAGGCCATCGCCGTGTCGTTCGGGATGTCGCGCGGGGCGTTGGCGTTCCAGACCCAGATCAGGTTGTCGAGGTGGTGGACGTCGACGAGGCGGTGGTAGAGCATCTTCCAGAGCTTGGTAAAGCCGTCCGGCCCCTTGCGCCAGCCCCACCAAAACCACTCGCCGTTCATCTCGTGGTACGGCCGCCAGAGGACGGGGATGTGCATGTCCTTCAGTTGCTTGAGGTAGACGGCGATCGAATCGACCTGCTCGGTCCACATCCGGTTCATCCGCGTGCCTTCCGTCACGAGTTCCTTCCACTGGGCGTCGCTGAACTCGCCCTGGGTCTGGTTCCGGAAATCGACGCGCGGCGTGCGGTCGAAGGGACGGTTCACGTGCCACATCAGGGTGATGATGTGGCCGCGGTCATACTCGTGCTTCGCGATGCGGACGACCTGCGCCGCATCCCACGCGAGGTCCCCGCCCCAGATCATCGGAACCGCGCCGGAAGCGTCCTCGATCCGGTCGAGGTCGCTCAGGTAGTTCGGGAGCTGGAGCTGGTTGTGGTGCAGCGCGGAGATGATCTTGCCTTCGGCGACGGACTGGTACAGGCTGGCCAGCAGCGCACGGGCCTCCGGGGTTGCATTGGGGTTCACGGGCGCAAAAGGCTGTGCCCGGCAGACGGCCGGCGCCAGCAGCGCCAGCAGGAGCAGGAGTCGGAATGCTTTTTTCATAGGTATTGGTGTCTATGCAAATATAATAAAAACCTACTTAACTGAATTATTGTTATATTTGTGGTTCGGAAAAACAATCTTAACAACACCATAGTTTATGCAAAAGTACATTGACTCCTACGATTTTGCCGGCAAGAAGGCCATCGTCCGCGTTGACTTCAACGTTCCGCTGAACGAGAATTTCGAAATCACCGACGACACCCGCATCCGCCGCGCCATCCCGACCCTCAAGAAAGTCCTCGAGAAGGGTGGCTCCCTGATTATCATGTCCCACCTCGGCCGCCCGAAGAAGGTCGACCCGAAGTTCTCCCTCAAGCACATCGTCGCCCGCGTCAGCGAGTGCCTCGGCGTCCCGGTCCAGTTTGCCGAAGACTGCCAGAAGGCGGACGCCCAGGCCGCGGCCCTGAAGCCCGGTGAGGTCCTCCTCCTCGAGAACCTCCGCTTCTACGCCGAGGAAGAAGGCAAGCCGAGAGGCCTCGCCGAGGATGCGACCGACGAAGAGAAGAAGGCCGCCAAGAAGGTCGTGAAGGAGTCCCAGAAGGAGTTCGTGAAGAAGCTCGCCTCCTACGCCGACTGCTACATCAACGACGCGTTCGGCACGGCCCACCGCGCCCACGGCTCGACCGCCCTGATCGCCGCCTACTTCCCGGACGACAAGATGTTCGGCTACCTGATGGAAGGCGAAATCAAGGCCATCGACAACGTTCTCAAGAACGCCGGCCACCCCTTCACCGCCATCATCGGCGGCGCCAAGGTCTCCAGCAAGCTCGCCGTCCTCGAGAACATGCTCGAGCGCGTGGATAACCTCGTGATCGGCGGCGGCATGTCCTACACCTTCATCAAGGCGCAGGGCGGCAACATCGGCAACTCCCTCCACGAGGACGACCTGATGCCGCAGGCGCTCGAAATCCTCGCCAAGGCGAAGGAGAAGGGCGTCAAGGTCTTCCTGCCCACGATGTCCGTCGTCGCCGACGCGTTCAGCAACGACGCCAACGCCAAGGTCGTCCCGACCGCCGAGATTCCCGAAGGCTGGGAAGGCATGGACGTCGCCGCGGAGAACCTCGCCGAGTGGAAGGACGTGATCCTCGGTTCCAAGACCGTGCTCTGGAACGGCCCCGTGGGCGTCTTCGAGATGCCCAACTTCGCGAAGGGTACCCTTCAGATCGCCGAAGACCTCGCCGAAGCGACCGCGAAGGGCGCCTACACCCTCGTCGGCGGCGGCGACTCCGTCGCAGCCGTGACGAAGATGGGCTACGCCGACAAGGTCAGCTACGTCTCGACCGGCGGCGGCGCGATGCTCGAAGCCCTCGAAGGCAAGGACCTCCCCGGCATCGCCGCGGTCCGCGAGTAACGGAAATTAAATCGAATGAGCGACAGGCGCTGAAGGTTTCTTCGGCGCCTGTTTCTGTGCGTGGACGGCGCGGGCGGGGACGTTCCGGCGGTAGGCGTAGATGAGGATGCAGATGCCCGCGATCACGAAGGGGATGGAAAGGATCTGCCCCATGTTGAGGGCCATGCCCTGCTCGAAGCCGACCTGGGGCTCCTTGATGAACTCGATCAGGAAGCGCATGCCGAAGCAGCCGATGAGGAAGGCGCCGAAGAAGAAGCCGCGCGGGGTCGCGTCCAGCTTTTTGGCGTAGCGCCAGACGAGGAAGAAGCCCAGCAGCAGGTAGGAGAAGGCCTCATAGAGCTGGGTCGGGTGCTTCGCCACGGTCTCGCCGTTGCGCTCGAAGACGAAGCCCCACGGCAGCGCGGTCACGTCGCCGTAGATCTCCGAATTGAAGAGGTTCCCGAGGCGGATCATGCAGCCGGCGAAGGCGACGGCGATGCAGAGGCGGTCCATGATCCAGAGGAAGTCGAAGTCGTGGCGCTTCCCGTACTTGCGGGCGAACCACCACATCGCCAGCAGCAGCGCGATCGCGCCGCCGTGGCTCGCGAGTCCGCCCTCCCAGGTCTTGAATATCTCCCAGAAGCCCTTCCAGCTGCCGAAATAGTAGTCGGGCTGGTAGAAGATGCAGTGGCCGAGGCGCGCGCCGACGATCGTCGCGACGAGCAGGACGACGAGGAGCGTGTCCATCAGCCCCTCCGGGATCTGCTCCCGGCGGAAGAACCAGCGGAAGAGGTACCAGCCGATCACGAAACCGGACAGGAACAGCAGGGAATACCATCGGAGGCCGAAATTGCCGATATGGAAGAGGAACGGGCTTACGTTCCAGTGGATAGCGAGAAATGTAGTCATAACGTACAAATATAGGAATAATATTTGTAGCAAACCGCGCGCACAAATATAATACCATGAAGAAATATCTTCTTGTCGCAATTTCCCTTCTCCTCGGCTCCCCAGCCCTCGTTTCCGCCCAGGAAACCGTCGTCCTGACCCTTGAGAAAGCGATTGAAATTGCCCTGAGCGAGAATGTGTCTGTCAAGGTGGCAGACCTCGAAATCCAGCGCGCGGAATATGCCAGGAAAGGCACCTATGCCTCCCTGTTCCCGCAGGTCGATGCGAACGCGGCCTACCAGCGCACCATCAAGAAACAGGTTATGTATATGGACTTCGACATGGGCAGCCTGATGGGCGGCGCCCTCGGAGACGATTCCGCCTTCCCCGGCATGGGTGACAGCGGCGCCGGCGGCAAGGAATCCGGGGGCAAGGATTCCGGCGGCGGCATCGAGGTCGGCCGCTGGAACACCTATTCCGGCAGCATCTCCGCGGGCATGCCGCTCGTGAACGCCCAGCTCTGGAAGAGCCTCCGCATCAGCGCGCAGGACGTCGAGCTGGCCGTCGAGAAGGCCCGCTCCTCCCGCCTCGAGACCGTGACCCAGGTCAAGCAGGCCTTCTACGCCGCCCTCCTTGCGAAGGAAGTCCTGAACGTCTATACCCAGGTCTATGAGAACGCGGTCGACAATTTCCGCCAGACCGAGATGCGCTACAACGTCGACAAGGCCTCCGAGCTCGACTACACCCGCGCGAAAGCCAACATCGCCAACGCCATCCCGAACATGTTCGACGCCGAGAATTCCGCCTTCCTGTCCCTGTGGCAGCTCAAGGCCGTGATGGGCATCGACCTCGATACGGAGGTCGAAGTCGCCGGCGAACTCGGGGACTATGCGGAGCACATGCTCTACGACCTCGCGCAGGGCGAAGACGCCGACCTCTCCCGCAACTCCGCGATGCGCCAGCTCGCGATCCAGGCGGAGGAGCTCGCGAACATGGTCAAGCTGCAGCAGTACGCCGCCCTTCCCTCCCTGGCGCTGCAGTTCAACTACAGCATGAACGCGATGACCAACGACTTCAACTTCAGCGAGTACAAGTGGACCCCGTACTCCTTCGTCGGCCTCAGCCTCTCCGTCCCCATCTTCGCGGGCGGCAAGCGCCACGCCGCCGTGCGCCAGGCCCAGGTCCAGCGCGACGAGCTGAAGCTCCAGACGGACAACACGGAGCGCCAGCTGCGCATCGCCATCCGCCAGTACCTCAGCCAGATGGAGACCGGCATGAAGAGCTACACCTCCGCCGAGGAGGCCTGCAACCTCGCCCAGAATGCCTACGACATCGCGACCAAGTCCTACAACATCGGCCGCAGCACCCTCACGGACCTCAATGACGCCCAGCTCGCCCTGACCCAGGCGCGCCTTGGCCTCTGCCAGTCCGTCTACGGCTACCTGGTCGCCAAGGCCGGCCTCGAACAAACCCTCGGATATGATTTCAGCGAATGATAAAACAACCCACGATATGAAACGAATTTCCCTACTCCTGACCCCTGCCGTGCTGCTCCTGCTCGTTTCCTGCGGCGGCGGAAAGGGCCCTGCGGCAACCGTCGCGGCCCCGGACGCCCCGGTCAAGGTCGAAACGGCGCTCGCCGCTTTCCAGGACGTGCCGCAGCAGGAGGTCTATTCCTCCACGGTCCAGGCCTACGCCGTCAACAACGTGGTTCCGCAGAGCGGCAACCGCATCGCCAGCATCCGCGCCGAGGTCGGCGATTTCGTCCGCGCGGGCCAGGTGCTCGCCGAGATGGACCGCGTCAACCTGAACCAGACGCGCCTGCGCCTCGTCAACGACTCGACCGAGCTGAGCCGCCTGCGGGAGCTCTACCGCCAGGGCGGCCTGTCGAAGTCCGACTACGAGGCCGCCGAGCTGGGCTACAACGTGAGCAAGGCCTCCTACGAGAACCTCCTCGAGAACACCGTCCTCCGCTCCCCCCTGAACGGCGTCGTGACCGCCCGCAACTATGACAAGGGCGACATGTATGCGATGACCCAGCCGATCTTCGTCGTGCAGCAGATCACCCCCGTGAAGCTGATCATCGGCGTTTCCGAGAAAGAATACACCCGCGTCCACAAGGGCGACGAGGTCCGGATCGAGGCCGACGCCCTCCCGGGCCGGACCTTCACCGGCAAGGTGAACCGGATCTACCCGACCGTGGACCCGGCCTCCCACACCTTCTCCGTCGAGGTGGTCGTCCCGAACAACGACCGGGCGCTCCGTCCGGGCATGTATGTCCGCAACACGATCACCTTCAGCACGAACCGCTCCATCGTCGTCCCGGATGCCGCCCTCGTCCGGCAGCAGGGCTCCGGCCAGCGCTTCGTCTATGTCGTCGGCCCCGACAACACGGTCTCGCTCCGCATCGTCGAGCCCGGCGTCCACTTCGGGACGGACTTCGAGATCCTTTCCGGCCTGCAGGAAGGGGAGCGCATCGTCGTCAAGGGACAGTCCTCCCTGAAGAATGGTTCAACCGTCGAAATCCTCTAAGCCATGAGCATCTACAGGACAGCGGTCAAGAACCCGGTCACGACGGCGCTGGTGTTCATCGCGTTCATGATCTTCGGTATCTTCTCGCTGATGAACACGTCCATCGCCCAGTTCCCGGACTTTGACGCGAACGTCATCATGGTGATGTCCTCGTACCCGGGCGCCAGTGCCTCGGATATCGAGACGAACCTGACCAAGACCCTTGAGAACGCGCTCAACAGCGTCGAGAACCTCAAGGAACTGAACTCCCGCTCGCGGGAGAACATCTCCGTCCTCATCCTCCAGTTCAAATACGGCATCGACATCGATGAAGCAACGAACGACGTGCGGGACAAGCTCGACATGGTCAGTTCGGCGCTGCCGGACGGCGCGTCGAACCCGACCATCTTCAAGTTCTCGATGGACGACCTCCCGATCCTGATCCTCTCCGCGACGGCGGACGAGAGTCTCCCGGGACTGGACAAGATCCTGGACGACCGCGTGACGACCCCGCTCGCGCGCGTCTCCGGCGTGGGTACGGTCTCCGTGACCGGCGCCCCGACCCGCGAGATCCAGGTCTACTGCGACCCGAACAAGCTCCAGGCGTACGGCCTGAGCGTCGGCACGATCGCCCAGATCATCGGTGCGGAGAACCGCAACCTGCCTTCCGGCAGCATCGACGTCGGTACCAGCACCTACTCCCTCCGCGTCCAGGAGGAATTCACCGACCCGTCGGAAATCCTGGACATCGTCCTCGGCAGCATGAACGGCCGGACCGTGTACCTGCGCGACGTCGCGACCGTCCGTGACGGGAGCAAGGAGAAGGAGCAGGAGTCCTACACGGGCGGCGTCCGTTCCGCCCAGATCGCAATCCAGAAGCAGACCGGCGCCAACACCGTCAACGTGATCCGCGAAGTCAAGAAGCAGCTCGCCGAGATCGAGAAGGACCTCCCCTCCGACATCCGCATCGAGACGGTCATCGACTCCTCGGACAACATCATCAACACGATCAACACCCTCCGCGACACGATCATCATCACGTTCCTCGTCGTGATGCTCGTCGTCTTCGTGTTCCTCGGCCGCTGGCGCGCGACCTTCATCATCGTCCTCTCGATCCCGATCGCCCTGCTCGCCTCGCTGGTCTACCTCTTCGCGACGGGCAACACGCTGAACATCATCTCGATGTCCGCGCTCTCGATCGCGATCGGCATGGTCGTGGACGACGCAATCGTCGTCCTGGAGAACGTCTCGACCCACCTCGAGCGCGGCGAGAAGCCGAAGGAAGCCGCCGTCCTGGCGACCTCCGAGGTCGGCATCTCCGTCATCGCCTCGACCCTGACGATGCTCTGCGTGTTCCTCCCGCTCACGATGGTCAGCGGCATGGCCGGCATCATGTTCAAGCAGCTCGGCTGGATCGTCAGCATCATCATGATCGTCTCGACGACCGCGGCCCTGACGCTGGTCCCGATGCTCTGCTCGCGCTTCCTGCGCAGCGGCCGCAAGACCGGCAGGGCCTACCAGGCCGTCTTCGGCCCCATCAACCGCGGCCTGGACGCCATCTCCGCCGGCTACGCCCGCCTTATCAACTGGGCCGTCACCCATCGCAAGACCGTGATCCTGAGCGCCGCCGGCGCCTTCGTGGCCGTCATGGTCCTGCTGGCCCCCGGCCTGAACACCGAATTCTTCACGATGGGCGACCAGGGCCGCCTGTCCGTCTCCGTCGAGCTCCCGGCCGGCACGGCCCAGCAGGTGACCGCCGACTTCGCGGCGCGCCTCTACGGCGAAATCACCGAGGCCGTCCCGGAAATCCAGCGCTGCAGCTACTCCTTCGGCCAGGCCGACGCGGACAACGCCTTCGCGAGCATGCAGAACAACGGCTCGAACATCCTCTCGATGAACATCAACCTCGGCAGCCAGAAGACCCGTCGCCGCAGCAGCGCCGAAGTGGCGGACGTGGTGCGCGGGATCCTCGCGAACTATCCGGAAATCAAGCGCGGAACCGTCTCGGACGGCGCCGGCATGATGGGCGGCGCCTCCACGGTCGAGCTGGAAATCTACGGCTACGACTTCGAGACGACCGACCGGGTGGCCGGCGAGCTCCGGGAGAAGATGGCCGCGAGCCCGACCTTCTCCCAGGTCATCCTGAGCCGCGACGAATATACGCCGGAATACCAGGTCCGCTTCGACCGGACGAAACTGGCGCAGAACGGCCTGAATTCCTCGACGGCGGGCGCCGCGTTCAGCGCCGCGATGAGCGGCTCCGTGACCTCCTTCTACCGCGAGGACGGCGAGGAGTACGACATCCGCGTCCGCTACGCGCCGCAGTTCCGCACCAGCGTCGAGGACATGGAGAACATCATCCTGTACAACGCGGCCGGCCGCGCCATCCGCATCAAGGATGTGGGTGAGATCGTGGAGTCCCGCGTCCCGCCGACCATCGAGCGCAAGGACCGCCAGCGCGTCATCACCGTGACCGGTACGGTCGCGCGCGGCGCCGTGCTCGGCCAGGCGGTGCAGGAGACCCGGCGCATCGTGGACGCCTCCGAGATCCCCGCCGAGCTCTCGGCGGTCATCGCGGGCGACTACGAGGAGCAGCAGGACATGTTCAAGGACCTCATCACCCTGATGATCCTGATCGTGATCCTGGTCTATATGGTCATGGCCTCCCAGTTCGAGTCCTTCATGAGTCCGTTCGTGATCATGTTCTCGGTCCCGTTCGCCTTCGTAGGCGTTATCATGGGACTGCGGCTGACGGGCACGGCGCTCGGCGTGATGGCGATGATCGGCATCCTGATCCTGCTCGGCATCGTCGTGAAGAACGGTATCGTGCTGATCGACTATACGATCCTCTGCCGGGAGCGCGGGATGAGCGCCGTCGAGGCCTCCGTGACCGCGGCCCGCAGCCGACTGCGCCCGATCCTGATGACGACCCTGACGACCGTGCTCGGCATGCTCCCGATGGCCCTCGGCCGGGGCGAAGGCGCCGAACTCTGGCGCGCCCTCGGTATGACCGTCTGCTGGGGCCTCTCGATCTCCACGGTCGTGACCCTCGTCCTGATCCCCGCCGTCTACTGCGTCTTCGCGACGCGCCAGGAGCGGCGGAAGGCCCGCCGGGATGCAGCTTTAGCGAAATAGCAATGTATTGAAACACAGAGATATGAAAGCGATATTCATAGTGTATGACCAGGCCCGCGGCGAGGAAGTCGCCGAAATGCTGGAGCGCCTCGGCCAGCGGGGCTTCACCCGCTGGACCGACATCGCGGGCCGCGGCTCCGCCGACGGCATCCCCCATTTCGGCAACCACGCGTGGCCGGCGATGAACGATGCGATCCTGACCTTCGTGGAGGACGGCCTCGCGGCTCCCGTGCTGGAGGAGGTCCGCCGGATGAGCGGGGAAGCCCGGGACCTCGGCCTGCGCGCCTTCGTCTGGGACGTTTGCGATGCTTTTTAATGCGAAATTGTTATATTTGCAGATAACACCTAAATAACAGAAACAATGCAACAGGTAATCACCAATACGAATTTCAACGAAATCCTCGCTTCGGACAAGCCCGTCCTCGTGGATTTCTGGGCGACCTGGTGCGGCCCGTGCCGCATGCTCGGCCCGACCGTCGACGAAATCGCCGCCGAATACGAAGGCCGCGTGGTCGTCGCCAAATGCAACGTCGATGATGCGGAAGACATCGCGACCCAGTGCGGCATCCGCAACATCCCGACCCTGATGTACTTCAAGAACGGCCAGATGGTCGACCGCAGCGTCGGCGTCGTCTCCAAGGCCGACATCGAAAGCAAACTCAACGCTATCCTCTAGAATATGAAGAAACTCATTATCGCTGTCGCTGCGATCTTTGTTTCCGTGGCGGCTTTCGCCCAGGGCGGCATCGTCGCGGGCTATACTGCGTCCCAGATGTCCCTCAAGGATGAGATCAAGAACATCGGAATGAACGTCAAGTCCGCTCCGAACTTCCACGTCGGCTTCGCCTACAACCAGCCCCTCGTGCTCGGTTTCGCGATCCAGCCGGAAATCCTGTACGCCAACAAGGGTACGACCTACGGCATCGCCGGAACCGACGTCGTCGGCCGGATGAGCTACATCGAGGTCCCGGTCCAGCTCCAGTGGGGGATTGACCTCATCGCCCTGAAGCCCTATATCTTCGCCGAGCCTTTCGTCGGCTATGCCATCTCCGGCAAGCTGGACGTGAAGGGGATCGTCAACACCGCGAAGGATTTCGACATCAACGACCTCGACAGCCGTCTCGAGTACGGCTTCAGCGTCGGCGCCGGCGTGATGCTCCTCGGCCATATCCAGGCGTCCTTCAAGTACTTCTGGAACTTCGACCAGTGCGGCTTCGGCGACTATATGAAGAATGTCCAGACCGCGCTCTCCGACAGCAAGGGCTTCAGCGGCCTGAGCCTTTCGGCGGCGATCTTCTTCTGATAAACCGGTGATGGGAAAGGCGGCTGCAATCTTCTGCTCCTCCTACCCCGACATAGACCCTGCCTTCAACGAGGCGGCACGGGCGGTCGTCCGCGCCCTTTGCGGCAGGGGCTTTGCCGTTGTATCGGGAGGTACCGTCCGCGGGACGATGAAGGTCGTCGCGGACGAGGCGGTAGCCTGCGGCGGGACCCATGTCGGCGTCCTGCCGCGCTTCATGCAGCAGTACGCCCACCCGGACCTGACCGAACTCGTCTGGACCGACACGATGGCGGAGCGCAAGGAGCACATCCGCTCCGTGGCGCGCGACCTGGCGGTCGTGCTGCCCGGCGGTGTCGGGACGATGGACGAGTTCTTCGAGACGCTGACCCTCGCGAAGCTCGGGAAGTACGGCGGCCGGATCCTGGTCTGCAACTTCAAGGGCTATTACGACGGGTTGCGGATGCTGCTGGACAGTTTCGTCCGCGGCGGTATGCTGGATGCGCCTTCGCGCGCGCTGGTGGAGTTTCCTTCCGATGCGGAGGAGTTTGAAAAGATGCTGGACCGATGCTGAAAGAAGAGATACCCGTCTGGCTCGGCGCTGACTGGAAAGCGCTGGAGGCGGCCCTGGTCGCTTCCGTCGGGAGCGATATCCCGCTGCTGGACAGCACGAACGCTTCCCTCCTGTCGCACGGGGGCAAGCGGATCCGGCCCGCGCTGATGCTGCTCTCCGCCCGGGCCTGCGCTGCGGACGGGAAGGCCACGCAGGACAGCATCCGCTTTGCCGCGGCCGTCGAGATGCTCCACAACGCCACGCTCCTCCACGACGACGTCGCCGACGGGAGCGCCGAGCGCCGCGGACATCCGACCGTGCTGAAGCTGCTGGGACCGGCGGCCTCCGTGCTGGTCGGGGATTTCTGGCTGGTGCGCTGCATGGACGCGATCCTTGCCTCGAAGGAGCGGGGGGATGCCGTGCTGCGGGTGTTCTCGAAGACGCTGCAGGACCTCGCGGAGGGGGAGATGCTCCAGCTCCAGAAGGCCTCCCTCGGGGATACGACCGAGGCCGAATACATGCGGATCATTTATTCGAAGACCGCCTCGATGTTCGAGACGGCGTGTGTCACCGGCGCGATGTCGGTCGATGCGCCGGAGGCTTCGGTGGGGGCGGTGCGGGAATACGCCCGCTGCCTCGGCCTGGCCTTCCAGATCCGCGACGACATCCTCGACTACGACGGCGGGCAGTCCCTCGGAAAGCCGGTCGGCGTAGATTTGAAAGAACAGAAAATCACCCTCCCGCTGCTCGGCGCCCTGCTGCAGGTCGACGACGCGCGCGGGCGGGACATCCGCCGGATGGTCGGCGACATCCCGGACCATCCGGAATACTGCGACATGATCCGGGACTTCGTGCTGGCGCGCGGCGGCATCGCATATGCCGAGGCGCGGGCGGACGCGCTGGCCCGGAAGGCGGTGGAGGCGCTTGCGCCGCTGCCGTGGAGCGAAGACCGGGACCACCTGGAGGCGCTTGCGCGTTTCTCCGCAGACAGGAAAGTATGACGCTGGAAGAGATCCAAGGGAACGAAGCGGTCGTGGCCGCGCTGGCCGGAATGGTGGATTCCGGGCGCGTGCCGCATGCCATCCTCTTCTCGGAAGAGGACGGCGGCGGGGCCTTTGTCCTCTGCCAGGCCTTCCTGGGGCGCCTCTACGACAGTCCCAAGATCGGGAAACTGATCCACCCCGACGTCCACTATGTCTTCCCCGTCCTCGCGGGCAAGCTCTCCGTGACCTATATCGCCGAATTCCGGGAGCTCGCGCTGCGCAACCCCCGCTTCACGGAGGAGCAGCTCGACGACGCCTGCGGCTTCGAGGGGAAGAACAGCGCGATCGCGGTCGCCGAGGCGAACGACCTCGTCGGCAAGCTCGCGTTCCACTCGCTGGAAGGCGGATGGAAGACGGTGGTGGTCTACCTGCCGGAGAAGATGAACGCGGCCGCCGCGAACAAGCTCCTCAAGTCGCTGGAAGAGCCTTCCGAGCGGACGCTGTTCGTGCTGATCTCCCATGCGCCGGAGAAGCTGCTCCCGACGATACGCTCGCGCTGCCAGCTGTTCCGGGTGCGCCCGGAGGGGCTCGGCGCGCCGGCGGAGAACGAGGGAGAGGAGGTCTACCGCGCGCTCTTCGCGGCGCTTCTCGACGCACTCCTCGCGCGGGACCTCTCCGCCGGGCTCGACGCCGGGGAGCGGATGGCGGCGCTGCCGTCCCGCGACCGGATGAAGGCGTTCTGCCGCTACGGGAGCGCATGCCTGCGGAAGGTGTTCATGCTCCAGCAGGGGCTGCCACAGCTCGCCGGGGTGAATGAAGCCGAAAAGGCTTATTATGAGCGGCTTGCCGCCTCCTTCAAGAAGACGTTCCCGCGCGCCGCGACGGGGGTTTTCGACCGGACGCAGACGCTCCTGGAACGAAATGTAAACCAAAAAATCGCGTTTACCGACCTGGTGAACCGTTTCTATATGCTAGCCGTATGAATACCGACTACGAGACCATCCAATTTGACTGCAGCCGCGGCTGCGCCGTCGTCCTCGACGAGGAGACGGGGGAGCGCGCGTGTACATACCGCCAGGGCTGCTGCAAGCTGGGCGACCACGACTGGCTGAAGGGTGTCGGCAAGGCCGAGAACCCGAACCTCTTCGAAGTCCGCTTCAAGAATACCCGCAAGGGAATCTATATCAATGACTCCGGCCAGAGCATCCGCCAGGGCGACCTGGTCGTCGTGGGCGCCGCGAACGGCCACGACCTCGGCATCGTGACCCTCGAGGGGGCGATCGTCCTCCGCCAGATGCGCGCCAAGGGCATCGACCCGGCGAACACGACCTTCCAGAAGATTTACCGCAAGGCCCGCCCGGCCGACATCGCCCGCTGGCAGGAGGCGATCGCGCGCGAGCAGGAGACGATGATCGACGCCCGCCGCATCGCCGCCGAGATGGGCCTGGACATGAAGATCGGGGACGTGGAGTTCCAGGGCGACGGCACGAAGGCGATTTTCTACTACATCGCCGACGGCCGCGTGGACTTCCGCCAGCTGATCAAGGTGTTCGCGGAGGAGTTCCGGATCCGCATCGAGATGAAGCAGATCGGCGCGCGCCAGGAGGCGGGCCTGATCGGCGGCATCGGCGTCTGCGGCCGCGAGCTCTGCTGCGCGAACTACATCACCGGCTTCCAGTCGATCACGACCTCCGCCGCCCGCTGCCAGGACCTCTCGCTGAACCCCCAGAAGCTCGCGGGGCAGTGCGGGAAGCTGAAGTGCTGCCTGAATTACGAAGTGCCTGTGTATCAGGATGCCCAGTCGCGGATTCCGAAGGTTTCCGAGCCGCTGGAGTTCGAGGACGGGCAGGCCTGGCTGATGAAGACCGATATCCTGAAGGAGATCATGTACTTCTCCTACGACAAGGGTTCCTTCGCCGACCTGTATCCGCTCGACGCCGCCGAGGTCGCGGAAATCATCCGGATGAACCGCAACGGCGTCAAGCCGGAATCCCTGCGCACCGAGCCGGAGCCGCGGATGCCGGAATTCATCACCGCCGTCGGCGACGACAGCATCACCCGGTTCGACAAGCCCAAGCGCCGCAAGAACGGCCGCGGCCGGCGCAACAAGCGCGGCGGGAATGGCGGGAATGGCTCGAACGGCGGGAACGGCGGGAATGGCAAGCCGAAAAATGAAGCCTAGGCTGCTGCTCCCGGTCCTGCTGCTGATGGCAGCCGCCTGCCACGCGCCGCGCGTGGAGGAGTCCTTCCGCGACGCCGCCACGCTGCCGCCGGACGGCTGGTACACCTTCGAAATGACGCTGGACGACCCGCAGGGCCGTTACGACCTTTCCTTTTATACCGATTTCGCCGTCCCGCCGGCGGAGGCCTCCTTCCCGGTCGTGGTGCGGCTGACCGCGCCGGACGGGGCGCAGATGGAGGAGCAGGTCTTCTGGGACACCGCCCGCCGGCGCGTGCTCTACCGCCGCGACATCGTCCCGCCGCAGACCGGCGTCTGGACGGTCGCGCTCTATCTGCCGGAAATCCGGGGGATGCGCGGCGTCGGCATCATCCGCGAAAAGAAACGTTAGCCTATGGGACACGGGAAACTCCGCAAGTTCGCCGAGAACGAGACCTTCCGCTGCCTGCTGCAGCCCTCCGCCGAAGAACTGCTCTCCGACGGCTATTTTTCCCTGAAGGACCATCCGGTCAAGGGCCACTGGAACGAACGGATGTTCGACGCCGCCCGCCCGATCGTCCTGGAGCTGGGCTGCGGGAAAGGGGAGTACACGATCGACCTCGCCCGCCGCAATCCGGAATGCAACTACATCGGCGTCGACATCAAGGGCGCCCGCCTCTGGAAAGGCGCCAAGGAGGCCCATGAGTCCGCCCTCGGCAACGTCGCCTTCCTCCGCACCCGCATCGAGTTCATCACCGCCTTCTTCGCCCCCGGCGAGGTTTCGGAGATCTGGCTGACCTTCTCGGACCCCCAGATGAAGAGCGAGAATTCCCGCCTGACTTCGCCGCTCTTCCTGGAGCGCTACCGCAGGATGCTCGCGCCGGGCGGCCTGGTGCGCCTGAAGACGGACAGCCGCTTCCTCCACGAGTACACGAAGGCGGTCGCCGCCGCCAACGGCCTGCAGCTCACGGCCTGCACGGACGACCTCTACGGCAGTGAACCCCGGCTTCCGGAGCCCGCGCTCTACGAGGTCCAGACTTATTACGAGAAGATGTTCCTCGCGATGGGACTGAAAATCACCTATCTGAGTTTCATTATCGACCACGCCGGCCCCTACGCCTATCCCGACTTCGATGCCGCCTACTGGCGCAGCGTCGAAGGCCCCCGCCGCACCTTCTCCCACCAGCCCTGACGCCGCCTCAGAAAAACAGTTCTTTCTGCTATATTCCGCTGTCCGGGAGGATCCAGTGGATGCGGCGGCCGTCGCGCTCCATGCCGCGGAACCAGGTCATCTGGCGCTTGGCGAACTGGTGGATAGCGTTGGCGAGGAGGGTCCGCATCTGCTCGCAGCTGAGCTGGCCGAGGACGTGCTGCGTCACGAATTTGTATTCCAGGCCATAGTAGATCAGGTCTTCGGCGGGGATGCCGGAGGCAAGCAGGCCGCGGACCTCGTCCACGAGGCCTTCCGCCAGGCGCGCGTCGAGGCGGGCGTCGATCCGCGCGTTGCGGGTCTCGCGGTCCACGAGCGTGCCGATGTAGCAGGTCCGCTGCGGGAGCAGGGCGGGATCGACCGCCGGATGCTCCTTGTCGAAGGCGTAGCCGCAGGTCGCGGCCTCGATGTAGAGGCCCGTGCCGCCGCACAGGATCGGGATGCCGCCCCGCCGCAGGATGTCCTGGTACGCGGCGGCGAAGTCCTGCTGGTATTCATAGACATTGTATTTGCTGCCCGCCGGGCGGATGTCGATCAGGTGGTACGGGACTTCGCCGTACTCGGAGAGGTCCTTGCCCGTGCCGATGTCCATCCCGCGGTAGACCTGGCGCGAGTCGGCGGAGAGAATCTCCGCCAGCGGCGCGCCTGCGAGGCGGTTCAGCGCCCGGGCGAGGGAGACCGCGACGCGGGTCTTCCCCGAGGCCGTCGGCCCGAGGACACACACGAGGTCCGTCCGGCCCTCGCGCAGGTCCTCCAGCAGCGCCGCCGGTTCCAGCGTCTCCGGCTCCGGCAGCTCGGCGGGGATGGTGAATCTCATTTTCGGCATACGGCGAAGTTACGATTTAATTCCTATCTTTGCACCCTATGCCGAAAGCGAAAAGCAAAATCCAGGTCAGCAACCGGCGGGCCTCCTTCGACTACGAGTTCCTGGAGACCTACACCGCCGGCATCGTGCTGGCCGGCACGGAGATCAAGTCCATCCGGGCGGGCAAGGCCTCGCTCCAGGATGCCTATTGCTATTTCGATGCGTCGGGGCAGCTCTATGTCCGCGGCATGAACGTCGCCCAGTACTTCTGGGGCTCCTGGGGCCAGCACGAGCCCCGGCGCGACCGTAAGCTCCTGCTGACCAAGCGCGAGCTGCGCCATCTCCGCCAGGCCGACAAGGAAAAAGGCCTCACGATCGTCGCCGTCCGCCTCTTCGTCGCCGACAACGGCTACGCCAAGCTCGTCATCGCCCTCGCCCGCGGCAAGAAGCAGTACGACAAGCGCCAGTCCATCAAGGAAAAAGACGTCCGCCGCGAACTCGAACGCGGCTGATCCCTCCCTCAGCCGCCCTTCCTCAGCCGCCCTTCCTCCGCCCCACCTTCGCCCCTCCCGCAGCGCTGCGCTTACGGGCCCCTCCCACTCATGCGGCCGTGGGCGGCCACAGGTTCCGGAAACAGCAGACCTCTTTCTGCCCTTCTGCGCGCCCCCGACCTGTCATTCTGAGCATAAGCTTTTTGTCATTCCGAGCGCTGCCACCCCGTCCCCGCGGCCGCCCGCCGCCTCAGCGCCGTCCGGGAGACACGATTCGGGCGGAAATGTGTCTGGTGGGGACAGGGATGGGGTTTGGAGACACGATTCGGGCGAGATTGTGTCTTTTGCGAGCGGGAAGGGGGTTGCCAGACACAATTCGGGTGGAAATGTGTCTTTTGGGGGCCGGGAGGAAGGGGAAGGAGTGCCGGGCATGTGGGGAGTGCTGGGGGCGAGCGACGTGGGCGTTATTTGCAAGGCGCTGGAACAGCGTGGATTATGAAAAGGACTTATGTGATTTGCATAAGTCGGTTTTGCTGGGTAGTGATAATCAGTGCTTTATGATTTACGCGTTGCGGATACGGGTAGGGGGCGGCGGGGGGATACTATGTTGCCTGAAACCCTTCGCTGTCTTCGACAGCTCGTCCCTCCCGCTGCGCTCGGAATGACAGGGGGGCTGCACTCGGAATGACAGGGGGGGCTGCGCTCGGAATGACAGGCATGACGGGGCAGGAAGCCGAAAAGACTATTTTTCTGAGTAGCCCTTTTGTGGGATATCGC
>JAFRVZ010000049.1 GCA_017438265.1 Bacteroidales bacterium
CAGGATCAAACTCTTCTTTGTATAATTTTTATTTCACTAAGCTTGTCCTGACGCTTTCAATTTCCAAAGAAATCAACGCTCTCGATTCATTTGTTCTCGGTACTTGTTGTACTTATCTTTCAATATTTTCAATGAACAGTCCGCTTTCTTTTCAAGCGGGCTGCAAAGATAACTACTTTTTCTTTCCCGCCAAACTTTTTGCTTATTTTTTTTAGAGAATTATCTTTGTAAACGGTTATGGAAAGCAGACAAGCGGTTCCCCTGCGGGATTTGTTCCTGGTATTCGCGAAAATCGGCGCGTTCACGATCGGCGGCGGCTACGCGATGATCCTCCTGATCCGGGAGGAAATCATCCGGCGCGGCTGGATTTCCGAGGAGGAATTCCCGGACATCCTCGTGCTGGCGCAGTCCGCGCCGGGCCTACTGGCCGTGAACATCTCGATCTTCACGGGCTACAAGATCCGCGGGACCCGGGGCAGCGTCGTCGCCACGCTCGGCAGTTGCCTGCCTTCCTTCCTGATCATCCTGCTGATCGCCATGTTCTTTACCGGCTACCAGGACGTCCCCGCCGTCGTCAGCATCTTCCAGGGCATCCGCCCCGCCGTGGTCGCGCTGATCGCGGTGCCGATGCTCCGGATGGCGAAGGAGTCGAACCACAGCGTGCTCGCGTGGAGCATCACCGCGGTGACGCTGGGGCTGATCGCCTTCCTGAAGGTGTCGCCGGTCTATGTGCTGCTGGTCAGCATTGCCGTCGCCGTCGGCATCAGCTGGTGGCGTGAGCGCCGGGAGGGGCTCCGGAAATGATTTTCGTGCAGCTGTTCCTGACCTTTTTCCTGATCGGCGCGTTCACGATCGGCGGCGGCTATGCGATGCTGACGCTGATCGAGCACATGGTGGTGGACGTCCACGGGTGGATTACCGAGGCGGCGTTCACGGACATCGTGGCGATTTCGCAGATGACGCCGGGGCCGATCGGCATCAACAGCGCGACCTATATCGGCTACAGCGTGCTCGAAGGGACGGGCGCGGGGCCTGCGGGCTGCTTCCTGGGCTCGCTGGTGGCGACGACGGCCGTCGTGCTCCCCTCCTTCCTGATCGTGCTGGCGCTGGTGAAGGCGTATGACCGCATCAAGGAGAACGCCGTGTTCCGCGATACGATGAAGATGCTGCGGCCGACGGTGATCGGGCTGATCGGCGCCGCGGCGCTGGTGCTGATACTGAATGTCTCCTTCGAGGGAGGCTACCGGGTCTCCGTGATCGAGGAGAGCTTCCCGGACTGGCAGAGCTGGATGATCCTCGCCGCCGCCTTCCTCGCCGCGTGGAAATGGAAGGTCCACCCGATCCTGATTATCGTCGTCGCCGGATTCCTTGGATATTTAATCTATTAACCGATATGAAAAAGACACTGTTCATCCTCACCCTGGCGCTGCTGAGCCTGTCGGCGGCTGCCAAAGAAGTCCAGGTCAGCATCGTCCCGCGCCCGGAGAAGGTTACCCTGCTCAAGGGAGAATTCAAGGCCACGGGCGCCCCGGTCAACTGCGATCCGGCGTTCAACGACACGGCGCGCAAGGCCGTCGCGGCTTTCGCCAGCCAGCTTTCGATGACCAGCGGCCGCAGCAGCTCGTATGCGGCGACGCCGGGCGTCGAACGTGCCGTCGCGGACGGCAAGGGCAAGGGCTTCTACTTCCTGAAGGACGGCAGCCTCGGCGCGGAGGCCTATACCATCGAGGTCGGCAAGAAGGCCCTCGTCGTGCGCGCGTCGAGCCACTTCGGCGTCCTCTACGCCATCCAGACCCTCAAGCAGCTGCTCCCGCCCGCCATCTACGGCAAGACCCCGAAGCAGGCCCACTGGTTCATCCCGTGCCTGTCAATCCAGGACGCCCCGCGCTTCGGCTACCGCGGCATGCACCTCGACTGCTCCCGCCACTTCTTCAGCGTCGCGGAGGTCAAGCGCTACCTCGACATCATGGCCGCCTACAAGATGAACCGCTTCCACTGGCACCTGACCGACGACCAGGGCTGGCGCATCGAAATCAAGCGCTTCCCGCTCCTGACCGAGATCGGCTCCGTCCGCACCGGCACCCAGATTGGCAAGGACCGCAACAGCAACGACGGCATCCCCTACGGCGGCTTCTATACCCAGGACCAGATCCGGGAAGTCATCGCCTATGCCGCCTCCCTCGGTATCGAGATCATCCCGGAAATCGACCTCCCGGGCCACATGCTCGGCGCCCTGGCGGCCTATCCGGAGCTGGGCTGCACCGGCGGTCCCTACGAAGTATGGCGCCGCTGGGGCATCTCCCCGCAGGTCCTCTGCCCGGGCAAGGAAACCACGTTCGACTTCCTGGAGGGCGTCCTCGCCGAAGTGGCGGAGCTCTTCCCCTCCGAATACATCCACATCGGCGGTGACGAGTGCCCGAAGACGGAATGGCAGAAGTGCCCGGAGTGCCAGGCGCTGATCGCCGCCCTCGGCATCAAGGCCACGGAAGAGTTCACGGCGGAGCAGTTCCTCCAGAATTACGTGACCGCGCGCGTGCAGACCTTCCTCGCCGGCAAGGGCAAGAAGATCATCGGATGGGATGAAATCCTGGAAGGCCAGCTGGCGCCGGGCGCGACCGTGATGTCCTGGCGCGGCGTGGACGGCGGCGTGAAGGCCGCGAACAACGGCTTCGACGCCATCATGACCCCGACGACCTACCTCTACTTCGACTACTACCAGTCCCAGGACAAGGAGAAATCCCCGCTGGCCATCGGCGGCTACCTCCCGCTCGAGAAAGTCTACAGTTTCGAGCCCTTCGAGGGCATCGACGCCTCCGCCCGCAAGCACATCCTCGGCGTCCAGGCCAACCTCTGGACCGAGTACATCGCAAGCAACGAATATCTGGAGTACATGCTGCTCCCGCGCATGTTCGCGCTGGCCGAAATCCAGTGGTGCACCCCGGAGAACCGCGACTACGACCGCTTCCTCGGCGACGTGGTCAACCACCAGTTCCAGGTCCTGGACAACTACGGCTACAACTACTGCCGCGAAATCCTCGGTGACCCGTCCCTGTAAGCGCCGGGAGGGCTACCTGACGAAGCGGTCGGCAAAGTCGAGGTAATAGTTCCAGTCGTAGGCGACAATGTCGTGGCCGCCCTCGCGGGTGTGGTACTGGACACGGTCGCCGGCGCCGAGGAAGTCATAGACTTTCCGGGCTTCGTCGGCGGCGAGCTTCTCGCCCGCCGGGTCCGCCCAGGCGTCCTGCGTCGCGCTGGCGACGCAGAGCGGCCGCGGCGCGATCAGCGCCAGCAACTCGTGCTGGTCGAACGGCAGGAAGCCCTCGTTGTCGTTGTATTTCTTGAAATTGCCGCAGAACCAGTGCGGGAATGAATTGTTGATCACACGGACCGTCTCGCCGACCGCCCGGCGGGAGATCGCGGCGCCGCCGCAGCCGGAGCAGTTCGAGACGACCATCGCGAAGCGCGGGTCCGTCGCGCCGGCCCAGAGCGCCGCCTTGCCGAGGCGCGAATGGCCGAGGACGGCGACCTTCGTCCCGTCCACGTCCGCATCGGTCTCCAGATAATCCAGCGCCCGGCTCAGCCCCCAGGCCCAGGCGGCGACGGTGCCCCATTCGTCATCCTCCGGATGGAGCTTGCCGTTCTTGTAGAACAGGCGGTGGACGCCGTTGACGAAGGAATCGTCCCAGTCCGGATCGATGTCGGAGCGGAAGAAAGTCGCGAGGCCGTAGCCGCGGTCCAGAATCATCTCGACCGGCCAGCGGCGCGCGTTCTCGCCCCGCGGGTACTCCTCGTAGCGGCCGAAGCGCGCGTACTCGTCGCGCCCGATCATCGTAATCTCCTCATTCGTGGAAATCGCGTGGTTCCCCATGAAATTGATGCCGAGGAAGGCCGGAACCGGACCCTTCGCCGCCTTCGGGGTCAGGACGAGGAGGCGGATGTACTGGCTCTCGTTGTCGGTAAAATAGATGCCGACCTCCTTGAGGACCGCCTTGCCGCCGAAGGCGTTGTCATTGCGTTTCAGCAGCTTGAAATGGAGTTTCTCCGGCCTGCCGGGCGCCTTGCCGTACATCTCGGTCTCGAACAGCTTCAGCAGCTCCGGGCGCCGGCGGGCCATCCACTGCTCCGGCGTCAGGACCTTCTTCCCGTCCGCGAAAGTCAGCGGATCCGGCAGCGTATAGGGCGGAATCCTGCTCTCGTCGTAGTTCGCCTCCGGGCGCGCGATGCCGAGGTCGGTCCGGGCGAAGGGCTTGCGCACGGCCTCATGGGCCGCGCTCTGCGCCGCCGGAACCTGCTCCGGGCTGATGTAGGCGACCGTATAGCGGTTGCCGAGGACGTTGCGGCCCGTCAGCGCCTCGTACCAGGTGCAGGCCGCGGTATAGCGGCCGACGGTATTGTTCAGGTGGAAGCCGTCCCGGGTCACGTTGTCGTTCCCGACGGCCGTCCCCCGGAGGTTCTGGATCGCCGTCCCGGACGGGATCACGGTCAGCCCGTACTCCCGGCAGACCCGCTCCGAGGCCTCCATGATGGCGTTGTACATCTTGCTCTGGCTGCGGTCGTAGTTGGCGAAGCCGTCGTGGACGACCCCGCCCTCGTACGCCCAGGTCTGGTGCCAGTAGAACTTCGCGCCCGCGGGCACCCGCGCCCTGACATACTTCATCAGCTCCGGCAGGTACGGCAGGAACGAGTCATACCGCCCCGACTCCTGGCTCACCTGCTGGAAGGACACGCAGTCCCAAGGCTCATCCGCGAGCGCATATGCGAGCGTCGTCTTCGGCCGCCGCACCTTGCTCCCGTCGGCGAACACCTTGCAGTACTCATAATCCGCGATATCGCCCCTGGCATTGTTGTAGTGCCGCTCCAGCGAGCAGCCGCCGATATACATGTCCCCGACGATCAGCACCACCCCGTCGGCGGCGCCCAACTCGTGGAGGTTCTGCTCCACGGCGTCCATCGAAAAGCTGTTCCCGATCGCCAGCACCCGCAGCGTATCGCCCGGCTGCAGTTCCGCCGCCGGCACCGTCTCCGCCGCCCGCAGGCCCCAACCGAGCCCCAGCAGGGCCACGGCGGCCCAAATGAATCTCTTTCCCATAAGCCAAAATATCAGTCTTCCCACGAAGATACGAAAATGCCCCCGCAGAAAAACAGTTTTCTTTATTATTTATATCAGCAAGAAAACTATTTTCCCGGGATCGTCGAAAAACGCCGACTCAGAACGCAGAAAAAGCAGTTTTCCTGAGATCGTCGAAAAAACGCCGACTCAGAAAAATTGCTTTTTCTGCTTCCTCCGTCATGCACGGCCTGGAAAAGACACAATCCGGCCTCAAATGTGTCTGCCGGCGCCCTTTTGGCTCGCAAAAGACACAATCCGGCCCTGAATGTGTCTGCCGGCGCCCATTTGGCTCGCAAGAGACACAATTCGGCCCTGAATGTGTCTGCCGGGCTCCGGGCAGGGGCGGGGCGGGAGCGCATTAGGGGCAGGGGCAGCGGCGGCGGGGTTACGGCGGCGGCGTTACGGCGGCGGGGTTACGGCGCCAGGGGGTAGAGGGTAAGGTCGAGGCGGGCGGAGCCGACGGAGCGGATCTCGTTGTAGGGGGCGGAGGGGAAGACGAGGTTGGTCATCGCGAAGTCGGGGCCGAAGGCCTCGATGCTGCAGCTGTCGAGCAGGAGGCGCAGTTCGACGCGGCCGGAGGCGGCGGTCGGGGCGACCGTCACGGCCGGGAATTCCCGGCTGAAGCCGGATTCGCCGGCGGCGGTGCGGTCCATCGTGAAGGTACCGGCCACGGCGTCGAAGGCGAAGCGGACCTGCTCGCCGGCGGCGTTGGAGAGGACGAAGGCCGCCTCACCCTTCCTCGGGGCGGTGAAACGCACGACGAGTTCACAGGCCTGGCGGGGTGCGGCGAAGAGCTTCGCGGGCGTCGCGCCCGCGCGGACCTTCACCGCCGGGCCCCGCAGGGCCAGCAGCTCGGGCGACGGCGCGCTCCGCAGGACGG
>JAFRVZ010000050.1 GCA_017438265.1 Bacteroidales bacterium
TAGCCGATGTTCCAGAACACGGTCTGGTAGCCGCGGTTGCCGGCGGGCATGTTCATCGAATGGACGACCTGCTGGAAGCAGTTGTCGATGACCTTGGTCAGCGTCCGGTTCTTGCGGTTGATTTCGACGACCTCGTCGAGGCGCTCCAGGTAATTGTCGCCGTAGTCCTTGCGGATGAAGTAGTCCAGGTACATCAGGAATTCCGGGGTCGCCACGGCGCCCATGAACTGGGAGGAGATGGAGTAGACGAGGTTGATGAACTCGCCGCAGAAGGACTTCAGGTCGGTCGGGGCGACGGAAACGCCGCCGAGCTGGCGCAGACCGGACTCCAGGAACGGGTACATCGTGATCGCGACGCAGTACGGATAGCCCGGGGTGCCGCTCTCGTCGTGCTTGTAGAGGACGTGGGACTCCAGGTCGTCGATGTACTGTTTCGCCATCGCACGGCCGTACAGGGCCTTGATCTTGTCCTGCATGATGTAGCGGTTCTGCTTGATGTTGTTCTCCTTGTAGAGCTCGTGGCCGAGGGTCACGATGTTCTTGCTCGTCACGTTGGCGTTCGAGTCGAAAATTGAGCCGGTCGCGGCGTTGGAAGCCTTGATGTAATCCCGGATGAAGTCGTTCTTCTTGCGCAGGTCCATGCCCCGGTCGAAGGTCTCGATATACGAGAGGGCGACCTTCTTGTTGATGGACATCAGGGAGTCCACGACCTGGCGGCGGATTTCCTGGCTGGAAATCTTGTCGTAGATATACAGGTTGTCGGCAATGGAAACGACTACGTCCTCCGGGCAGGGCTGGCCGGTCGTCACATAGGCAAGTCGGATTCCGTTCATGAGTTTCTCCCGGTCGAATTCTTCGAAGGAACCGTTGGTTTTACGTACGTCCATATCTAATTCTTAATATATACGTGATTATTAATTATATACGTGGTATCGAAAAAAGACTTCGCCACTTATGGGGGCGAAATCGCAGTGTAAAATTCGCCCTATTCGGACGGATTTACAAACCCTTCCGATGGAACTTTTCAACATCGTTTTTAACAATCCCCCGAATTCCCTATCTTAGCGCCATGAAACGCATTCTCCTGCTCGTGGGAGTCCTCCTGCTCCTCGCCTCCTGCCGGCGCGAACTGACCCTGGTCAGCTACAACGTCGGCGCCTTCGGCAAATACACGGAAAACAGCATCCCCCAGGTGGCGGACATCCTCCGCGGCCTCGGCGCGGACCTGATCGGCCTGAACGAACTCGACAGCTGCAACCGCCGCCACGGTTTCTACCAGCTCGCCTCCCTGGCGGACGCGCTGGGCGCCCCTGATTACCACTTTGCCTCCGCCTTCCCCTATGCGGGCGGCGCCTATGGCAACGGCATCGTCGCGGGCATGCCCGTCCTCCGGCGGGACCACATCGCCCTTCCCGTCTTCGACGGCAGCGAACCGCGCAGCGTCGCGGTCATCGAAACCCGCGACTGCATCTTTGCGGCAACCCACCTCGACCACCGCGGGGCGCAGGCGTCAACCCTTCAGGCGGAACGGATCAACGCCTGGTTCCGGGAACATTACCCCGCCTGCCGCAAGCCCGTCTTCCTCTGCGGAGACATGAACGCGGCCCCCGGCTCCGCCACCGTTTCCGCCCTCCTGGAGGCCTGGGAACCCCTTTCTCCGGAGCAGTTCACCTACGATTCGCAGCAGCCCCACATCTGCATCGACTACATCTTCCACCTCCGCGATTCCGCCCCGGTCCGCGTCCGGGCCGGCGGAGTCCCCTCCGGAAAAGAAGATCCGAGGCTGCAGGCAGCCTCGGACCATCTTCCCGTCTATGTAAAAGTCTCCTTCTAGAGGCCCTCGAATTCCATTTTGAAGATCCGGCTGGTCGTATCGTCGCCGATCCAGAGGCAGCCGCGCGCGTGGTCGACGCAGACCGCTTCCGCGTTCGCGATGTACGGGACCGGCCAGGACTGCAGGATCTCCCCTTCCGTCGTGCAGAGGTTGATCGTGTACGCGTCGCTGTCCATCACCCAGAGCACGTCGCGGACCGGATCATAGCACAGGTCCGCGATTTCCGACGTCTGGGTCAGGCAACCCGACAGGATGCGGTTCTCCTGCAGGGAGTACTGCATCAGCAGGCTGGGCCGCTTCTGGTTGCCGACGAAAAGGATATCGTCCCGGTACCAGGCGACGCCCTCCAGGCCGCTGTTCGTATGGAGCCCGACGTCCTCGAAGACGAAGAGCAGCTCGGACTGGTTGTACTCCGGGCCCCGGAGGCGGCGCAACTCCTGCTTGCGCTCGACAATATAATAGACGTCTCCCGTCGCAGGGTTGACGGTGACGCCCTCGCAGTCGAGGTTCTTCTCCGTGTAGAACGGCGTCGTCGTCCCGTCGGGGGCAATGTAATAGACGCCGTCCTCGTCCGACGCGGCGAGCAGGCCGACGCCGTCCGGCGCGAGACAGAGTCCGGACACCTCCGGGCAGGTGGTCTGGATGATCTCGAACTGGCAGAATTTCGGAGCGTACGGCTCCGTTTCCTCCGGCTTGTTCCCCTTCATCAGGCGCATGGAAACGAGGATGCATCCCAGTGTGACGACAAGGGAGATGAACAGGGTAAGTTGCAGCTTATTCATTGACGTGGCGGTGATAAGAGATTCCTTCCGCTTCATAGTACGGATACTCGTGGTCCACGATGATGCTGAAGAAGCGGTTGAAGTCTTCCACGAAGGCAGGGTCGTCGGATGCGGTCGTGCCCTCCCAGGACGGACGGGAGTTCCAGGCGCGTTCGAAGAGCGGGGCCGCCTTCGGGAAGAGATAATAGGTTACGTGGTCGAAACTGCGGAGGGTTTCGCCCCAGAGCTGTCCGGAGACACCGATAATGTGGCTGGCGGCTCCCGGCTCCAGCGCAGTCTTGCCGACGCCCGCTTTCGAGATGTCGGTCATCCGGCAGCGGTCATCCCAGCGGACGGACTTGTAGATGCTGAACGGGAGGTAGGAGAAGCCGCGGCGCTCGTCGACGAATCCGGCCCAGGAGTGGCCGCGTTCGAGCTTTCCGTAGTTGTAGGCGAGGTCGTAATAGAGGTTCGACGAGGAGGAGAGGACGACATTCGTCCCTTCGTTCGCGAAGCGGTACGGGAGCTCGTCGACCCCGCGGGAATTCCGCCACATATTGACGAAATACAGGTTCTTCTGGAGGCGGGCCAGCGTCGCGGGGGCGAGGTGCTGGGCCAGCTCCTGCCAGCCGGCGAGCTTCACGCCGCGCGCCTCGGCGATGTCGAGCACATGGGAGACGAAGTAATCCTTCAGCTGCTGGATGTCGGTCATTCCCTGCTCCGCCATCAGCCTCTTGCAGGAAGGCGAGCCGGTCCAGGCGCCGTCCGGAACTTCGTCGCCGCCGACGTGGATCGCCGGCAGCGGAACGCCCGCTTCCTGATAGATCGCGATGGTGGCGTCGAAGACCTTCCCGATGAAGGCATAGACGGCCGGAAGGGAAACGTCGAGTGCACAGTCGTTGAAATCCTGGGCGGAATTGTAGACGGACGTGTCTTCCGGATCGGTCAGGAGGCAGTTTTCACCGGTGGCTGCAGCCCGTATCGCCATCGACTTGATGGCCGCGCGGGAGTGGCCGGGCATGTCGAATTCGGGAATCACGGCGATATGGCGGTCCGCCGCATAGCGGAGGATCTCGATATAATCGGCCTTGGAATAGAATCCGCTGCCGAGCTGGTCGCCGAAAGCGGGCGCCAGACAGTCCGGTTCGCTGACGGTCCCGTCTTCATTCAGGACCGGGATCCCGCGGCGGGAGCCGTACGAGGTCAGCTCCGGCAGGCCGGCGATCTCGAGGCGCCAGCCCTCGTCGTCGCCCATGTGGAGATGCAGCGCGGAGGCCTTGTAGTGGGCCATCAAGTCGAGGAGTTTCAGGACGTTGTCCTTGGTCGTGAAGTTGCGGCTCACGTCGAGCATAATCGCACGGTACGGCAGGTCCGGCCAGTCTTCGATCGTCATGTTCCGGACCGGGCTGCCGCCGGCATTGCGGCGGAGGTTCGCCAGCGTGACACCGGCGTACCAGGCGCCGTCCGCGTCCGCGGCCTCGACGGAGACTTTCCCGTCGATGCGGATGCGGTACCAGCCGGGAACCTGGCCGGCAACCGTCACGGCGGCGGGATCCGTCGCGGGCAGTGCGGTGCTCCCCTCGCCCGGGACGACCTTCTTCAGGCGCGGGATCATATCCTGAACGGCTGTCTCAACCGGCGTATAAGTAAAGGAAACGACCGGATCCGCCGGCAGGAATTCATACGTGCACTCCAGCTTGACCGGCTCCTTTCCCTTGACCTGCAGGTAGAAGGATTCCGGCGCACGGCTCCGGTTGACCAGCGGACGGGCTCCGTAGGCCAGCGTCATCGTGTTTCCCTTCGTATCCACGTCCGGAACGACGCGGTACAGGGTTCCGTTGATGTGCTCCAGATGGGCGGGAGCGCCTTCGGCCATTTCAGCCGGCGTCCGGAACTGGGTAAACCAGATCGTCCAGTCCGTGCCCTTCGGGGGATTCTGGATGACGAGCGTGTTGTCCGCCAGGCGCGTTTCGGCGTTCGTCTCTCCTTCCGTCCAGACGAGGCTGCAGGGTTTGGCGCAGGCCGCCAGCAGCGCGCCGGCAGCCAGACAGTAAAGCAGGAATTTCGTCTTCATTATCAGCATTTTAATCATTATTTCCGGGGTTCACGGGCATAGACGCGGATCCGGAGCATTCCGGGTTCCGTGCCCAGGTACGGGCCCTGCCAGTCGGTCTCGTCGCCGTTCAGCACGCGGCGGAGCACCCACTGCCCCTGTGCGTCGTAACAGCCTTCCTCGACGCGGAGGAAATGCCAGGCCTTGCCCTGGTCCTTTCCCTGCGGCAGGAAACTGACATGGACGTCCGTCCCCATCACGAGGAAATCGCCCTCGCCGAACTTGACGACCATCGCCTTGCCGACGGGCTCGCCCTGCGACGCGGCGGGCGTGTTGCCCCTGCGGCCGCTGCCGAAGGTCAGGACCGCCTGCCAGGCGCCGAGGTCGAGGGCCTGCTTTTTCGCGCCCTCCTCAGGCTCGATCGCGGAGTAGACGCGTCCTTCCGCCGCCCACTGCGCCAGGTCGGAGACGATCGGGCGGAGGAGCCGGTACTCGGCGGCGAGGCGGCCGTGGCCGGAAGGATTCCGGTCCACGCCGAACGGCGAGAAGCCGATACCGCGCCGCAGCACCTCATAAAGGTACTTCGTACTGGCGCCGGAAGAAGTCTCCGGGACGAACAGGGCGTTGTCCGGACGGGAATACAGGTCGATGACCGTCATGTAGTTGGCATCGCCGCGCAGGTAGATGTCCGGGGCGCAGAGGTCGATCGCGGGGGCCGCGGCCTTGTAGATCGCGATCACGTTGTCGGTCGGGCCGCCGCTCTCGTACTGGGTCGCCGGCGGATTCGTCAGCGGGTTGCGCAGGGCGGCGTTGACATACAGCGGCAGCGGATTGACCGCCTTGCCGGCTGCAGCGACATAGCCGATATAGGAGGCGACGTGCCAGGCGTGGAAATACTCATCCGCCCGCTCGCCGAAAACTTCGCTCCAGGTTCCTTTCTTTGCAGTTCCGCCCAGTTCCTTCAGCACGTCGGGCTTGAGGAGGGCGGCCGGCACCTGCTCGCCGGCGAAAAGCCTCTCCGCCGCCTGCGAGTAGTCGCGCACGCTGTCCCAGGCGCCCGGTTCGTTCTCGACCTGCACCATGATCACGGTATGCTGCGGGTCGGCATCCTTGAGATACTGCATCAGGGCCGCGAACGCCCGGGCGTCCAGTTCCATCGCTTCCGTGATATGCGGCGAGGGGGAATCGACCGGCTTCCCGTTTTTCCCGACGATGTTCGGGAACTTCTTCGAATCCAGCTTCATCCATTCCGGCATATAGTGGTTGCTGCCGTTCTTCCAGGTCGCAAACCAGAGCAGCACGAGGCGGATCTTCTGCTCGCGGGCCTGGTCCAGCAGGCGCTGCACGGAGCGGAAATCGTACTGCCCGCGGACCGGTTCGATCTCCTCCCAGTAGACGGGGATTTCAAGCGTGTTGGCGTTCATCTGCCGCATCGTCTCCCAGACGCCCGGCAGCGTTCCGGGCCAGTTCGAGGAGTTGCCGCACTGGCCGCCGAGAATGAGGTAAGGTTTGCCGTCGACGAGCAGGAGCGGATGGCCTTTCTGCCAGGTCAGCTGCGGCATCGGGGTCGTCTGCGCCGCGGCGGCAACGGAAAGAAGGAGTGCGGCGAGGGCCGCAGCCAAAGGAAAATGTCTTTTCATCGTGCAATCATGTGGTGCTTGTTTCAAATATAGTTATTTTTGTTATGCCATGAAAAGAATCCTCGTCCTTTTGTTCTCGCTGCTCGTCCTGCCGCTGTCCGGCTGGGAGCGCGAGCCCGTCTGGCCGGCAGGGAAAATGCCGGACAGCCAGCAGCACCAGATCGCCGCGATGACCGACGAAGCCGGAGAACCCGGCTTCAGGCCCGAAGCCCACAGGACCGCCTACCTCGAATGGTTCGAGGCGCCGGACCCGTCCGTCGACAACGACGCCTGCATGATCCTGATTTCCGGCGGCTCCTACCAGAACTGCTGCGACGTCGGCCTGATCGACCTTTGGCACAAGGAACTCACCGCGCGCGGCATCCAGTGCGTCAATTTCGTCTACCGGACGCCCCGGCCCGTCGGACTGCCGATCTACCAGACCGCCTGGGAGGATGCCCAGCGCGCCGTCCGCCTGGTCCGCAGCGAAGCCGCCCGGCGCGGTTTCGACCCGGAGAAGATCGGGACCATCTCGATGTCCGCCGGCTCCCACCTCGCCCTGCTGCTGGCGACCAGCTCCCAGACGCCCGCCTACGCGAAGGTCGACGCCCTCGACGAGATTCCCTGCCACATCAACTGGGCGATCGTAAACGCACCCGCCTACGTCACGACGGACGCGGAGTCCGGCACCCCGGCGACCCGCGAAGGCTACGGCCCCGACGTCCGGCTGAGCGAGGTCTTCCGCTTCGACGGGAAAACCTGTCCGATGAGCCTCCACCACGGCGGCGCAGACATCTACTCTCCCAACGGTTCGACCCTGGTATACAGGGAGTTGCGTAAGCGTAAGATCCCCGCGGAGCTCCACCTCTACCCGGACAAGGGCCACGGCGCCTACGGCCTCGAACGCGGCATCGAGTTCCTGACGCAGATGGGCTTCCTCGGCCCGCTCGCCCCGGAGGAGGACCTGATGAAACGCTTCCCGGACGACGGCGCCCGTGCGGACCTGATCGTCGAAGACATCTGGCCCGCCGGCCGGATGCCCGACCCCCAGGAAGACCAGTGCACTCCGTACCTGGAATGGCACATCCCGGTCCACAAGACCACGGGCGCCATCCAGATCATCTACTCCGGCGGCAGCTATACCGGCAACGGTCCCGACGGTTTCGAAGTCGCGCCGGCACGCCGCTACCTCAATGCGATGGGCGTCACAGTCGTCACGCTGAAATACCGCACCCCGCGCCCGAAAGGCCTCGCAAAGCACACGACCGCCTGGCAGGACCTCCAGCGCACGATCCGCATCGTCCGCAGCGAAGCCGCCTCCCGCGGCCTCGACCCGGACCGCATCGGCATCATGGGCTCCTCCGCCGGCGGCCACCTGACCCTGATGGGCGTAACCTCCTCCCGCCACCGCTCCTACTTCCCCATCGATGCCATCGACCGCATCTCCTGCAAGGTCCAGTGGGGTATCGGCATCTACCCGGCCTACGCCCTCACGGACGGCCTCGAGCGCAACAACACGACCGGCGGCAACGACGATTCCGCCGTCCTCGCCCCGGAATTCTCCTTTGACCTGGATACGGCCCCGATGCTCTTCATCCACGGCGACGCCGACGGCTGGGCCGCGATGAACAGTGTCAAGGCCTGGGAAAAACTGCGCGCGATGGGCCTCCAGAGCGAACTCCATACGCTCGCCCTCCGTCCCCACTGCTTCCAGGCCAGCGCCTCCCCCGGCACCGGCAGCTACACCTGGCTCGACCGCATCGCCGAATTCCTGCAGCCGTTCCTCTCCGAGTAACGGCTGCAGAAGCTGTCTTCGACAGCTCTGTCCTTCCCAACCCCCTGCACCCCCTCCGATAGATTGATGGAGCTGTTTCACGGGATAGGCCAGGCTGCGGAAAGATACGGCTGTTTCCCAAACCTATGGCCGCCCGCGGCCGTATGAGCGGGGGGACCGCTTGCGGTGGGACGAGGGTGCAAAGCACCCGAAAGGTTTGGGGAACAGCCGTATCTTTCCGCCGTGAACCCGGTTATTGGAGGCGGAGGACGAAGGCGGAGCGGGCGGGGATGGTGAGGGGTGCGGAGAGGTCGAGGACCGCTCCGGTCACGACGTCGGTGCCGCGGGTCGCGGAGCCGATGACTTCGGAGAAGCGCTTCGGGTCGAGGGTGCGGTCGGTGTCGCTGCCGCTGAGGATGACGAGGACTTTTTCAGCGCCGGCGATCCGCGCGTAGACGTAGCACTTCGTCGCGTTGTCGGGCGTATAATGGATTAACTTCCCTTCCGTCAGCGCCTTGGAGCTGCGCCGGAAATGCAGCAGACGGCTCGCGAAATCCCAGCATGCGTTCTGGAACTCCGTGCGGCCGGCGGCCGTGAAGGCGCTCGCCGGGTCCTCTTTCCAGCCGCCCGGGAAGTCCTTGCGGACCTGGGCATCGCCGCCCTTGGACTTGTCCCCCGTCATCGCGATCTCCGTCCCGTAATAGATCTGCGGGATCCCACGGGTCGTCAGCAGGAACGCGAGGCCCTGCTTGAACTTCCAGAGCGGATCGCCGTCCTGCATGAATCGGGAGATGTCGTGGTTGTCGAGGAAGACGAGCACGTGCTGCGGGTCCGGAATCAGGAAATCCTGCGTCAGCGTCTCGTACATCTTGAAGAGGCCGGCTTCCGACCCTTCGGAGGTGTTGCTCTCCTTCAGGATCTCACGCTGCGTCGTAAAGGTCAGGTCGAAATCCATCACCGTCTTCAATTCGGAATCGTCGTCGTTGAACTCGGAGTCGTGCTGCCACCATCCGGCGGCGGAATTGCGCGGGTACCAGCCCTCGCCGACGATGTTGAAATCCGGATACTCCCGGTCGATCGCCTTGCACCAGCGGGCCATGAAGTCATAATCGGCATACGGATAGGTATCCATGCGGATGCCGTCGATGCGGGCGTATTCAATCCACCAGAGACTGTTCTGGATCAGATAATCGGCCAGGTAACGGTTGCGCTGGTTCAGGTCCGGCATTCCGCCTGAGAACCAGCCGTCCAGCAGGATGTCCTTTTCGCTCTGCGGGGCATGCGGGTCCATCAGCGTCCACTTATAATGGGTCGTCGTGACGAGGCCGTCGTTGCCGCGGCCGCGCGGGGCATTCTGGGACTGCTGCCCCTGCGGAGGCTGCTGCGGCCGGGGCTGCGCCGCGGCCTGCTGCTGGGAACGCATCCGCTCCCCCACCCGGGCGGCGTAGTCGTTCTGGTTGAACCAGTCCGCGTCCGGGATGTCCTCCATCCACCAGTGAGTGCTGCCGCAGTGATTGAAGATCATATCCATCACGACCTTCATCCCGCGGGCGTGGACCGCGTCCACGAGGTCGCAGTACTCCGCATTCGAGCCGAGGCGCGGATCGATCCGGTAGAAGTCCGAAATCGCATAGCCGTGGGAGGCGTTGCTGCGGTTGAACTGGACGGGGTTGAGCCAGATGGCGGTCACGCCGAGCGCGTCGAGGTAGTCCAGATGGTCCCGGATGCCCTTCAGGTCGCCGCCGTGGTGGCCGCCGCCCTGTGCACGGTTCACGCCGAAGTCCTCATAGGTATCGTTCGACGGGTCGCCGTTGGCGAAACGGTCCGGCATGATCAGATACAGGACATCCTTCGAGGTGAATCCCTGGGCGCCGGGCTTCGTATTGCGGGAGCGCAGTTCGAAGGACTGGCGGGTCGTGCGGCGTCCTTCCTTGAACAGGAAGGTCAGGCTGCCGGGCTTCGCCTCGGGCCGGACCTCGAGGTAGACGAAGAGGTAATTCGGGTTGGCTGACTTCGCGACTTCCCGGATCCGGACGCCGGCATAGTCGGCAAGGGATACTTCGGCGGCAGAGATATTCTTGCCGTAGAACAGGACCTGGAGGGTGGGATTCTTCATCCCGACGTACCAGAACGGGGGTTCCATCCGCTGGATATCGGCGGCGGAGAGGGTCGCAGCGAGCAGCAGCGCGGCTGCCGCGGCAAGGAAAGGACGGATGCGCATATCTGATAAGTTCTAGAAATCGAAGCCGATGCCCAGATAGACCCCGACGGATTTCGTCAGGCTGGACCAGTGGACATCCGCCCGGATCGGGCCGATGTAGGTATTGTAGGCATATTCGAGAGCGAAACCGAGCGCCTGTCCGGCCGCGTGGACGTTCAGGTAGTCCCGCAGGTCCGCCGCGTCGCGGAGATACTGGCCGGTCGCCGTGACATAGTGTTTCGAGGCGATCTGCCAGCGCAGGTCCAGACCGGCGACGGAGAGCAGGCGGTTGCGCCGGAAGGCGCTGTTGACGCCGGCGAAGGCGATCTGCTGGTCGAGCGTGCGCCCGGGCAGCTTGACCGAGAGGAAGTTGTCGAGGACGGGAACGTCGTCCGAGATATACCGGGCGGCGAGGCTCGGCAGGACCGTGAAGCGGCCGATGCTGGCAGCGGTCTGGAAATCGGCGTTCAGCACATAGAAGCCGCCGCGTTCCTCCCGCAGGTCCGCGAAGAACCACTGGCCACCCAGCGAATAACGGGCGCCGGAGCGCGGGAAATACGCGATGTCATAGGAATCCAGGCGCGTCTGGGCGTACAGGCTGGCATAGGCGTGCTTGCGCTTGAAGTCGGCGGGACCGTTCTGGTCGGAGAGCACGGAGGTGAAGTTGAACTGTTCGATGCGGGCGCCCAGGCGCACGTCGGCCAGGTTCCAGCGGGTCATCGCCAGGTAGGCGTCGCCGCGGATGTGGTTGAAATCCGCCTGGAATTGCCGGGGGTCCAGGTTGAAATCCACGTTCCGAGTGCGCCTGAGTAGCACTTCCGTGCCGAGGCTGAAGCCGGACTGGGTCCGGTAGGAATAGTCCGCGTCCAGCGAAGAGCGCAGGCCGAGGCGGCCGGTCAGGTCGAGGTGGTGGCCCGTCAGGCGGTGGGCGTTCAGGCCGAGCATCAGCAGCAGGGACGCGTTTTCCTCCGTATCGAAGCGGAAGCTGACGCCGGACTGGTGGACGGGGGCGCGGACGCAGTCGAACTGGAGGAGGAAGGGTTCCTTCTCGCCGATGAGGCTGTAGGTCACGCTTTCGAAGGCGGAGGTGCCTTTCAGGGTATAGACGGCGCGGTCCAGGTCCGCCTTGCTGACCGTATGGCCGAGCTTCAGCAGCTCCAGCAGGTATCTCCCGTCATCGACGCTGTTCACGCCGCTGAAGCTGATTCCGGAAATCTGGACGGCGTGGTCCGCCGTGTTGACGGAAACGGCGTTCTTCGGCCGCGGGGCGCGCCCGAGCGCCTGGCGCAGGGCCTGGATCTCCGCGGCGTGTTCCTTCGCGGCCTTGTCGCCGCGCAGGATCAGCGAGTCGATGCTGCGGGCATCGAAGCTGAGCATGCTGTAGCCGGAAATGTCCGGGCGGATGTACAGGTCGGACTGGGCGACGCCTTCGTTGTAGGAGTCCTCGCCGATCAGGTCCATCAGGTGGCTGACAATGTCGAGGAGGCTGTTGATCGGCGCTTCCGAATCGCCGGGAGAGGAGATGTCGACGCCGATGATGATGTCCGCGCCCATCTTGCGGGCGATCGCAGCGGGGAAATTGTCGATGAGGCCGCCGTCCATCAAGATCATCCCGTCCTTGCGCAGCGGTGCGAAAAGGCCCGGGATCGACATCGTCGAGCGCAGCGCGTCGATCAGGTTGCCGCAGTGCCAGACCTTCGGCGAGGCGCTGACGGCGTCGGTCGCGACGCAGACGAAGGGAATCGGCAGCCGGAGGAAGTCGATCTCCCCGCCATAGCCCGGCAGGAGGCTGCTGAAGAGGTTGCGGATGTTCTGGCCCTGGACGATGCCGCCGGGGAGGATGCCGCGGACGCTTTCCTCGCGGGAGCGGTCCCGGGAGAAGAGGTCGACGTTGTCCGAGCCGAACGACAGGGACACGGGATATTTCAGCTGATAGTCTTTCTGGTGGAGGGTGTTGAATTCGCGCGGGTAGCTGTCCGACAGGAGGCTGTCCCAGTCCAGGCCGCGCATGATGGTCTCCAGCTCCTCCCCGCTGTAGCCGCAGGCATAAAGGCCGCCGATCAGGCCGCCGACGCTGGTTCCGAGGACCATGTCGATCGGGATCTCGGCCTCGTCGAGGGCCTGGATGACGCGGACGAGCGCCGCCCCTTTTGCGCCGCCGCCCGAAAGCACCAGCGCGACGACGGGCCGCTGCCGCCGGACCGCATCCATCCGCCGGGAGAAGGCGGCGAAGGCGGCATCGTCCCGGCGTTTGTCGATGCCGTAGCTGTAATCCGGCTGCGCCAGGGCGGAAACCCCGGCGAAAAGCAGCATCAACAGTAGCAGAACCCTTTTCATACCTTTTTGATTCTCAGACACAGCAGCGTCAGGTCGTCGCTGGCCTCTGCCTCCCCTACGAAGGCAGCCACGGCATCCTTCAGCGCCTCGACCGCCGATTCCGCGTCCGCGAACGGACGCGCATCCAGCGTCCCGAAGAGCCGTTCGTTGCCGAACTGCTCGTGCGACAGGTTCTCGGCCTCGTTCAGGCCGTCCGTATAAAGCAGCAGGGAAAGGCCCTCCAGGGAGTCCATATGCTCCCCGCGGAAGGCGAATCCCGGAATGACGCCGATCATCGTGTTCGGCTCGGAATCCAGGAAGCGGGCCTTCGCCGGACGGTCGGCGCCGGAGAAGAGCACGGGCGGGTTGTGGCCGCAGTTGCAGAAGTCCATCGCGCCCGTCCGCAGGTCGATGACGCCCAGGAACATCGTGACGAACATCATCTGCTCGTTGTCCTCGGAGAGCGTGTCGTTGATCTGTCGGGCGATTTCCGCCGGAGGGAGCGCCTGCTGTGCCACGACGCGGAACAGGTTGCGCGCAACCGCCATGAAGAGGCTGGCCGGCACGCCCTTTCCGCTGACGTCCCCGATGCAGAAATACAGTTTCTCATCCTGGATGAAGAAGTCATACAGGTCGCCGCCGACCTCCTTCGCCGGCGTCATCGACGCATAGAGATCCACGTCGCGGCGCTGCGGGAACGCCGGGAAAATCCGCGGGACCATCCCCATCTGGATGTCGCGGGCGATGCGGAGCTCGCCTTCGATGCGCTCCTTGTTCGCCGTCGTACGCGTCAGCTCGTCGATATAGTTGACGAGCGAACTCTGCATCTCTGCGAAAGAGCTGTTCAGCTGGCCGATCTCGTCGTGGCGCGTCAGCGCCGGCAATTCCTCGTCGAAACGGCCGGAGGCGATGGTCTTCGTCTGGCTGACGAGGCGTCCGAGGGGCGCCAGCTGCCGCTGGATGATGCGCGCGATCACGAGGAACATCAGCAGCAGGCCTAGCAGCAGGTTGAGGAAGACCGAACGGCGCAGGCGGTTGAAGCCGGCGAACACGTCGCTTTCGGGGCAGACGATGGCGACGCTCCACCCCGTGCTGGGAACCGGCTTGAAGAACACATAGCTGGGCTGGCCGTCCATCACAAGGGAGCGGTAACCCGCTTCCCCGTCCAGCATCGCATGGCCGAGTTCATCCATTTCGGGCAGGTCCTCCAGGAGCGACCGGGTAAAGATGGTCTCGTAGAAGAGTTTGGTCGAATCCGGGTGGACCAGGAAGGTCCCGCCGCGGCCGATCATGATGCTGTAGGAATTCGGGTAGGGCTTGACGGCGGATATCGTTTCGGAAAGCCAGTCCAGGGACAGGTCGAGGGACAGCGAGCCGATGAAATTGCTGCCCGCGTCGGTCAGGGGGACGCAGTAGGAGGCGATCACCTCCGTGGCGTAGATGGCATTCGGGTTGTAGTCCATGAAGGGCTCGGTCCAGGCGGGCTGCATCATCAGTTTCGGCAGCAGGTACCAGTCCATATAGAAATACTGGTAATCGTCGTTGCCCTCCTGGGCGGACAGGATCTCGCCGCCGACATTCTCGGTATAGGCGGAGAAATAACGGCCGTATTCCGGATAGAAATCAGGCTCGAAGGAAATCGAGCAGCCGTTCAGGACAGGATTGTTGCGGACGATGCTGCGGCTGAGCGCGAAGATGTCCTGCGGGGATCCGATCCGCTCGTAGACCTGGTCCTCGGAATTGTCCGCGGCGATCCGCACGCCGTCCAGGATGCCGTTCACGCGCAGGACAGTGTTGTCCAGGACCTGCGTCGCGTGCTCGATGGCTTCGTCCCGGACGGCGCCGCGCGACACATAGAAGAGGAAACCCAGCGCAAGGATGAAGATGAGCGCGGCGAAAAGGACAATCCAGAGGCTCAGCCGCGTCGCAAGGGAGCGGCCGGACTTTTCACGGAGGAGTTGGAACGGATTTCTCATCGGCCGGTCAGTTCATCGTAGGTAATCTCCCGGGAAATCATCCCGTTTTCCAGCATCAGGGCGCAGGCCAGGGAAAGCATGTCCGGGCGCAGGCGGAACTCCGGTTCGCCGGATTCCCGGTCGCACTGCAGGCGCAGGACTTCGTCCAGCATCAGCCGCTGGATCACGCGGTTCGTGCCGACGTGGCTCTCGCGGACCATCTCCATCACGATGTCGAGGGTCTCTTCCGGGTGCTCCCGCGCCCACTCCCAGCCGCGTCGGCTGGCCCGGGCGAAGCGCTCCGCCCGGTCCGGGTCCTTCAGGTAGGCGGCGCGGGTCATGTAGACGCCGTCCTCCTGGACATTGTAGCCGTGGTCGCTGAAGCGGTAGACGGCCTCCGGGGGCACGTCGATACCGGCCTGGAGGATCTGGTAGTATTCGTTGTAGCTCATCGCCAGGGTCGCGTCGATGGCGCCGGCGATAAAGAGGTTGACGTTGTTGCCGATCGGAATCCACTCGTAGCCGAGGTTTTCCCGACGGCTCATCGCGATGGCGATCTGGCCGAAGCCGGAAGCCCAGGTCCCGACCCGGGCGCCGCGCAGGGTCAACGGGTCGCGGCCCCGGCGCGAGACGATGACCATCCCGTTGTTCATCGAGGTCTGGAGGATGTTGACGAGCGGGATTCCGTGGTCCAGGATTTCGAGCGCCTGCGCCAGCTGGAGGGTCGTCGCATCGCTCTGGTTCTCCCGCATCCGGTCCAGCGCGGAGCGCGTCGCGGAAGGGTGCTCGATCCGGACATGGATTCCTTCCTCCTCGTAGAAGCCCATCTTCTGGGCGACGTAGTAGCCGGCGAATTGCGCCTGCGCGGTCCACTGCGGCGTAAAGACGAAATCCTGCGCCCGGAGGACAGGCGCAGCGGCGGACAGCAGGAGGAAAAGCAGGGGTCGGAATCGCATCACGGACGGACTTCTTTTCCGCAAATTTACATTTTTTCTTTCTTTATTCCGTACAATTATTATTAACTTCGCACAAATTGAGACAGTCCCCCGTCATGACCGAACGACACCTGATTTTTCACAACGACATCCAGCAGATTCCGCAGCTGGCGTGCTTCGTCGAAGCCATTGCGGAGGAAGCCAGCCTGGACCAGTCCCTGGCGATGAGCCTGAACCTCGCGCTGGAAGAAGCCGTTACCAACGTTATCATGTACGCGTATCCGGCCGGCTCCGACGGACTCGTCAGCATCGAAGCGGTAATCCGCGACGACGCCCTGGAATTCATCCTGAGCGACAGCGGCATTCCTTTCGACCCGACGGAAGCCCGCGAAGCCGACGTGACCCTCGCCGCGGAAGACCGCCCCATCGGCGGCCTCGGCATCTTCCTTGTACGCAACATCATGGACGAGGTGACCTACCGGCGGGAAGACGGGAAGAACATCCTCACGATGCGCAAGCACCTGAAACAGAATAATAATTAAACAAGCACATACAGAAAAGATGGAAGTCAAAATTTCGGAACAGGGCGGCACGATGACCGCCGCCTTCGTCGGACGCCTCGACACGCCGGCCTCCCTGGAAGTCTCCCGCGATATCCAGCCCCTGCTGGATAACGCCAACAAGACCCTCGTGCTGGACTGCAAGGAACTGAGCTACATCAGCAGCTCCGGCCTCCGCATTTTCCTGACCATCCGCAAGGCCGCCGCGGCCAAGGGTGGCAAAGTCATCGTCAAGGACATCACCGACGACATCCGCCAGGTCTTTATGATGACCGGTTTCCTGAACCTGTTCGAAGTCCGCAATGGGTAGGCGGGCATTCCGGCTCCTCGGATGCCTGCTCCTCCTGCTGCTCGTCGTTTCCTGCGCTTCCGAAAAGCGGCGTGAAATCCGCGCCTGCAGCGACCTGGAGCACGGCAACGTCGGAGTGCTGACCGGGCGGAGCAACGACAGGGCCGTCCGCGCCCTGTTCCCGGATGCGGAACTCTATTATTTCGAAGACCTCGTGTCGATGTGCATGTCGCTCCAGAGCGGCCACATCGACGCGTTTGCCTGTATGGAGACGGGCGTAGACGGGCTCCTGGCCCGCAATCCCGGCTTCCGCGTGCTCGAAGGGGTGCCGGAGATCCTGGATACCGCGGCCGTCGCCTTCCGGGAGGACAACCTCCTGCTGGCGGGCCAGTTCAATGAATTCCTGCGCGGGATCCTCGCCGACGGGACGATGGACGCAATCCGCGCCAACTGGCTTGCGGCCGATGCCCCGGGCGTCCATTATCACCCCCATGCGAAGGAAGGCACGCCGCTCTCCGTCGGCATCGAGGCCGGCCAGACCTTCTTCACCGTGATCCGCGAAGGCGAAGGCGCCGGCCTGGAGCCGGAGATGATGCTGCGCTTCGGCGACTACCTGGGCCGTCCCGTCCGCTTCGTGGAGATGACCAACCCCGGCATGATTCCGGCGCTGTTCTCCGGCAAGGTCGATGCGCTCGTGAGCGCCATCGCCCCGACGCGGAGCCGCGCGGGCCGGGTCCTGTTCTCGACGCCGTATGACATCTCCCCCGTCTGCCTCGTCGTCGCCGGCGCCGCCCCGCCCCAGGTTCGGAAAAGCGCCTGGAGCTCGCTGAAAGAGAATTTCCACGAGTCGCTCATCGCCGACAACCGCTTTGAACTGATTCTGGAAGGCCTGAAGAACACCCTCCTCATCACCTTCCTTTCCGTCATCTTCGGTTTCCTGCTCGGCTGCGGGCTCTGCTGGATGAAGCGCCGCGGTCCCCGCTGGGCGGAGGCCTTCTCCCACGGCTACTGCGAGATCGTCGAGGGCATCCCGATCGTGGTGCTCCTCCTCTTCATGTTCTACGTCGTCTTCGCGACGAGTCCCCTGACCGCGATCGTCGTCGCCGTCATCACCTACTCCCTCCATTTCGCCGCCGGTGCGGCGGAATGCCTGGAACGCAGCATCGAGAGCGTCGACAAGGGGCAGTGGGAGGCTGGCAAAGCGCTGGGATTCAGCCGCTTCGGAACCTTCCGCTACGTCATAGCCCCGCAGGCGGTCCGCCAGTTCCTTCCCCTCTTCAAGGGCAAGGCCGTCGGCCTCATCGAAAACACCTCGATCGTCGGCTTCATCGCCATCGAGGACATGACCAAGGTCACGGACATCATCCGCAGCCAGACCTACGACTCGCTCGTACCGCTCGTCGTGGTCGGCGTCATTTATTTCCTCATCGCCCGGCTGATCAGCGTCGGCCTGGACAAGCTCGGTGACCATTTGAATTTCAAGGTGAAATGATCCGCATATCCCATCTTTCCAAAGTGTACCCCGGCGGGGTGACCGCCCTGCGGGACATCAGCCTGGAAGTCCGTCCGGGAGAGGTCATTTCCGTCATCGGCCCCTCCGGCTGCGGCAAGAGCACCCTCGTCCGCTGCATCGAAGGCCTCGAGGCCCCGAGCGCCGGGACCATCGAGACCGGCAGCAGCCGCCTCGGGATGGTCTTCCAGCAGTTCAACGTCTTCCCCCACCTCAGCGTCCTCGACAACGTGACCCTCGGTCCCGTCAAGCTGCGCGGCATCCCGCGCGAGGAAGCGGAGCAGCGGGGCATGGAGCTGCTGCGCACGGTCGGCCTCGCCGAGAAGGCCCGCCGGATGCCGGATTCGCTCTCCGGCGGCCAGAAGCAGCGTGTCGGCATCGCCCGCTGCCTGTCGATGGATCCGGACGTCCTGCTCTTCGACGAGCCGACCTCCGCCCTCGACCAGACGATGAAGACCGAGGTCTTCGGCGTCATCAGCGAGCTCGCCAAGCAGGGAATGACGATGGTCATCGTGACCCACGAGCTCGAATTCGCCCGCAAGGTCAGCACCCGTGTGCTCTTCATGCACGACGGCGAGATCTGCGAGGAAGGAACCCCCGAGCAGGTCTTCGACCACCCCCAGAAGACCCTGACCCAGATCTTCATCCGCAACCGCCGCAGCCTCATCTTCCAGGTCGACAGCCGCGAATACGACCTCTACAAGTTCAACGCGGACATCGAGTGGTTCTGCCAGCGCAACCACCTCGGCAAGAAGTACTTTACCCTCGAACTCATTACCGAGGAACTCCTGACCCACTTCCTCCCCTTCTCCGGCCCCATCCACTTCCGGATCTATCTCAACGACGAGAAGAAACTGGCGATGGAGATCGAGCAGGAATCCTGCTCCTCCCCCATCGTGGATTCGCCGGAAGCCGACGAGATCTCCCTGATGATCCTCCAGGGCCTCTGCGCCTCGATCCGGGAGCGCCAGGAAGGCGCCAGCCGTTTCCTCGACATCGTCGTCAACGACGTCTATAACCAGGATTAAAAACCATTATCTATGCAAGCGCTAACCCATACCGATTTCCATTTCGCCGGCCAGGTCTCCAAGTACACCGGCAAGGTCCGGGACGTCTACGACATCCGCGGCGAGTACCTCGTGATGGTCGCCACCGACCGCATCTCCGCCTTCGACGTCGTCCTTCCGAAAGGCATTCCCTGCAAGGGACAGGTCCTGAACCAGATCGCCTCGAAATTCCTGGACCAGACGGCCGACATCCTTCCGAACTGGAAGATCGCCGAGGTCGACCCGATGGTGACCGTCGGCCACCGCTGCGAGCCCTTCAAGGTCGAAATGGTCATCCGCGGTTATCTCGCCGGCCACGCCTGGCGCGAGTACCGCGACGGCAAACGCGAGATGTGCGGCGTCGCGCTCCCGGAAGGGATGGTCGAGAACCAGCGCTTCCCGGAACCCATCATCACTCCCACGACCAAGGCCGACGAAGGCCACGACCTCGACATCAGCCCCGCGGAGCTCATCGCCCGGGGCATCGTCTCCGCGGAGGACTACGCGGCGCTGGAGCGCTACACGCGCGCCCTCTTCGCCCGCGGGACCGAACTGGCCGCGGAGAAAGGCCTGATCCTCGTCGACACGAAATACGAATTCGGAAAGAAGGACGGAAAGATCCTCCTGATGGACGAAATCCATACGCCGGACTCCTCCCGCTACTTCTACGCGGAAGGTTACGAAGAGCGTCTCGCCCGCGGCGAGCGCCAGAAGCAGCTCTCCAAGGAGTTCGTGCGCGAATGGCTGATGGCCGAGGGCTTCCAGGGCCTCGAGGGCCAGAAAGTCCCGGAAATGACCCCGGAAGTCGTGGACGGCATCACCGCCCGCTACGTCGAGCTCTACGAGAAGATTACCGGCGAGCCGTTCGTCCGCCACGAAGCGGAGGACATCGCCGCCCGGATTGAGAAGAACATCGAAAACTACCTCGCGAAGCTATGATAGAACGGTATTCGAGAAAAGTGATGCGGGACGTCTGGACCGAAGAGAACAAGTTCGGAGCGTACCTGGAAGTCGAAATCCTCTCCTGCGAAGCCTGGAGCAAGCTGGGCGTCATCCCGGCGGAGGACGTCGCGAAAATCCGTGAGAAAGCCCGCTTCAGCGTGGATCGGATCAAGGAGATCGAAGAACAGACCCGCCACGACGTCGTCGCCTTTACCCGCGCGGTCAGCGAGAGCCTCGGCGAAGAGCGCAAGTGGGTCCACTACGGCCTGACCTCGACCGACGTCGTCGACACGGCCAACGGCTTCCTCATCAAGCAGGCGGACGCGATCCTGCTGAAAGACCTGGAAGAATTCCTCGAGGTACTGAAGCGCAGGGCACTGGAATTCAAGGAGACGCCCTGCATCGGCAGGACCCACGGCATCCACGCCGACATTACCTGCTTCGGTCTGAAATGGGCCCTCTGGTACGAGGAGATGAAGCGCAACATCCGCCGCTTCAAGGCCGCCGCCGCGGACGTCGAGGCCGGCAAGATGAGCGGCGCCGTCGGCAATTTCGCCAATATTCCCCCGTTCATCCAGGACTACGTCTGCGAGAAGCTCGGCATCCAGTCCGCCGACATCTCGACCCAGGTCCTCCAGCGCGACCGCCACGCCTGGTACATCGCGACCCTCGCCGTGATCGCCTCGACCCTGGAGCAGATGGCCTTCGAGGTCCGCAACCTCCAGCGCACCGAGGTCCGCGAGGTCGAGGAAGCCTTCCGCAAGGGCCAGAAAGGCTCGAGCGCGATGCCCCACAAGCGCAACCCGATCTCCAGCGAGAACATCTGCGGCTGCGCGCGCGTGATGCGCGGCTACATGTGCGCCTCCGGCGAGAACGTCGCCCTCTGGCACGAGCGCGACATCTCCCACTCCTCCACGGAGCGCATCATCCTCCCGGACGCGACCGAGCTGCTCGACTACATGCTCTGCCGCTTCAAGGGCATCCTCGAGAACCTCGTCGTCTATCCGGAGAACATGCTGGAGAACATCTGGCGCACGAAGGGCGTCATCTTCGCCCAGCGCGTGATGAACGCGCTGATCGGCAAGGGCCTCTCCCGTGAGGAGGCGTACGATACCGTACAGCCCGTCGCGATGAAGGCCTGGACCGAAAAGCTCGATTACCAGACCCTCCTGAAAGAAAACGAGCGTGTCACTTCGCTGCTCTCCGAAGAGGAGCTGGCAGCCTGCTTCACGCTCGATTACTATTTCAAGAACGTAGATTACATCTACCGCCGGGTAGGCATCCTTTAATTCCGGAATACGATTTCGCTTCTGTCGGGGCCGACCGAAATGATCTTTACGGGACATCCGGTTTCGGCCTCGATGAACGCTACATAGTCCTTGAAGGCCTGCGGGAAGTCCTCCCAGGCGCGGATGCCGCCCAGGGCCGTCTTCCAGCCGCGGAATTCCTTGTAGACCGGCTGGATCGAGTCGTCGGCGTCGTACGGGAAGTAATCCAGGTCTTCGCCGTGGCGCTTGTAGCTGACCGCCACCTTGATGGTCTCGAAATCGTCCATCACGTCCGGCTTCATCATGATCAGTTCCGTCACGCCGTTCATCGTCACGGTCTGCTTCAGGGCGACCATGTCGAGCCAGCCGCAGCGGCGGGCGCGGCCCGTCGTCGCACCGAACTCGCAGCCGATCTTGCGGAGGCGGTCTCCCGTCTCATCGAACAGCTCGGTCGGGAAAGGGCCGTTGCCGACGCGGGTGCAGTAGGCCTTGAAGATGCCGTAGACGTTGCCGACGCGGCTCGGCGCGATGCCGAGGCCCGTGCAGACGCCGGAGGCCATCGTATTGGAGGAAGTCACGAACGGATAGGTGCCGAAGTCGATGTCGAGCAGGGAGCCCTGCGCGCCTTCCGCGAGAATCGCGACATCGTTGTTCATCGCGTCGTTGACGTAGCGCTCGCTCTCGATGAAGCGGAACTGCTTCAGTTCTTCGATCGCGGCGAGCCAGGGGCCCTCGAACTTCGCGAGGTCGTAGCTGTAGTCCGGATACATCGTGAGCATCCGGAGGTGGCGCTGCTTCAGGGCCTCGTAGCGGTCCTTGAAGTCCGGCAGGAGGATGTCGCCGATGCGGAGGCCGTAGCGGCCGGTCTTGTCCATGTAGGCGGGGCCGATGCCCTTCAGGGTCGAGCCGATCTTGCCCTTGCCCATCGCGCTTTCGCTGGCGCCGTCGAGGATGCGGTGGGTCGGGAGGATGAGGTTCGCACGCTTGGAAATCAGGAGCTTGGACTTGACGTCCACGCCCTTCGCCTCGATCTGGCGGACTTCGTCCATCAGGATCGCGGGATCGACGACGACGCCGTTGCCGATAATGTTGAGGGTCCCTTCCCGGAAGATGCCGGACGGGACGGTGTGCATCACGAAGCTGTCTCCGTCGAACTTGAGCGAATGGCCGGCGTTCGGACCGCCCTGGAACCGGGCGACCACATCATACTTCGGAGAGATCGAGTCCACAATCTTTCCTTTTCCTTCATCGCCCCACTGGAGGCCGAGAATCACGTCAACTTTCTTCATATAATACGGTGATTAATTATTATTCCCATTCAATCGTCGAGGGCGGTTTCGAGGAGATGTCATAGCAGACACGGTTCACCCCTTTCACCCGGTTGATAATCTCATTGCTGAGCGCACGCAGGAAGCCGGTCGGCAGCTCCGCCCAGTCGGCGGTCATCGCGTCGCTGCTCGTCACGGCGCGCAGCGCGACGGCATAGTCGTAGGTCCGCTCGTCGCCCATCACGCCGACCGTCCGGACCGGCAGCAGGATCGCGCCCGCCTGCCAGATATCGTCGTAGAGGCCCTCCTTGCGCAGCGCGCGGATAAAGATGTCGTCCACCTCCTGGAGGATCGCAACCTTCTCGCGGGTCACTTCGCCCGGGATACGGACGGCGAGGCCCGGGCCCGGGAACGGGTGGCGGAAGACCATGTGGCGGGGCATCCCGAGGCTCAGCCCGACGGCGCGCACCTCGTCCTTGAAGAGCCATTTCAGCGGTTCGCAGAGCTGCAGTTTCATCTTTTCGGGAAGGCCGCCGACGTTGTGGTGGCTCTTGATGACCTTGCCGGTGATGTTGCAGCTTTCGATGCGGTCCGGATAAATCGTCCCCTGGGCAAGCCAGCGGGCGCCGGAGTACTTCGCGGCTTCGGCGTTGAAGACTTCGATGAAGTCCGCGCCGATGATCTTGCGCTTGCGTTCGGGCTCGGAAACGCCCTCCAGATCCTGCAGGAAGCGCTGCGAAGCATCCACGCCGTCGACATGCAGGCCGAGGGAGCGGTAGTCCGCCAGCACGTCCGTGAACTCGTTCTTGCGCAGCAGGCCGTGATTCACGAAGATGCAGCGCAGGCGGTCGCCGATCGCGCGGCTGAGCAGCACGGCGGCGACGGACGAGTCCACGCCTCCGCTGAGGCCGAGGATGACTTCGTCCTCCCCCAGCTGCGCGCGCAACTCCGCGACGGTCTTCTCCACGAACGAATCGGGCGTCCATTCGCGGCGGCTGCCGCAGATACCGACGACGAAATTCTCGAGGAGAAGCTTGCCCTGGAGGCTGTGGACGACTTCGGGGTGGAACTGGACGCCCCAGACGGGGGCGCCGGAGGCCTCGAAGGCGGCAAGCCGGACGCTCGGCGTCGAAGCGACGCAGCGCCAGCCTTCCGGCAGGGCGGTAATCGTGTCGCCGTGGCTCATCCAGACCTGCGCGCCGCTCTCAAGCCCGCGCAGCAGCGGACAGTCCGCGTCGAGGAAGGTCAGGTTGGCGCGGCCGTATTCCCGGCTGCCGGCGCTCTCGACGCGGCCGCCGAACGTATCGCTCAGAAGCTGGGCGCCGTAGCAGATGCCGAGGACCGGGTACTTCCCGACGATGCCGGAAAGGTCCGGGCGGAACGCATCGGGCGCATAGACACTCAGCGGCGACCCGCTCAGGATTACGCCGATGACGTCCGGATCGTCGGCCGGGAACCGGTCATAGGGAAGGATTTCGCAAAAGGTATCCAGCTCGCGCACCCGGCGTCCGATCAGCTGGGTCGTCTGCGAACCGAAATCAAGGATAATGATCTTCTGCATAACCGCACACAAAAAACGATTCTCCGGGCACGGAGAATCGGGAGTATCCTTTGAACAAAGATAAAGGATTTTCCCGGTTTTCCAAATACCCGGAGAAACTATTTCTAAAAAAAGTTACCGCAGGGACACGGCGCTGACCGTTTCCGGCCAGAACATCGCGTTCGCGGCCAGCTTCGAAGTACCGTACCAGACGCCGCGGAAGGCGGGATCGATCGTGAAGCTGACGATGCGGCCGCTGCCGAGGGCGGTCAGGACCGCGACCGGCGTGTCGGCGAGCATCTCCTGCAGGCGCGGCAGCATGTTGCCGGAGAGGAGGACCTTCTCCGGATGCATCAGCGGAGTGCGCAGCCTGTTCTGGAGCGGTTCGAGCATGATCGCGTTGTTCTTGAAGACCGGGAGCTCCGCACGGCGGTAGCCCCAGCCGAGCGGATGGGTCACGTCGATCTTCGCGTCGAGGATGACGCCGGGAATGCTCTGGGCGCGGGCGGCGGTCGCGATGTTGTCGTAGCTGATGTCCGTCGGGAAAGTCTGGGCCTTTGTCTTGAGGGCCTCGAGGCCAAGCTTGCGGAGGAACTGGTGGCCCTGCTCGAGGGTCACGAGCGTGCCGCCGCGTTCCACCCACGACTTGACTTTCGCCGCGGCGCCGGCGGACATCGAGCCGTGGGCGGCCGTCACGAAGAGGACGTTGTAGCGGTCCAGGTCGAGGGAAGCCAGGCCTTCGGCCGGGATGATGCTGAGCGGAATCCGGTACAGCTGGTCCATCAGGTACCACAGGTCGCCGACGGGCACGGAGGAGGCCTCGTTGCTGCCGATCACGGCGACGCGCGGCAGGCGGGCCGTCGCGAAGCTGGCGCTGCCGAGGTTATGGCCGCCGGCAAAACCGCTGGAGAGGGCGTAGACGTCGATCCAGTCCTCGCGGGCAATCTGGGCCATCAGGGCGTGGATGCGCTCCGCAGGGACGCTCTGGTAGGCCTCGCCGAGCGGAACAATGATCGAACCGTGGCTGAAGACCTTTCCTTCCGCGGAGAACTTGCCCTGCGCGACCTTCGCGAAGACGCCTTCCGACAGGAGGCGGTACAGCGCGCGCGGCGCGTAGAAGCCGGTCCACTCGAAAGCGTAGGCGTAGGAGGCGCGGCTGTATTTTCCGGCCGGGACGACGGCCTCGTCGAACTTGTCGCCGAGCGTCGCGGAGGCAACCTTGGCGTACGGCAGATTGAAGGACATCGGCATCGTCCATCCCGTAATATCATAGGAAAGGCTGTCCGAATAGCTTTCGCGGATCTCGAAGAGGGCCTCGACCATCCGGTGGCTGGCCTGGCGGACGGGGACGACGAAGGCGGAATCCGGGACGAAGGTCTTGTCGCCGACGGTCAGTTTCCGTCCGAGCCTGTAGATGTCGACGTCGTTACGGGCGACGGTCTGGGCGAGCTTCCAGGCGGAAGCGATGTCGTCCGAAGAGCCGAAGACATAGTAGCCGGAGCCTTCGCGGGAAGTCTGGCGGAAGTAATCCTTCTGGTACTTCAGCAGTTCCTCGCGCATGTCGTAGCCGCCCCGCAGGGTCGCCATTTCGGCCGTCAGCTGGTTGTGGATCGAGAGCGGGAAGGAAAGCAGCCCGTTCACGGTGTTCCGCAGGAAGCCGCGGGAGCTCTGCTCCTCCCAGAGGAGGGCGATGCCGCCGTAGAAGTCCATATACTCGCGGCCGCGGCCGGGATAATAGTCGTCATAGACCTCGCCGGAGAAATACATCATCCCCTGCTTGTCGAAGGCCGGCGCATAGTAGTCGCTGGCGAGCCGGCGGATGAAAGCCTGGCATTCGTCGGGGATGAGCGGATGGACGCGGGTCGGTTCGCCCGGCGAGAAGTGGTAGTTGGCCTCGGAGCCCTGCTCGTGGGCGCAGGTGTAGATGTTCGGCTTCCAGGAGAGCATCTCGGCGGCGCGGTAGCTCGATTCCGGCTGGGTCTGGTTGATCCAGTCGCGGTTCAGGTCGAACCAGTAGTGGTTGGAGCGTCCGCCGGGCCAGGCCTCGGTGTGCTCGAGTTCCTGGTTGTCGGGGTTCGGGACCGCGCTGCGGTGGGAATTGACCCATTCCGTGAAGCGGCCGATGCCGTCCGGGTTGATCATCGGGTCAATGATGACGATGGTCTTCTCGAGGATCCGGCGGGTATAGGCCGACTGCGAGGCGGCGAGGTGGTACGCCAGCAGGAGCGAGGCGTTGAAGCCGCTCGTCTCGTTGCCGTGGATCGTGTTGCCGAACCAGTTCACGAGCGGGCCGTCGGTCGGCGCATCCGCGGACGGGTCGCTCAGCCGGGCGTGCTGCTCCTTGATGCTGTCGAGGTTGCGGATGTTCTCCTCCGTCGAAATGATGAGGATGTAGAGGGGACGGCGCTCATAGGTCCATCCGTACTGCTTGAGGACGACGCGGTCGGATGCCGCGGCGAGGGCCTTGATGTAGTTCACGCCCTGCTCGGGATTCGTCTGGTACTCCCCGATTTCGAAGCCGAGGACTTCCGCCGGGGTCGGGATGGCCTTGTTGTAGCTGCAGGTATCCGGAAGGAAATACGAGAGCGGAACCGCCTCCTGGGCGTGCAGCGACGCGAAGGCGAAGATTCCGGCAAGGAGAATCAAGAGTCTTTTCATTGGGTTATCGGTTTGTGTTCTTTCAAATCATATTGCTGGCCCGGACGCAGGAAGAAGAACTTCTCCCGGCCGGCCTGGTGGACGGCGACATAGGATTTGCCGATCACCTCGAAGACATCCCGCTCGACGACGATCGCGGTCGATTCGTCGATTCCGATGCCGATGAACTCGGGCGCAGCCTTGAGGAACGCTTCCAGGTCGTGCTGCCGGTTGCGGACCAGGATGTGCTGGTCGATGGCGGAGAGCTTCAGGAAGCCGAGGCCCTGGGTATGGTCGCCGATGGTATACTGCGGACCGCGGGTGTCGCCGCGCCACAGGAAGGAGCCCTGGATGCTGGCGCCGGCGGAGGAGCCGGCAATCACGCCGCCCCGCGCGAGGAGCGCGAAGCACTCGCGGTGGACTTTCGTATTGAGGTACACCTCGGAAATGCGCCACTGGCGGCCGCCGGTAAAGTAAATGCCGGTCGCACGGCGCAGGGGGGCGAGGTTCTTCTCGTCGTTCGCCTCGTCGATGGTCGCGAGGTGCATCCGGGTGACACGGTCCGCGCCGAGGCGCTCGGAGAGCGCGTTGATGGCGGCCGAATGGTAGTCGTCCCCAGGGCCGGAGGCGTTGGTAATCACGACGATGCGGGCATCCTTCCCGCCGGCCAGGTCGATGAAGCGGTCCCAGATCTCATCGGTCACGGTTCCGCCTCCGATGATGACGAGGCTCCCCTTCTCCGGTCCGTGCCGGGTCTCCGAGAGGTCCACCGCCGTCGGGTTCTGCGCGGACAGCGCCAGGCTGCACGCCATCCCGGCCAGTATCAGCATCAGTCTTTTCATCTTTTTCATCATTTTCTATAAAACATACTAATAACCGGGATTCTGTTCGAGGTCTTCGTCGGCGAGGATGGCATTGTTCGGGAACGGAAGGACCCAGTAGTTCGCATCCTTGAAGACGGGATCATACGCCCCGAACACCTCCGCCGCACGGCCGGTCCGGACGATATCGTTGAACCGGTGGCCCTCGAAGGCCAGCTCATAGCGGCGCTCCTGCTCGACCAGGCGCAGCAGCGCGGCCGCGTCCGTGAGCTCCGTGTCCGGCAGGCCGGCGCGGCTGCGGATCACGTTGATGTCCGCGCAGGCGCCCGCGATGTCCGGCGTGGCGGACTTCAGGCGCGCCTCCGCACGGATCAGGTACTGCTCCGCGAGGCGCAGGACCAGGATGGAGCTGGAGCCGTCCTGCTTGGCATACTCCTCGACGACATAGACGCCGTCGCCCTTGTCGCGCACCAGTTGGGCGCGCTTGCCGCCCAGCGCGGGATTCAGCAGCTCGGCGACGAGGTCCGGATTCGGGATGTAGTCGAGACGGCCGCCCTTGTCCGAAGGAAGGTAGTAGGTAAAGAACGGCAGCCGGTCGGCGCTGCTGAAGACGAGCTCGAAGATGGACTCGCTGCTCAGCGGGGCGTTGTAGATGCCGGTGATTTCGGGCGTCAGGCTGAACTTGCCGCTGCCGATGACCCTGGAGGCGTACTGCGCCGCTTCGTCCCACTGCTCGAGGTAGAGGCAGACGCGCGCTTTCAGCGCATAGACGGCCCAGACCGAGGCGGTCGCCTTGGAAGTCAGGCCGTCGCCGAAGAGGCTCTCCGCCTGCTCCAGGTCAGACTTGACCTGCCTGAGGACGTCCGTATAGCTGCTTTTCCGGATACCCTTGCCGTTGTCCGGGGACTCGGAAGGCTCGAGGATGAGCTGGACGCCGCCGTAGGTGCGGGCGAGGTCGAAGTACGCGAGGGCGCGGAGGAAATAGGCCTGGCAGAGCAGGTCGTTTTTCCGGCTTTCTTCCGCGGCGATGCCGGGCAGGTACTTCAGGACGGTGTTGACCTGGTTGATGCCGCTGTAGTAGGAGGAGAATCCGCCGCCGTCGGTCGGATCCCAGCCGGCCGTGCCGGCCGCCTTGAACTGCGGCACCACGATGGCCTGGGCGCTGTAGAGGAGGACGTTGTCGGACGCATAGTTCATCGTGACGACCTGCAGGGCCTCATAGCTCTGTGCGGCGTCGTAGGCGCCCGTCAGGGCCACCTGCGCCGATTTGAGGTCCTTGACCACGCCTTCGCCGGGCACGGAATCGACCGGCACCTGGTCCAGGCAGGACACGAAGGCGAAACAGGCGGAAATCAGAAGGAAGATATATCTCTTTTTCATAAGGCAATCCATTTTAGAAGGTCAGGTTAAGTCCGATCGTGAAGGAACGGGGCTGCGGCGGCATACCGAAGTCCATGCCCTGGACGAGGCCGTTCACGCCGTCGCGGTTCACGTTGACTTCGGGATCCGGGCCGGTGTAGCGGGTCAGCAGGAGCAGGTTGCCGCCGGTCACGTTGACCGAAGCGCGCTGCAGGCCGATCTTCTGGACCAGGACGGTCGGGAGGACATAGCTGAGCGTGACGTTCTTCAGGCGGATGAAGGAGCCGTCTTCCACCACGCGGCTGCTCTGGCCTTCGTAGTTGAAGCTGCCGTCCGCGTTGGCGGTGCTCTTCGGGCGCGGAAGGACGCCGGTGTCGCCCGGGGCCTTCCAGTAGTTCACGGAACTCTTCTGCATCGAGCGGGTGATGCCGCGCGTGCCGCCGGACTCCAGGAACATGCGGGTGTAGTTGAACACCTTGTTGCCGTACTTGTAATAGAAATTGACATCGAGGCTGACGGGGCCGAACGTGAAGGTGTTGCGCAGGAGGCCTTCCATCTTCGGCCAGGCGTTGCCGACGACCTTCTTGTCCGCGACGGTGATCTTGCCGTCGCCGGAGATGTCGTTGTAGATCGCGTCGCCGGTCTGGGGATCGACGCCGAGGTACTCGTAGACCCACATCGAATAGAGCGGATAGCCTTCGAAAAGCTTGAAGGGCGTGTAGTTGCCGGTCACGTCGGTCGTCAGCTTCTCGACCTTGTTCTCGTTGTGGGCGAGGGTGAAGGTGGTCTTCCAGGTGAAGGCCTTCTTCTCGACGTTGACGGTGGAGAGGCTGAATTCGACGCCGCGGTTGCTGATCTCGCCGGAGTTGTCGACGATGGACTGGAAACCGGTCTTCCACGGAACGGTGCGGGCGAGCAGCAGGTCGTAGGTGTACTTGTCGTAGTAGTTCAGCTCGAGGTCGACGCGCTGGTGCCAGAGGGTCGCGTTGAGGCCGACGTTCCACTGGCGGGTCGTCTCCCATTTCAGGTCGGGGTTGCCGAGCTGGTTGGGCTCGAGGCCGGCGTTGCCGTCGTAGTTGGCGCCGCCGTTCCAGAGGGCCAGGGAGGCGAAATCGCCGATGTTTTCGTTACCGCCGAGACCGATGCTGGCCTTGAGCTTGAGGCTGTTGAAGGTCTGCTTCCAGGGGAAGAAATGCTCGTTGGTGATGTTCCAGGCTGCGCCGACCGCCGGGAAGTAGCCGAAGCGGTTGTTCTTGCCGACGCGGGAGGAACCGTCCGCACGCACCGTGACGTCGAGGCTGTAGCGGCTGTCGTAGGAGAGGTTCGCGCCGCCGAAGAAGGAAAGCAGCGAAGACGAGGTGCCGTTCGAAGTGGCGGTCTGGTTCGCGGAGGAGACGATGCGGGTCAGCAGGTCGCTCGGATAGTCCTTGCCGTTCATATAGGAGCGCTGGATGGAGGTTTCCTGGAAGGAATTGCCAAGGAAGGCGGAAAGGGTCGTCTTCGAGAAGCTGCGGTAGAAGTTGAGCAGGTGCTCGAAGGAGAAGACGTTCGAGGTGTTGGTGCCTTCGACGCCGGCGCCGTTCGGCTGGCCGTAGATCAGGTTCGTGTTGTAGTAGAAACGCTCGAGGTAGATGCTGCGGTCGTTGTTGAAGGAGGACTTCCAGGTGATGCCTTCCGCGATGTCCCAGGTCAGCGCGATGCTGTTGGTGACGCGGAAGTTGTTCGAACCGCCGTTCCAGTTGTCCAGGATGGCCTGGTGGTTGTCGAAGGAGACGGGCTTGTTGTAGGAACCGTCCTCCTTGAAGACGGGCTGGAAGGTCGGGGTGTGGAGGGCCGCCTGGAAGAGGCCGGCAGGGCCGTCGCCGACGCGCATCAGGTGGCGGTCCGTATAGACCACGGCGTTGCTCGAGCTCAGCTTGAGGTTCGGGCGGAGCTGGTGGTCGAGGTTGAAGCGGAGGCTCATGCGCTCGAAATCGATGAGCTTCAGGATGGCATCCTCGTTCGTGTATTCACCGCCGATGTAGAAGCTGGTCGACTCGTTGCCGCTGGTCACGGAGAGGTTGTAGGTCTGCTGGAGGGCGGTGCGGAAGACTTCCGGCAGGCGGAAGACCGTGATCTGCTCCTCAGGCGAGCCATAGGCGGGAGAGCCGCTGATGACTTCCGACTTCGGGCGGAACGGGCGCTTCGCCCAGTCCTTGCCGTCGTTGCGCCAGGCCTCGTTCACGATTTCGGCGTGCTCGGGGCCGGTCACAAGCTCCCAGAGGCGGTCCGCCTGGCTCAGGCCGAGCTGGGCCTTGAAGTTCACCTGGGTGCGCTGGTTGTAGCCGCCGCGCTTGGTGTTGATGATGATGACGCCGTTGGCAGCACGGGCGCCGTAGGCCGCGGTCGCGCTCGCATCCTTGAGGACGGTGATGGAGAGGATGTCCTCGGGGTTGATGTCGGCGATGGGGTCGATGGCGAGGCCGCCGAGGTCGGTGCGGCCGGGATTGTCGGTGCTGACGAAGACGCCGTCAACGATGTAGATCGGGGTGTTGGCCGCGGTGATGGAGGTTGCGCCGCGGAGGCGGACCATCGACGAGGTGCCGGGGATGCCGGCGTTGCTGGAAATCAGCAGGCCGGGGACGGCGCCCTGGATCTTGCCGTTGATGTCGGAGGACTGGATGTTCTCCAGCGCTTCCGACTGGACGGTGTTGACCGCGCTGGTCATCGCGTTCTTCGTCGTCTTGGCGTAGCCGAGGACGATGACTTCCTCGAGCAGCTCGCCGTCTTCCACGAGGGAGACGGTCAGCGGCTCGTCGAAGCTGCGGACCGAAAGGATCTGGGTCTGGTAGCCGATGAAGCTGACTTCGACGGAAACCGGAAGCCGGGCGGCCACGCGGAGGGAGAACGCTCCTTCCAGGTCGGCGGCGGCGCCGGCGGAATGGTCCTCCAGGGCGATGAACGCACCGACGAGCGGAGCGCCGGTCTTGGAATCCACGATCTTGCCCCGCAGGATGCCGTCCTCAACGGCGCCCAACGGAAGGACGCGCAGCACGGCGGCGAGCAGAATCAGGAGGAAAACAGGTTTTCTGTACATACGTTTATCGTTTATTATTTAACATCGATGGAAAGGCTTTCCTTTTCGGATTTGGCGACGAGGACGGCGATGCAGGTATCACCGTAGACGTTGACGGCCGTGCGCAGCATATCCAGGATACGGTCCACGCCGATGACGAGTCCGATGCCCTCGACCGGGAGGCCGACGGCGCTCAGGATGATGGCCATCATGACCATCGCGGACATCGGGATGCCGGCGGAGCCGATGGCGCACATCAGGGAAAGGAAGCAGATCAGCAGGGTCTGGACCAGGCCCAGCTCCACGCCGTAAACCTGCGCGATGAAGATGACCGCGACGCATTCGAGCAGCGCGGCGCCGTTCATGTTGACGGTCGCGCCGAGCGAGACGACGAAGTCGGCGATCCGGCGCGAGACCCCGTCCTTCTTCTCGACGGCGTCGAGCGTCAGCGGCAGCGTCGCCCCGGAGGAGGCAGTCGAGAAGGCCGTGATCATCGGGACGGACATGTTCCGCAGGTGGGCCCAGGGACGGACACGGCCGGCCAGGCGGAGCAGGAGCGGCAGCGTGATGAACGTATGGATTGCCAGGCCTGCAGCGACGGTGACGACGTAGAAGAGCATGTTGCGGAGCATCAGGAGCACGTCGCTGATGGCGGCGAACTGGCCGGCGACGATCGCAAAGATGCCGAAGGGAGAGAGGGAGATGATGGCGCGGGTGATGCGCATCGTCAGCTCATAGGCGCTCTTCATCCCGACCGTGAGCACATCGCGGGACTTTTCCGAGAGCCGCGGGACCGTGATGCCGATCACCAGGGCGAGGAAAATCACAGGGATGGTATTGTTGTGCGCAAAGGCGTAGAAGACGTTCGAAGGGATGAAGCCGGAAATGATGTCGGAGACGGAAGTCGAGGTGACGAGGTCGGGGACTTCGGCGGCGGGGACGGTCACGCCCGCTCCGGGGCGGATGAAACGGACCAGCAGGACACCGGTTGCGACGGCGAGCAGCATCGTGGCGATGTACCAGAAGACGGTCTTGGCGCCGATGCGCTTGAGGTCGCCCCGGCCGCCGGTGCTGATTTCCGAAACGCTCAGGGAGACGGAAAAGAAAATGATCGGGACGATCAGCATGCAGAGCGCATTCATGAACAGCGTTCCGATCCAGGCGTAATACCGGGTGGTTCCGGGGAGGAAAGTACCGGCCAGGATTCCGAGCACGAGCGCCAGGAGGATCTGGAGGTACAGCGGTATTTTCTTCATAGGTTCAGATTTCAGTACATGCAAAATTAATATCCCCCTTTTTCAAGCATGGGTAAAATAATCCGAGATTTTTGTAAATTCGTCCGATATTTATCGGAACTCGCCACATGACGCTGCTTTTCGCCATCCTCTTCGCCCTGACGCTGGTTGTACTGGCGGTCGTGATTTTTTACGCCCGCGCGCGTCGGAAGCGCTACCGCAAGCAGGTCCGCAAGGCGCTCCAGAAAAAAATCGAGGAGCTCTACGCCGGCCGGATGGGCCGGCTCCACTTCATCGGCATCCTCGACAAACTCCGGACGCCCTTCGACCGGATGGACAGCGCCGTCGCCGTCCTGGGTTCCCAGAAAGGCCTGGCGGAAACCGGCCGCGCCCAGCTGGAAATCCTGCGTTCCGGCCTGGACCAGTCGCGCCTCGTGCTCGAACAGGCCGAAACGCTGCGTTCGCTGGTCGAAAAGAAGCTGGCCCTGTCGCTGCACCGCAGCCAGCCGCTCGGCCCCTCCGTCCGGAAGATCATGGACGGTTTCAAGGCCGACGCGAGCCTTGCCGGCATCTCCCTGACGGCGACCCTGCCCCCGGACGACATCCTCCTCCCCCTCGACACCGGCATCTTCGAGAGCATCCTCTTCGATATGCTTCTCAGCGCGATGAAATACACGCGCCCGAACGTCGGCAGCATCCGCGTCCACGTCAACCGCACGGACCGCGACGGCGTCAGCTGGTATGTCCCGCTGCGCGAAGGCGATACAAGCAAGGCGTATGTCTATGTAGCGATGTACTGCACGGAGGCGGCGATGGAGAAGGCCGCGCCGGAGCTCCAGCTGACCGGCCGCCTGGCAGAACTCCACCACGGCTACCTCTGGGTCGCTGACTCGGATGCCGGGAAAGGCATCCGGCTGATGCTGGCGCTTCCCGAGAACGAATCCGCCTATCCGGACGCCCGGTTCATCCGCGAGGAAAGCGCCCCGGCGCAGGAAGACGCCATGGCCTCCGAGGAGGACCGCAATTTCTATGCGACGCTGGTCAATGTCCTGCGGGAGAACCTTTCCGACGAGAATTTCGACATCGCGGGGCTGGCGGAGAAGATGGGTATGTCCCGTTCGACCCTCTTCTCCCGGGTCAAGGACGTGACCGGCAACAGCCCGAAACAGCTGCTGAACGAATTCCGGCTCCGAACCGCCGCCAACCTGCTCGCCAAGGGGGAAATGACCGTCTCCGAGGTGGCGGACGCGACCGGCTGGGGTTCCCTCTCCTACTTCTCGAAGTCGTTCAAGCGCCGTTTCGGCCACAGCCCGGCAGGGAGCCGCAATTGATTTATTTCCGTATATTTGTCTGATCAGCTATTTCCAAAACATTATGATAAAACAACTCAGCAACTCCGTCAAATACATCGGCGTCGATGACCTCGACCTGGACCTGTTTGAAAGCCAGTACATCGTCCCGGAAGGCATCGCGTACAATTCTTACCTGATCCTGGACAACAAGACCGCCATTCTCGATACCGTCGACGTGCGGAAAGCCTACGAATGGAAGAGCCAGCTCGCCGACGCGCTCGAAGGCCGCCAGCCCGACTACCTCGTCGTCCACCACCTCGAACCCGACCACTCCGCCCTGATCGGCTGGGTGCTCGAAACCTATCCCAACCTGACGCTTGTCGCGGGCGCCAAGGCCCTCCAGATGCTGCCGCAGTTCTTCGAAGGCGCAAGCCTGGAAGGCCGCACGCAGGCGATGAAGGAGGGCGACGTACTCGACCTCGGCGAACACAGCCTGCGCTTCATCGCCGCTCCGATGGTCCACTGGCCGGAAGTAATGCTCTCCTACGACGCCGCGGACGGCGCCCTCTACAGCGCGGACGCGTTCGGCAAGTTCGGCGCCCTCTCCAAGTGCGGCTTCTACGGCCGTGACGACGAGGACTGGACCTGCGAAGGCCGCCGCTACTATTTCAACATCGTCGGCAAATACGGCGCCCAGGTCCAGGCCCTGCTGAAGAAGACCGCCCCGCTCGACATCAAGACGATCCGCCCGCTCCACGGCCCCGTCCTGGAGGACAACCTCGTCGACTACCTCACGCTCTACGACACCTGGAGCAGCTACAAGCCCGAGACGGACGGCATATTCATCGCCTGCGCCTCGATCCACGGCGGGACCCTCGCCGCCGCCGAGAAACTGCAGGAGATCCTGCTCGCGAAAGGCGCGCCGCGCGTCGTGCTGAGCGACCTGAGCCGCAGCGACATCGCCGAGAACGTCGAGGATGCCTTCCGCCACTCCAAGATGGTCGTGGCCGCCGCCTCCTATGACGCCGGCATCTTCACCCCGATGCACGATTTCCTCCACCGCCTCCAGGTCAAGGGTTACGCCAACCGCACCGTCGGCATCCTCGAAAACGGCTCCTGGGCCCCTTCCGCGGGCCGCGTCGCCCGCGAGATGCTCGAAGGAATGAAGAACGTCTCCGTCCTCGAGCCGGTCGTCACGATCCGCAGCCGGATGAAACCGGCCGACCTCCCCGCCCTCGAAGCCCTCGCGGGCGCCCTCCTCGCCTAACCTCAGCATCCAGTATAAACCATGTTCACGCTCATAGAACTCCCCTACGCGCCCGACGCCCTTGCACCCGCGATCAGCGCCGAGACCCTGGCCTTCCACCACGGCAAGCACCTCCAGACCTATGTCAACAACCTCAACGCCGCCCTTCCCGGAACCCCCTGGGAGGGTAAGACCCTCGAGGAGATCGTCAAAGGCGCCGAAGGCGGCCTGCTGAACAACGCCGGCCAGACCCTGAACCACAACCTCTACTTCACCCAGTTCCGCCCGGCACGCGAAGGAAACGCCCCCGCCGGTCCCCTCGCTGCGGCGATCGACCGCGACTTCGGCAGCTTCGACGCCTTCCGCCAGGAATTCGCCGCGAAGGGCGGCTCGCTCTTCGGCAGCGGCTGGGTCTGGCTCTCCGCCGACGCGGACGGCAAGCTCGTCATCACCCAGGAGCCGAACGCCGGCAACCCCGTGCGCAAGGGCCTGAAGCCCCTGCTGACCTTCGACGTCTGGGAACACGCCTACTA
>JAFRVZ010000051.1 GCA_017438265.1 Bacteroidales bacterium
GTCCTTGCCGCCGCGCGCCGCTCCGGCGCCGGCCCACGCGTCGTCTGCCTCTGCGGCAGCGTCGATGCCGCGGCGGTCCCCGGCAGCGGATTCGACGCCGTGATCCCCGTCACGCCGCCCGAAATGTCCCTTTCCGAAGCCCTCCGCCCGGAAACTGCCGCCGCCCTGCTTCGCGCCGCCGCCCGGGCCTGTGTTGCAAATGTTCCGGAATAATCCCTATCTTTGGGAAAACTAACGCAATACCGATGAAACGAATCCTCCTCCTGGCCCTTCCGGCAGCGATGCTGCTGGCCGGCGCGTGTGCAAAGACCGTCCCAACCGTCGTTGAAAGCATCGACGCCTTTACCGAAGTCGGCGATACCGGCATCCTCGTCGACGCCATCGAAATTACCGTCGACGACGCCCGCAGCATCAAGCGGCTGAAATCCAGCGATTTCGACATCATCAACAATGTCCCGGACGGGCAGGTTGACAGGGAAACCGGCGGCCCGCTGCGCGAATACGCGGACGACGGGATCGTTCTCAGCCGCCGCGGCAGGACCCTCCGCATCGAGGCGAGCCCCTTCTCCATCAACGGTATGCGCGGCGAGAACTACCGCCGGATGCCCTGGAAGCTGGTCTGCAGCGCGGATACGGTCCTGAACGTGGACCTGCAGCGGGTGACCGCCCGCCACACCGCCATCCTCGACGACTGCATCCAGGGCTCGTTCACCTATGCCGGCATCACCCGCGAGTATATGCTCTATCTCCCGAAGGACAGGAAGGGCGAAACCCTGAAGAACGTCCCCCTGATGGTCTGGCAGATCGGCGGCGGCGAGTATAACCGCGACCTCTGGACCGCCGCGACCGCGAACCGCTGCCTCGTGTCCCTGCCGGCCGAAGGCATCCCCTGCGCGACCCTTGTCTTCGCCATCGCCAACCCCAACTATACCTACAGCGCTTCCCTCTACCCGGAACGCATCGAACTCGTCGACCGGAACAACGCCCTCCAGATGGCCTTCATCGACACGCTGATTGCCGACGGAACCGTGGACGGCAGCCGCGTCTTCTGTGCCGGCGCTTCGAGCGGCGGCGGCTGCACGATGCGCTTCGCGATGCAGTTCCCGGACCGCTTCAAGGCGGCGATTCCCTGCTGCGCGATGGACCCGATCGTCCCGATCCACCGGGTGGAGGAGAAGTACGAGGGTCAGTTTGCGGACGACCTGGAGAAGGCTTTCCAAGGGGAAGTCTACAAGTGGAACGGCTCCGAAATGGCCCTCGCGCCGATGGATACGGAAGCGTTCGTGAAACTCCCGATGTTCTTCGTCCACGCGGCCTCCGACCGGACCTGCAAGGTCGCCAGCTCCTACGCCTATTTCGAGGCGCGCAAAAGACTGGGCGCCACCGCAGACCGGATTTCGATCTTCGATGACGCCTATATGCAGTCCTATGGAATCAGTCCGATGATCACCCACTTCTCCTGGGTTCCGCTCCTCGACGATTTCTCCGAGGGAACGGCGATGGACTGGCTGGTTTCGCAGCTGTAGCCGCGTTTAATCCGCGAACTGGATCTTGCCGTAGTCGCGCGGACGGGCCTCCGGGCTTTCGTCCGGGTAGCCGACGGCGACGACGAACAGCAGATCATAGCCTTCCGGCAGGTTCAGCCGCTTCAGGTACGGCGCCGCCTTCGGGTCCGTGTTCATAAAACGGACCGGACCGGCCATGCAGCAGGTCCCGAGGCCCAGCGAATACGCCGCCAGCATCACATTCTCCCCGAGCAGCCCGCTGTCAACCCCGGAAATCGTCGTATTCGGGGCGGCGACGGCGATGATGGCGGGGGCGCCGTTGAACATGTTCTTGAAGTTCGGATTGCGCGCGACCATTTCGGCGTTGGCTTCTTTGTAAATGGCGGTGAGGCCATCGATGTAGTCCGGGCTGTCGACGATGCGGACCGCCCAGTTCTGGGCGTTGATCGCGTTCGGAGCGTTGACGCCGCACTCGGCAATCTGCTGCAGCAGCTCGCGCGGCACCGGCGTATCCTTGTAGGCGCGGATGGACCGGCGGGCCATGATGGCTTCGATCACGGCGTTTCCGCCTTCCTCCGCCGGCGCCTGTGACGCCTTCGGGCTGCAGGCCGCCAGCAGGACCGCGGCGGCCAGGATGGGGAATAACTTTCTCATATTGATTCGTTTTACGGGTTGTTACGCTCCGGAATTGACGACCGGCTGGGCCGGCTCGTCGCCGCAGAGGACGACCAGCAGGTTGCTGACCATCGCCGCCTTGCGCTCTTCGTCGAGGTTGACGACGCCTTCGGACTTCAGCTTGTCGAGGGCCATCTTGACCATGCTGACCGCGCCGTCCACGATCTTTTCGCGCGCGGCGATGATGGCGTCCGCTTGCTGGCGGCGCAGCATCACGGCGGCGATCTCCGGCGCATAGGCCAGGTAGTTGATGCGGGCTTCGACGATGTGCATGCCGGCCATCGACAGGCGCTCGTTCAGCGTCCGCTCGAGCTGCTCGTTGATTTCTTCCGCATTGCTGCGCAGCGTCAGTTCGCTCGCATCGTCCGCGTTGTCGTAGGCGTAGCAGCCGGCGACCTGGCGCAGGGCGGCGTCGCTCTGGACGCGCACGAAGTTCTCGAAGGCCTTCGCCAGGCTGCGGGCGACGCCCACGCCCTGGGCGACCGGGGCCGCCAGGGACTGGCTGTCAATCTCGAAGAGGGCCTTGTACGTGTCCTGGAGCTTCCAGACGAGGACCATGCCGATCATCACCGGGTTGCCGGCCTTGTCGTTGACCTTGATGGGCTCCGGATTCAGGTTGCGGGCGCGCAGGCTGACTTTCTTTTTCGAAAGCAGGAAGCTGACCCAGTAGAAGCCGGTCTGGGCGAAGGTGCCCTTGTATTTGCCGAAGAAGACCAGCACGCAGGCTTCGTTCGGCTCCAGCTTGACGAGGCCGCTGCAGCCCAGGATGAAGACCATCAGCAGGATGACGCCGGTGGTGATGTAGGCAGCGCTCTTCGCCAGGATGAAGCACCCCAGGGCGCAGCCGAAGATGCACAGGAGAATCAGGAGGGCCAGAAATCCGTTCAGGACGAGCCCTTTGTAGGGGAATTCCTTGTTGTCCATTGGTATATCGGTTTGTTTTTGAATGTTCTATCGGGCGGCGAAGCTGCGCTCGTCGAGGACGGCGCCGGTCTTCACGTTCCAGGCGCGGACGACCAGCCGGCGCCCTTCGACGCGGCCGTCGATGACCGTCGGGAAACTCGTTGCGTTGTCGAGGTTCGGGCCGCCGCCGACCATCTGCGCCCATTTCCGCGTCCCGTCGGGGGCGTCGAAGCGGTAGGCGTGCTGGTGGGCGGTGATGATGAGCTGGCAGCCGGCTTTCTGGAGCAGCGGCGTCCAGAGTTTCGCGCAGGTGCGCTGCCACATCGCGAAGTCGGTCGTGTATTTCGGGTCTTTGTCCGCCGGCGCGACGTCGCCCGGATTCCGGGTCGGATCCGGGTCGTAGAGCGGAATGTGGCAGAAGGCGACGAGGAAGGGCGCCTTCGCGATCTCCTTGCGTTTCAGCACGTCGGCGAGCCAGACGGCCTGAGCCTCGCGGTAGGCGCCGCTGTTGAAGAGGCCCGCGAAGATGGGATTCGTGTCGAGCTTGTCCTCCGCCGTGTCGAGGCCGATCATCGCGATGTCTCCCATCCGGACGGCGAAGTTGCGGCCGAGGTCCCAGTCGCGCGGGGAGCGCTCTTCCGGCTGGCGGAACATCAGCACGCGCTCGATGTGGCGGTTCGCCATCCCGCGGGAATCGTGGTTGCCGGGGCAGAAGAGGTACGGCGTCTGCGACGCGTAGTCGCTGCGGGGGACCGGCGGCGCCAGGAAGATGCGAACCTGGTCTTCGATGGTCTCCTCGACGTTGGTCGCGTCGCCGTTCCAGACGACGCAGGAAGGGGAGAGTTCGGCGACCTTGTCCAGCGTCCGGGCGAAGGCGTCGTATTTCGCGTGGGTGTCGTTGATTACGCAGAAACGGGCCTCCGCGCCCGGGCCGGCGGTCCGGAAGGAATAGGTCCGGGGATCTTCCTCGCTGCCGAGGATCTTCATGTCGTAGCCGCCCTTGTAGCGTATACGGTCCGCGCCGATCCGGTAGAAGTACTGCGTCGCCGGCTTCAGCCCGGTGACACGGATCAGCATGACCTTGTCGTTCAGGTCCGTGACGCGGTAGCCGCCGCACGTGACACGCCGGGCGCCGGACATGTCGGCCGCCTCCGAGACGTCGGCGTAGCCGTTCGCCATGTCGCTGACGCTGAAGGCGATACCGATGCTCGTCGCCGCATAGTTCTGCAGCATCGGCGCCGAGGTGATGAGTTTCCCTGCGGGGGCCTCTTTCCCGTCTTGCGGCCGCTGTGCCTGCATCTTCTTCTCTTCCGCCCCCAGCACCCCGGGAGCCACGACGCCCGCCGCTGCGAGCGCCGCCGAATCCTTGATGAATTTCCTTCTGTCCATATGGTTAAAAGTCCGGTTCCTTCGGACTTATACAAATATACTATTTTATATGAGTCATCCTTGCGGGTATTCCAATTTTCCTTAAACCCTTCGCTGTCTTCGACAGCTCGTCCCTCCCACTGCGCTGCGCTTGCGGGCCCCTCCCGCTCATACGGCCGCGGGCGGCCATAGGTTTAAGGAAAACAGGAATACCCGTCGCGGATGATCAGGAAAAAAGCGAAGTTTATTTGGAAGTTTAAAAAGAACTTTATAAATTTGAGGTGCAATGATGGCAAAGAGTTCCAGAGTCGCTGTTTTCAGCTGGTGGCGTCCGAAAGATATTTCCGGGCGGAACTAAGCGTAGATATGGATGCCGGTGTACGCCGGCGAAGGTATAGTAACGAGACCGCCCGCAGGACGGCCTTTTTTATTTTCCCCAAAACCCTTAAACAAAATGAAACAGAAGCGTTTTATTCTCCCGGAAACCGAGATTCCGAAGCAATGGTACAACATCCAGGCGGACATGAAGAACAAGCCCATGCCCCCGATCCACCCCGGAACCAAGCAGCCCCTCAAGGCGGAAGACCTCTTCCCGATCTTCTGCGAAGAGTGCGCGCGGCAGGAACTGAACCAGACCGACGCCTGGATCGACATCCCGGAAGAAGTCCGGGAGAAGTACGCCTACTACCGCAGCACGCCGCTCGTGCGCGCCTACGGACTGGAAGAGGCCCTTGGGACTCCGGCGCACATCTACTTCAAGAACGAAAGCGTCAACCCCCTCGGCTCCCACAAGATCAATTCCGCCCTTCCGCAGGCCTACTATGCGAAGAAAGAGGGCGTCACGAACTTGACGACCGAGACCGGCGCCGGCCAGTGGGGCGCCGCGCTCGCCTATGCCGCGAAGGTCTTCGGCATCGAATCCGCCGTCTACCAGGTCAAGATCAGCTATGAGCAGAAGCCCTACCGGCGCAGCGTAATGCAGGTATTCGGCTCCCAGGTGACCCCTTCGCCCTCGATGTCGACCCGCGCGGGCAAGGACATCCTGACCCGCGACCCGAACCACCAGGGCTCCCTCGGCACCGCGATTTCCGAGGCGGTCGAACTCGCCCAGATGACCCCGAACTGCAAGTACACCCTCGGCTCCGTCCTCAGCCATGTTTCGCTTCACCAGACCGTGATCGGCCTCGAGGCGGAGAAGCAGATGGCGATGGCAGGGGAGTATCCGGACATCGTCATCGCCTGCTTCGGCGGCGGTTCCAACTTCAGCGGTATCGCCTTCCCGTTCATGCGCCATACGATCCTGGAAGGCCGGCAGACCCGCTATATCGCCGCGGAGCCGAAATCCTGTCCGAAACTGACGAAAGGCAAGTTCATGTACGATTTCGGCGACGAGGCCGGCTACACGCCGCTGCTGCCGATGTATTCGCTCGGCCATGACTTCAAGCCCGCGCTGATCCATGCCGGCGGCCTCCGCTACCACGGTGCCGGCGTCATCGTCTCCCAGCTCCTGAAGGACGGCCTGATGGAAGCGGTCGATATCGCCCAGCAGGATTCCTTCTCCGCCGGCGTCCTCTTCGCCCGCGCCGAAGGCATCATCCCCGCCCCGGAGTCCTGCCACGCGATTGCCGCGACGGTGAATGAAGCGCTGAAGTGCAAGGAGACCGGCGAAGAGAAGGTCATTCTCTTCAACCTTTCCGGTCACGGTCTGATGGATATGTCCGCGTACGACCAGTTCCTCGCGGGCGCCCTCCAGAATACCTAGCCGTTGTCCGGCCGGGTCAGGACGAGGAGGTTCTGGGCGCCGAGGCGCACGCGGAGCCAGTTCTCGATCCGGGTCACGGACGCGGCGTCCAGCGTCGGCCGGCAGAAGAGGATGGCGACGACCTGCGGTTCGCCGCCTTCCCCTTCAGCCGACAGGGCGGTTCCGCCGCTGAGGCTGACGCGCTTCACGGCCGGGTACTGGGCGAAGAGTTCGCGCGCGATTTCTTCCGCAGGGATGTCCTGCGCCCGGTAGCCTGCCAGCGTGCGGCTGAGGCTGGCGATGCTGTCCGACAGTTCGCGGACCTGCTGGTCCTTGAACTCGTACATCGTCTTGAACTGCTGGTCGTTATACTCGTAGATGCTGCGGATGAGCTCCGACTCCGAAAGGTTGTCGCGGCTCATCGCGGCGTCTTCGTGGAAGACGATCTGGCTGCGGGGGATGCCGAAACTTTCCGACTGGACATAGAAGTGCTCCCGCTCCTCGGCGGAGAGTTCCTCGCCGGCGAGGTAGATGTCGAGGGTCGATTCCTTGGCGGCGTAGTTGACGCGGTAGTCGTAGATAAAGCCCTTGCCGATCGTCTTGTTGGCGGAAATGAGCTTTTCTGCGTGGATTGCGAAGTTGTTTTCCTGGACGATGCGGAAAGCGGAAATGACGCTCGGGATGATGATGATCGCGAGGATGACGCTGACGGCGTGGCGCGACAGGTGCTGCTTCTGCTCGGCCTCGAGGGTCGGGAAGCGGAGGTACTTGCTCGTCAGGAAGGTCGCCAGGGCGATGAAGATGCTGTTGATCAGGAAGAGGTACAGGGCGCCGAAGATGTAGCGGGCGCTCATGATCGAGAGGCCGTAGCCGACGGTGCAGAGCGGGGGCATCAGCGCGGTTGCGATCGCGACGCCGGAGATTACGGTCCCTTTCTCGCGCCGCGAAGTCTCGAACATGCCGGCGAAACCGCCGAAGAGGGCAATCAGGACGTCATAGACGGACGGATTCGTGCGGGCGAGGAGCTCCGATGGGTTCTGGAGCGTCAGCGGGCTCAGCAGGAAGAAGAGCGTCGAGGCGAGGATGCTGATCGTGACCATCACGAGGAAATTCCGCAGCGAATCCTTGACGAGTTCGTTGTCGAGCGTCGCGAGGCCGAAGCCGAAGCCCAGGATCGGGCCCATCACCGGGGAGATCAGCATTGCGCCGATGATGACGGGGATCGAGTTGACGTTCAGGCCGACGGAGGCGATGATAATCGCGCAGGCCAGGATGAAGACGGTCGGTCCGCGGAAGGAAATGTTCTTGCGGATGGACGCCTCGGCATTCTCCCGGTCGATGAAATCGGACAGGTTGACGAGGGCTCTGAGGTAGGCGGAAAAATGGCTCATACCCCAAAGATATGGATATTTTTCGGATTTCTATTCCGGGACGGCTATAAATCCGGGTGGGGCAGGACGGCGGAAAAACCGCCGTCGCTGTAGAGGTTCTGCATCGTGACCTTGCGGGTCAGGTCGGAGAAGAGCGTCGTGACGTAGCGGGCGCAGTCTTCGGCGCTGGCGTTCCCCAGCGGCGAGAAGCGCTCCGTGTAGCCGATCATCTCCTCCATCCCGGCGATGCCGGAGCCGGCGGTCGTGCGCGTGGGAGACTGGGAGACCGTGTTGATGCGGACGTGGCGCTTGCGGGCGTAGAGGAGGCCGAAATTGCGGGTGATGGACTGCAGGACGGCCTTGGCGTCCGCCATGTCGTTGTAGCCCGGCATCGCGCGGTCGGCGGCGATGTAGGAGAGGGCGACGACGGAGCCCCATTCACGCAGCGCATCCTTCTTGTAGAGCGTCTGGAGGAGCTTGTGGAAGGACAGCGCCGAGATGTCCAGGGTCTTCTGGTAGAAATCGTAGTTCAGGTCGTCGTACGGGCGGCCTTTGCGCAGGTTCGGGGACATCCCGACGGCGTGGAGGACGAAGTCGAAGGGGCCGCCGAAGTGCTCCATCGTCTTGTCTACGAGGTTCTCCAGGTCCTCGACGGAGGTCGCATCGGCGGGGATGACGATGCTGCCGGTCTTTTCGGCGAGCTGCCCGACTTCGCCGAAGCGGATCGAGACGGGGGTGTTCGTGAGGACGATCTGCGCGCCTTCCGCACAGACGGTTTCAGCGATTTTCCAGGCGATGGACTGCTCGTTCAGGGCGCCGGTGATGAGGCCTTTCTTGCCTTTCAGGAGATTGTATGCCATGGCTTTATCGTTCTTTGGGGACCAGCATGAAGGAAAGGGCTCCGCTGCAGCAGAGCTTGCCGTCCACGGTGGCCTTCGCCTCCACGGAGATGAAGGATTCCCGCTGGTTCGTGATATGGGATTCGACGACTACCACGTCGCCCGGGCGGACGGAGTGGCGGAAACGGAGCTTGTCCATCCCGGCGTAGAGCGCCAGGTGCTCTTCGAGCGCTTCCTTGAAGAGCAGGACGCTGCCCTGGGCCATGATCTCGCACAGGATGACTGCCGGGACGATCGGATTGCCCGGGAAATGGCCCTGGACGAAGAAATCGTCCTCGCGGATCCGGTATTCGGAGCGGACGCCGTCCGGCGTCACTTCGCTGCTGTCGACCAGCAGCATCGGCTCACGGTGGGGGAGGATTTGTTTCAGTTCTTCTCTATTCATGGTATCTGCGGATTGCGACGCAGGCATTGTGGCCGCCGAATCCGAGGGAGTCGGAGATCGCGATGTCGAGCGTCCGGGGTTGTGCTTCGAGCGGAGTGTAGTTCAGGTCGCACGCCGGGTCCGCTTCCCGGAGTCCGATGGTCGGAGGGACGATTCCGTCGCGCAGGGCGAGGGTCGCGAAGATGATTTCCATCGCGCCGGTCGCGCCCAGCATGTGGCCGGTCATCGATTTGGTCGAGCTGATCGACGCCTTCCGCGCCAGGTCATCACCCAGCGCCAGCTTGATTGCGAGGGTCTCGCTCTTGTCGTTCAGCGGAGTTCCGGTGCCGTGGGCATTGATGTAGAGTGCTTCTGAGGCACGGAAGCCCGCCTGGTCGAGTGCATCCTTCAGGGCGCGCGCCGTGACGGAGCCGTCCGCGCGCGGCGCGGTGTAGTGGTAGGCGTCGCAGGTGTTGCCGTAGCCGCAGATTTCGCCGAGGATTTCGGCGCCGCGGGCGCGGGCGTGGGTGTATTCCTCCAGGACGAGGACGGCGGCGCCTTCGGCCATGACGAAGCCGTGGCGGCGGGCGTCGAAGGGCAGGGAGGCCTCCAGCGGGTCTTCCGCCGGGCTCAGGGCGCGGCAGTTGAAGAAGCCGCCCATCGCCATCGGGTGGACCGCCGCTTCGGATCCGCCGGCGACAATCGCGTCGGCCCGGCCGTCCCGGATTGCGAGGAAGGCCTCGCCGACCGTGTTCGTGCTCGTCGCGCAGGCGGAGACGGAATCCAGGCAGACGCCCTGGGCGCCGATCTTGATTGCCGTGTTGCCGCCGGCGATGTTCGTGATCATCATCGGGATGAACAGGGGAGAGACCCCCCTCGCGCCTTCCTTCAGGAAGACTTCCGCCTGTTTCACGAAGGTGCTGAAGCCGCCGATCGTCGAGCCGATGTAAACGCCCAGGCGGCCGGCGTCGATGTTCCTGCCGCTCTCAAGCCCGCTCTGGCGCATGGCCTCGAGGCTCGCTGCGACCGCATAGCGGCAGAAGGGGTCGTAGTGGCGCACTTCGGAGGCGGTCATCCCGGCCGCGATGGGGTCGAAGCCCTTGACCTGCGCGGCTACGCGGACGGGGAGCTCCTCCGGAGCGAACCCTTCGACCGGCGCGATGCCGCAGACCCCGCGGAGGGCGGCCTCCCAGCTTTCACGGGCGGTGTTCCCCAGCGGACTGACGGCTCCGAGGCCGGTGATGACGACGCGTCTTTCCTGCTGCATGGCTTATGCGTACATGAAACGCCGGATACTGCCCTTCGGGGTCTTGGAGAACGGTTCGAAGCGCAGTTCGAAATCGTTGACCGCGGAGTAGGCCGGGAGTTTGCTGTTCAGGAAGGCGATGTTCTGGCGCATGATCGCGTCGAGGCCGTCCGCACCCAGGCCGGCGTTGTCGAGTTGGGCCATGTTCGGGACGATCAGGGCCACGATGCGGTGGTCGCGCTGCAGGACGATGGATTCCGCGACGTACGGAAGCTCGTTCAGGATGACTTCGATCTCTTCCGGATAGACGTTCTGGCCGTTTTCCGTCAGGATCATGTTCTTCGAGCGGCCGAGCAGGAAGACGTTGTTGTCCTTGTCGACCGTGCCGATGTCACCGGTGCGGAACCAGCCGTCCCGGAGGACCTCGGCGGTCGATTCCGGATTCTTATAGTAGCCCTTGAAGACCACGTCGCCCTTGATGTAGAGCTCGCCGGCGATGTGCTCCGGGTCGGGAGAGTCGATGCGGATCTCCATCACTTCAGGAAGGTATTCGCCGCAGGATTTCGGGATGTATTTGCCGACCTTGCCGTAAGACACGATCGGGGCCAGTTCGGTCAGGCCGTAGCCTGTGATGAACGGGACCTTGAGCTTGTACACGAGCAGCGACTCAACTTCGGACGGGATGGCGGAACCGCCGGTGGCGAAGACTTCGATCTTTCCGCCAGTCTCGCGCATCAACTTGTCATAGAGCATCTTGCAGTATTCCGGATACTTCTCGTATTCCTTGAATTTCTCCTGTCCTTCGGCGCTGTGGATATCCGGTCCGAGGATGTATTCGATCAGTTTCACGAAGATCAGCGGCACGCCGTAGAAAATGCGCGGCCTGACCTCCATCAGGGCGTCCTTGACGTTCGACGGGATCGGCGGGAGGCCGAGGACCGTGACGTGCATGCCGAGGGTCAGCGGAATCACGACGTCGCACATCAGGCCGAAGCTGTGGGCGTGCGGAAGCAGGCTCAGGTAGTTCTCGCCCCGGTGGAAGGGGAAGCCCGGCGTAATCGCCTGGACGTTCGCGGTGTCGTTGCGGTAGGTCAGCATCACGCCCTTCGGATTGCCGGTCGAACCGGAGGTATAGAGAATGGCGCAGACATCGTCCAGGTCGACGTCCGCGACGCGGAAGTCCTCGGGTTTCATCCCGGCCGGGTAGCGTTCGGCAAGGATTTCCGCGCCCCTGGCGTACAGTTCGCCGACGCCTTCGCGGCTGGCGAGGACTTCGCCCGTCGCGCAGTCGATGGCGCAGAGGACGGCAGGCATCTGCGCGTAGTCCATCTGCTCGAAAGTGTGCTTCTCCGTGTAGAGGATCTTGCTGTCGGAGTGGTTGACGAGTTTCTGCGTGTCCGCCGGGGTGAAAGCGTTGTAAATCTCGACGGCTACGTAGCCCTTGCTGACGGCGGCGTAGTAGATGGAGGCGCCGAGGGCGCAGGGGCGGGTGTTGATGGCTATCTTGTCGCCGCGCTGCAGGCCGGCTTTCTTCCAGATCAGGTCCAGGGTCTCGATCCGTTCGGCCAGCTGGCGGTAGGTAATCGTGTCTTTGCGGAAATTGCTGAGCGCCGGCGCATCCCAGTTTTCGCGCGCGGCGTGTTCAAAAAGCTTGGTGAAATTCTCGATGGTAATCATGTTTCGCTTGACTTTTATTTTTTGACGCCGGCGAAGGTAATCCTCTTCTTCCAGCCTTCCAAGCCGCGGTGCGGGGGAATGTGGCGAAATACCCGTTTCAGGGGCGACCTTGCGGCGAATGTGGCGGCTGCATTTCGCCCCAGATAGGTCGATTTTACCCAAAAAAGCCGCTGCAAACGGCTTGCAGCGGCTTTTTTGGGGGGCGTGTATCGCTTACAGGCAGCGCGACGCGACGACGTCCCAGTCAATGATATCCCAGAGGGATTTCATGTAGTCCGGGCGGCGGTTGCGGTAGTCGATGTAGTAGGCGTGTTCCCA
>JAFRVZ010000052.1 GCA_017438265.1 Bacteroidales bacterium
GCACCCAGGCGATCCTCCCGCTCCGCGGCAAGATCCTGAACGTGGAGAAGGCGGCGGGCGACCGCGCCTTCGAGAGCCAGGAAGTCCGCAACATCTACACGGCCCTCGGCGTGACCGTGGCCCAGGAAGACGAGACCGGCGAGAAGCACATGGACCTCAGCAAGCTCCGCTACCACAAGGTCATCATCATGACCGATGCCGATGTCGACGGCAGCCACATCGCCTGCCTGATCCTGACGTTCTTCTTCCGCTACATGTTCGACCTGATCAAGAACGGCTATGTCTATCTTGCGACGCCGCCGCTTTACCTGGTCAAGAAAGGCAACCAGGAACGCTACTGCTGGACGGACGACCAGCGCGAGGCCGCGACGGCCGAACTCGGCCGCGGAACCGAGCGCGGCGTGACCGTACAGCGCTACAAGGGTCTCGGTGAAATGTCCGAGCACCAGCTCTGGGAGACCACGATGGATCCTTCCCGCCGGGTGCTCCGCCAGATCACGATCGAAAACGCGGCCCAGGCCGAGCGGACCTTCTCGATGCTGATGGGCGACGACGTTCCGCCGCGCCGCCAGTTCATCGAAGAGAACGCCCACTACGCCAACATCGACGCCTAGTTGTCATTCTGAGCGAAGCGAAAGAATCTGAAATCTAAAACCAAATACGACATGTTAGACATTTTTGACAGAATTGAACGGGACTCCGGCGGTCCGATCGGACAGTATTTCGAACAGGGATTCGGCTATTACATGTATCCGCGTCTCGAGGGCGAGTTGGGCCCCCATATGGTCTTCAACGGCGTCCCCGTCCTGAACTGGAGCCTGAACAATTATCTGGGACTCGCCAACCATCCGGAAGTCCGCAAGGCGGACGCGCAGGCTGCCGCAGACTGGGGCCTGGCCTATCCGATGGGCGCCCGTATGATGTCGGGCCATACCCGCTACCACGAGAAACTCGAGAAAATCTTCGCCGACTTCGAGAAGAAGGAGGACGCGTTCCTCTACAACTTCGGCTACCAGGGCATCGTCTCGACGATCGACGCCCTGACCGCGCGCCACGACGTCATCGTCTATGACGCCGAATGCCACGCCTGCCTCCTCGACGGCATCCGCCTCCACCTCGGAAGCAAATACAAGTACCGCCACAACAACATCGCCGACTGCGAAAAGATCCTGGCCAAGGCCTGTGCCGAGGCGGATGAGAACGGCGGCGGCGTGCTCCTCATCACCGAAGGCGTCTTCGGCATGACCGGCGCGCTCGGCATCATCGACCAGATCGCCGCCCTCAAGGCGAAATACAACTTCCGCATCCTCATCGACGACGCCCACGGCTTCGGCCTCCTCGGCGCGCACGGACGCGGCACGTCCGAGCAGCTGAACTGCATGGACGCGGTCGACCTGTACATCGGCGCCTTCGCGAAGTCGATGGCCTCCATCGGCGGTTTTGTCGCAGGCCCCCACAAGATCATCAACTACCTGCGCTGCAACATGCGCTCCCAGATGTACGCGAAGAGCCTCCCGATGCCTCTCGTCATCGGCAACATCAAGCGCATGGAAATCATCGATTCCCCGGAGGGCGACGAGCTCCGCAAGAAGTGCTGGACCATCACCCACGCCATCCAGGACGGTTTCCGCAAGGAAGGCTTCAACATCGGTGAAGCCCAGGCCTGCGTGACCCCGGTCCATATCTTCGGCGGTGTCGCCCAGGCGACCAAGATGGCCAAGGACCTCCGCGAGAACTACAAGATCTTCTGCTCGATGGTGATCTACCCCGTCATTCCGAAGGGAATGATCATCTTCCGCATCGTCTCCACCGCCGCCCATACGATGGAGGATGTGGAATACACGCTGAATGCTTTCAAGGAAATCAAGGCCAAGCTCGACGCCGGTCAGTACGACGGTGACGACATCGCCGAGATGACCGTAAAATAATGGAATGAACCGTTCGTTTTTCAAAGACAAGGTAGTCATTGTCACGGGGGCCAGCTCCGGGATCGGGCTGGCCTGCGCGAAGGAATTCGGGCGTCTCGGGGCGCGCGTGGTCATGGCCGCGCGCCGCCTGGAGGTGATGGAATCCCTTGCGCCCGCGGTGTCCGCGGACCCGGACCGGGTCCTCTGCGTCCGGACCGACGTCAGCGTCGAGGCAGACTGCAAGGCCCTGATAGACAAGACGGTGGAAAAGTTCGGGAGGATCGATATCCTCGTGAACAACGCCGGCCTGTCGATGCGTGCGATGTTCAAGGACCTGGACCTGAAGGTCATCGAACGCCTGATGGATGTCAACTTCTGGGGAACCGTGTATTGCACGAAATATGCCCTTCCCTGGCTGCTGGAGGCCAAGGGCTCCGTGGTGGGGATCATTTCCGTCGCGGGCTTTTCCGCGCTCCCGGCCAGGACCGGCTATACCGCCTCGAAGTTCGCGATCCGCGGCTTCCTGGACACGATCCGCATCGAACATCTGAAAGACGGACTGAACGTGCTTGTGTTCGCCCCGGGCTACACGGCCTCCAACGTGCGCAACGCCGCGCTGACTGCGGACGGCAGCGCGCAGGGGAAGACCCCGCTCGAGGAAGACAAGCTGATGCCCGCGGAAACCGTGGCGAAGGCGCTGGCGAGAGGCCTGCGCCGCCGCCGCTCCGTCCTGGTCCTGTCCCCGCTCGGGCGGGCGACGGTCTGGGTCCAGAAGCGGTTCCCGCGCCTGCTCGACCACCTGACGTATGGATACATCTCGAAAGAAGCTGACAGTCCTTTTAAGTAGCCGGATCCTTCCGTTCGTGCTGCTGTTCCTGGCCCTGCTGCTGATCATGCCGCGGACGGCCAAGTTCCGCTACGACTACAGGAAAGGCGCCGTCTGGCACCACGAGACCCTGATCTCCGACTTCGATTTCCCGATCTACAAGACCGCGGAGCAGATGGAGGAGGAGCGGGCCCAGGCCGGCGACGGCAGCGTGATTCCGTACTACCGCTTCTCCGACGAGATCGTCAACAAGAATGTCCGTGCGGCCGAGGCGCTGCAGCTGGGGACGCACGCCTCCGTCAAGAACCGGCTCGTGGCCGTCCTGCGCTCCGTCTATGCCCAGGGCATCGTCCAGGACGAAGGCGTCCGGGTCGACAAGCGCTCCGCGAACCTCAGCGACGAGGTCCTCTATGTCCAGAAGGACAAGCGGGCGAGCAAGTATCCCGTGACCGAAGTCTACCGCCAGACCGACGCGCGCGCCAAGGTGATGGCCGAGGTGGGGAAGAGTTTCCCCTCCGTCAACATGGATTCCATCTTCCGGGCCGCGGGCGTCTATGACCTGATCGTTCCGAACCTGATTTACGACAAGCAGACGACCGAACTGGTCCAGGCCGAGTCCGCGGAACGCATCTCGCCGACCCAGGGCTTCGTCAGTGCCGGCCAGCTGATCGTCTCGGAAGGGGAGATCGTGACGGCGGAGATCGCCCAGATGCTGGATTCCTACAAGCAGGAGTACCAGTCCAACATGGGGCTCCAGAAGTCGTCGCTTCCGTACGTGATCGGCAATGTGCTGGTCGCGCTGATCCTCGTCCTGATCCTCTTCCTCGTGATCTACTTCGTGGACGAGGGGGTCCTGGCTTCGAAGCGCCGCCTCTGGTATATCGTCTTCATCGTGTTCCTGACCGCACTGGGAGCGCTGCTCGCCGGCCGCCATGACCCCGTCAACCTGTACCTGGTGCCGTTCACCCTGGCCCTGCTGTACCTGCGGACCTTCTTCCGCTACGGCGTCATCGTCCCGGTCTATTTCGTCGCGCTGCTCCCGCTCGCGATCTTCTGCCAGAACGGCATCGTCCTGTACGTGATGTACATCGCCGCCGGTCTGGTCGCCGCGCTCTTCTACCGCTCCAGCGAACGCGGCTGGAGGCAGTTCCTGCCGTGCCTGGTCGCTTTCCTCGTCCTCGTGCTGATCTATACGGGCTTCGACTTTACGGGCTTCATCAGCGGCAACTGGGGCCGCACGGTCCTCTACCTCTTCCTCGGCTCCGTGATTTCCGGCGCCGCCTACCCGCTGACCTACCTGTTCGAGCGCATCTTCAAGCTCCTCTCCACGACCCGCCTCGTCGAACTGACGGACACGGACAACACCCTCCTCCGCCGCCTGGAAGAAAAGGCGCCCGGAACCTTCCAGCACTGCCTCCAGGTCATGAGCATGGCGGAAATGGTGACCCGCACGATTGGCGGAAACATTGCGCTGGCGCGTGCAGGAGCCCTGTACCACGACATCGGCAAGATGAAGAACCCGCTCTGTTTCGTCGAGAACTCGATGCTTTCGACGGATCCGTCCGCGCCCTCGTACCACGCGAACCTGACGCCGAAGGAGAGCGCCCGCGACATCATCCGCCACGTGGCGGACGGCCTCGAGCTGGCAGCGAAATACAGCCTCCCCGAGGAGGTCGCCGCCTTTATCCGGACCCACCACGGCACGACCCGGACCGGCTATTTCTACAACAAGTTCGTCAGTGAAGGCGGCGATCCCGCCGACACGGCCGACTTTACCTACCCCGGCGGGAAACCGCAGACCCGGGAACAGGTCGTCGTGATGCTCTGCGACACGGTCGAGGCCGCGGCGCGGACCCTCGGCGACAATTCCGCCAAGGCCTATTCGGACTTCGTGGACCGGATGATCGAAGGGAAGAACAAGGAAGGGCAGTTCGACGAGGCGGACATCTCCATCGCGGACCTGCTGGCCGTCGGAGAAGCCCTGAAAACCTACCTGGCGCAGATGTATCACGAGCGTATCGCCTACCCGACGAAGCTCCGCCGGCGCCTATCCTCATCGCGATAATATTAAACAACACAATCCGATATGAAAGTCACAGAAAAAAAGATTGATGACCTGAACCTGGAGGTGACCGTCCTTGTGGAAAAGGACGATTATGCTTCCGCCGAAAAGAAAAGATTGAACGAAACCCGCCGGAACGCCGAATTCAAGGGCTTCCGCAAGGGAATGGTGCCGGCGTCGCTGATCCAGCGCGTCTATGGCGGCCAGATCCTCGCCGACGCGGTCAACGAGGTTGTCTCCGAGGCCCTCGACGGCCACATCAAGGACAACGGCCTCCACATCCTGGGCGAGCCGATCAGCAGCGCGAACCAGCCGGAACTGACCTGGGAGAGCGGCAACGACTTCACGTTCATCTTCGACCTCGGCCTTTCCCCGAAGATCGATTTCGAGGTGGCCAAGGAAGACACCGTTCCGTACTACACCATTACCGCGACCGCCGAGGACAAGGAAGGGATGAAGAAGAACATCCTGATGCAGCACGGCGGCCTGCAGGACGTCGAAGCCGCCGGCGACGAGTCCTACGTCTATGTCGACCTCAAGCAGGAGGGCAGGGAAGTGAAGGACACCTTCGTCTCGATGCGTGACCTCTCGTCCGCCTACAAGACCAAATTCAAGAAGGCCAAGGTCGGTTCGAAACTGAAATTCAACGTGGTGGACGCCCTCGCCGACGAAGGCGACCGCGCCCGTCTGCTCCATGTCAAGAAGGAGGAGTTGAAGGATGTCAATCCGGAGTTCCAGTCCGTCGTCAAGTCCTTCAAGGACTATGTGGCCGCTCCGGCGACGCAGGAGACCTTCGACAAGATCTACGGCGAAGGCGTCGTGAAGACCGAGGAGGAGTTCGAGGCCCAGGTCGCGAAAGAGCTGGAGAAGAACTACCACCAGGAGGCCGAATACCGCCTGACGAAGGACATCCGTAAGTTCTATATGGACAAGGCGAACCTGACGCTGCCGGAAGAGTTCCTGAAGCGCTGGCTGCTCGCCGTGAACCGCGGGAAACTGACCGTGGACCAGATCGCGACCGAATTCCCGTCCTTCGTGGAGGACTTCAAGTGGCAGCTCGTAAGAGGTTACCTCTTAAAGAAATTCGACGTGAAGATCACGCAGGAAGAGATTGAAGAGGCCGCCGAATCTTTCGTGTACTACCAGTATGCGATGTACGGGATGCAGGGCATGCCGGAGGACATGGTCAAGGACGCCGCCCGCCGGATGCTGGACGACGACCAGCAGCTCCAGCGTTTCCAGGAGCAGGTCGAAGACCGCAAGGCCTTCGAAGCGGTGCGCCCGCTGATGACCCTGAAGAAAAAGAAGATTTCGCTGGAGAAGTTCCGCGAGTTAAAGTAGCTTTTCGCGCAGGTGCTTGATCATGTCCCGGGTCATCGACTCGAGATTGTAGGTCGGCGCCCAGCCCCATTCCTTGCGGGCACAACTGTCATCCATCTTGTCCGGCCAGGAATCCGCGATGTGCTGCCTTACGGGATCGACCTCGTAGCGCATCTTGAAATCGGGAATTTCCTTCTTTATCGCCTCATAGATGATTTCCGGAGTGAAACTCATCGCGGCGATATTGAAGGAATTCCTGTGTTTCAGGTACTGGGGTTTCGCGCGCATGATGTCGACCGCCGCCTTCAGCGCGTCCGGCATATACATCATGTCCATATAAGTTCCCGGGGCGATCGGGCAGACATACGTCTCGCCCTTGACGGCGGCGTAGTAGATCTCGACGGCGTAGTCCGTCGTACCGCCGCCCGGCAGGGTCGTATAGGAAATCAGGCCCGGGAAACGCACCGAACGCGTATCCACGCCGTACTTGTAGAAGTAGTAATCGCTCAGCAGCTCCGTCGCGACCTTCGTCACGCCGTACATGGAGGTCGGGCGCTGGATCGTGTCCTGGGGCGTGTTCATCCGGGGAGTCGAGGGACCGAAGGACCCGATCGAACTCGGCGTGAAGACGGCGCAGTGCTTTTCACGCGCGATCTCCAGGATGTTGAGCAGGCCGTTCATCTGGATGTCCCAGGCGCGCAGCGGGAGGCGTTCGGCCGTTGCGGAGAGCAGGGCGGCGAGGTTGTAGATGGTATCGATGTCGTATTTGTCGACGATATCCGCGATCTGCTGTGCGTTGCAGACGTTGGCCTCTTCGAACGGGCCGCTGTCCCGCAGGATGCCTTTCGGCTCGGAGCCGGGGATATATCCGGCGACGGTCTTGCCGCCCGGGTATTCGCGGCGCAGTTTCATGGTCAGCTCGGACCCGATCTGTCCGGTAGAACCGATAACGAGAATGTTCTTCATTAAGATGGCGGCAATTTTAAAATAAGCCGAGCAAAATTAATGAATTTTATATAAATTTGAGAGGAATTTGAAGAAATAGTTTAATAATCATAATCATGTACGGCTCTTTCAAAAATCATCTCCAGACCGAGCTCAAATCCATCGAGGAGGCCGGCCTGTACAAGCGTGAACGCAATATCTGCTCGCCCCAGGGCGCGGAGATTACCCTTCAGGACGGATCCAAGGCCCTGAACTTCTGTGCCAACAACTACCTCGGCCTCGCCGACCACCCGCGCCTGATCGCCGCGGCGAAGAAAGCGATGGACGAGCGCGGCTACGGCATGTCCTCCGTCCGCTTCATCTGCGGCACGCAGGACCGCCACCGCGAACTGGAGCAGGCCGTCGCCCGCTATTTCCATACGGATGACGCCATCCTCTACGCCGCGTGCTTCGACGCGAACGGCGGCGTGTTCGAACCGCTCTTCACGGCCGACGACGCCATCATCTCCGACTCCCTGAACCACGCGTCCATTATCGACGGCGTGCGCCTTTGCAAGGCCGTCCGCTACCGCTACGCCAACGCCGATATGGAGGACCTGGAGCGCTGCCTGAAGGAGGCCCAGGCCCAGCGTTTCCGCATCATCGTGACCGACGGCGTCTTCTCGATGGACGGCAACGTCGCCCCGATGGACAAGATCTGCGACCTTGCGGAGAAGTACGACGCCCTCGTGATGGTCGATGAGAGCCATTCCGCCGGCGTGGTCGGCAAGACCGGCCACGGCGTCGCCGAGCAGTTTGACTGCTACGGCCGCATCGACATCTTTACGGGAACCCTCGGCAAATCCTTCGGCGGCGCCGTCGGCGGATTCACGACCGGCCGCCAGGAGATCATCGACATGCTGCGCCAGCGCTCCCGCCCGTACCTCTTCTCGAATTCCCTGCCGCCGATGATCGTCGGCGCCGGGCTCGAACTTTTCAAGATGCTCGAGGAGAGCGACGACCTCCATACGAAGCAGCAGGAGAACGTCCTGTACTTCCGCGAGAAGATGCTGGCCGCGGGCTTCGACATCAAGCCAACCCAGTCCGCCATCTGCGCCGTGATGCTCTACGACGCGCCCCTGAGCCAGAAATTCGCCGCGAAGATGGCGGAGGAAGGCATCTTCGTGACCGGCTTCTACTATCCGGTCGTCCCGAAGGGCCAGGCCCGCATCCGCGTCCAGATTTCCGCCGCCCACGAAAAAGAACACCTTGACAAAGCCATCGCGGCGTTCGTCAAGGTGGGAAAGGAACTCGGCGTCCTGCAATAGCCGCCCGCTACAGCTCCTCGCTGTAGACGGAGCGCGGCAGGTCGTGCAGGTTGTAGCGAGAGGCCATCGACTGGCCGTAGGCGCCCGCCGACTTGAGTGTGAGGAGGTCTCCCCGTTTCGATACGGGGAGACTTACGTTTTCATCGAACTTGTCCGTCGATTCGCAGGCCGTGCCGACGACGGTGTATTTCTCCCGTTTCGTTTCCGCCGAGGTGATGTTCTCGATGTTGTGGTAGGCGCCGTAGAGGGCGGGGCGGATCAGTTCGGTCATGCTGCTGTCGACGATTAGGAGCTTGCGGCCGGTCGCGGTCGTCTTGTTGTAGAGGACGCGCGTGATCAGTTCGCCGCACTGGCCGACGATGGCGCGGCCGAATTCGAAGTGGACCGGGCGGCCGCCGACGCGCAGGTGGGAGTGGATGATGGCGAAGACCGAGGCGAAGTTCGGAACGGGCTCATTCTCAGGCATGTCGTAGTTGATGCCGAGGCCGCCGCCGACGTCCACGAATTCCAGCTCGAAGCCGGCCGCCTCCAGGTTCTCGACGATGACGTTGACTTTTTCGCAGAGGTATTCGAAGACGTGCAGCTCGCGGATCTGCGAGCCGATGTGGAGGTGCATGCCGCGGACCCGGAGGCCGGGCAGCTGGCGGATCCGCTCGCTGTTTTCCAGGATTTCCTCGTAGGAGATGCCGAACTTGCTGTCGGCCTGGCCGGTGTCGATGCAGTGGTTGGTCTTGGGGTCGATGTCCGGGTTGACGCGGAGTGCGACGGTCACGGTCTTGCCCATCTCCGTCGCGAGGGCGCTGAGCACCTCGAGTTCCTCCAGGGATTCGCAGTTGATGGCGAAGATGCCCTGGGAGATGGCGTAGCGGAGTTCCGACTCCTTCTTGCCGACGCCGGCATAGACGACGCCCGACGGATCGAAACCGGCCTCGAGGGCGCAGCGGACTTCGTTCCCGCTCGCGCAGTCGATGCCCAGGCCGTAGCTGCGGATCATTTCCAGCAGCCGGGGATCGTAGTTGGCCTTGATGGCGTAGTGGAGTTTGTAGCCGTAGCGCGAGGCCATGGAGACGGCGCTCTCCAGCGTGAGGCGCAGTAAATCCATGTCATACAGGTAGAAAGGCGTCTCCAACCCTGCCAGCTTGTCTTTTAACTTTCTGCTTATCATAACTTTATCTGTTCGTTTTATTAATCTATCTATCGTCCTTTTGTTCGCTGAAGAAGTATTTTTCCTGAGATCGTCAGAAAAATGCCGCCTCAGAAAAAATACTTCTTCAGCCAACCGTAAAGTTTGTCAACTTTCAGCTATTCGGCGTATTCGAAGCCGAAGTACTGGCCTTTGCGGGTGTTGGGGACGCCGGTTTTCATCCAGGCGGGCATCGGCGCACCTTTCAGGTAGTGGTCGAAGAACTGCTGGAGGCGGACCGACAGGTCCTTGGTGTTCCGGCGCTCGACGAGGTTGTGGGCTTCGTCGTTGTATTCGAGCAGCCAGGCGGGGTGGTGGAAGCGGCGGAGCGCCATGAAGAACTCGATGCCCTGGTACCACGGGACGGCGCCGTCGGCGTCGTTGTGCATGATCAGGACCGGGGTCGTGACGTTCTGCGTATGGAAGACGGGGGAGTTCTCGATGTAGAGGTCGAGGCCGCCTTCGTCCCACAGGGAGGCGCCGATGCGGCTCTGGCCGTGCTCATACTGCATCGCGCGGACCATGCCGGATTCCCAGCGGATGCCGCCGTAGGCGCTCGTCATGTTGCCGACCGGGGCGCCGGCGCCCGCCGCGGCGAACATGTTCGTCCGCGTGACGAGGTAGGCGGTCTGGTAGCCGCCCCAGCTCTGGCCCTGGATGGCCATCTTCGTCCTGTCGACGAAGGGGAACTGCGCGCACATCGCTTCCGCGCCGGAACAGATGCAGTTGTAGGCGCTTTCGCCCGGGTGGCCGTCCTTGTAGACGATGTCGGGGATGAAGACGACGTAGCCGTTGCTCACGAAATACGGGATGTTGACCGTCGAGCGGCTTGGTGCGGGCGCGCGGTAGTTGTAGAGCGTCTCCGCGTTCTTCTCGTAGAAGTAGATCATCATCGGGTATTTCCCGTTCGGGTCGTAGTCCTCCGGAACGAAGAGGAGGCCGTCGAGGGGCGTCCCGTCATAGGCGTTCCAGTGTACAAGCTGCACGTCGCCCCAGCGGTAGTCCGCCTGCTGGGGATTCATCTGCGTCAGCCGGACGGAATTCTTCCACTCGTTCTTCGTCAGGTAGAAGTCGGCCGGATTGCGGAAATCACCCTTCTGGTAGAGGATGGATTTTCCGGCCTTGGTTGCGCTCGTGAAGGACTTCTCCTCCAGGAAGGAACTCTTGATGCCGCTGCCGGAGGCGGGGACCGATGCGTAGCCGTTGCGCTTGGTCGCACGCTCGAAGGCGGTCAGGTAGACGGTCTCCTTCGCGCCGATCGTGCGCTGGACTCCGGCTTCCACGAGGGCCGGATTGGTGCGGTTCGCTTCCAGGGTCGTGCAGCGGTACTGGATGCCGTCCCTGCGGCCGGCGCCCTTGGTCACGTTGACGGGCTTGCCGCCGTCCGGGGAGAAGCGGAAGATGTCGAATTTGTCCGCCAGCAGGAAGGCGGAATCGCCCTCCAGCCAGTGGGGACGGTCGAGCTGGGGCTTGGGCATCGGGTGGTCGTCCTCGTCGTCGAAGAAGGTACCGTCGACGCCGGCGGTCAGGTTCGTGACCTTGCCGTCGGAGATGCGGTAGCTGTAGAAGTTGCTGTCGCTGTCGTCATACCAGGTCAGATACTTGCCTTCCGGGGAAGGGGAAGGGCTGCCGTTCAGGCGGGTGTAGAGCTGCCGGCGGCGGCCGTCGGCGAGGCTCACGAGGGCGACGTCGCAGTAGCTGTTGCTGTCCCAGGTCGAGTTGATCTGGTAGGGCTCGTTGGTGACGGCCAGCGCCCAGGGGCTTTCGCCGCCGTCCAGCGGGGTGACGCGCTCGAAGACGGAGGCCGAGAGCGGGATGACCAGCCCCTTGTCGGCGGCGAGGTTGATCACGGCCTTGGCGGTCGCGACTTTCAGCCGGGCGGACTGGGCCTTCTGCATCGGCGGCGTCAGGTAGATGTCATAGTTCCAGATATCGAGCCGGGCGGTCTCGAAATCGACGAGGGTCGTGTCGTTCTCGGGAAGCATCTGTCCGATGCCGAGGAAGAGGCGGGAGGAGTTCTTCGAGAAGTACGGAGCGGCGTTCTCGTTGATCCCGAAGCCTTTCGGGAGTCCCGTCGTATAACCCTGGGAGACAATCTCTTCGGCTCTGCGGCCACCTTCCCAGAGCAGGACCGCGCAGCTCTTGCTGCCGGTCGCGTTCGAGTCGGCGGAGGCCAGGAAGACGAGCTTGTCGCCCGCGGCGTTGAACTTCGGGGCGGAGTAGAACTTCCGGCCGGCGGAAAGGAGCGTGCTGTCCCGGGTCAGCAGGTTGCGCAGCACGACGGCGTCCCGCGAGAGGGAATCCTTCTTGTTCTTCTTGTAGACGACGGCCAGTTTCGATCCGTCGTGGGAGAGGGTATACTTGTCTACGTTCCGGAGGGTGTCACAGCGGCCGGTCGCGGGGTCGAGCACGACGACGACTTTCTTGTCGCCGGTGCCGGACTCGAAGACGGCGAGGTCGCCCGCCCAGGAAGTGCGGAAGGAGGATACGTTCCCGATCTTCCGGATTTCAAAGGTGCGCAGATCCATGTAGCCGAGGGTGTCCTTGGGCATCTCGTCCGGTTTCTTCTTCGCGATGCGGGCCTTGCGCGTTTCGGCGAAGGGCGCGGAAATCTTGAAGAAGGCCCAGCGGCCGTCGCGGGTCAGGGTCGCGGGGCCGCCGCGCTCGACCGTCCGGCCGAGGCCCGTCGCGGCATTGAAGAAATGCAGCACGGCGTCGCCTTCCTGCGGGGTTACACGGTAGGCGGCGATGGTCCCGTCCTCCGAGAGGACGGGGCTGGCTCCCGACTGCCATCCGTCATACACGGAGTGGTCGAGGGGCTTTTTCTGGGCGTTCGCGCCAAGGCACAGCAGTGCCAGCGCGAAGAGGAACATCGTTCGTTTCATTACAGGTAATCGTTGAAATAGTCAGTAATCTTCTGGTAGAGGTGGACGCGCTCGATGCCGCGCATGTTGTGCTCGGCCTTCGGGTACGGGAAATAATCGACGGGAATGTTGTTCGAGATGCATTCCTGGATGAAACTCAGGGAGTTCTGCCAGACGACGGTGTTGTCGACCGCGCCCTGGCAGATCAGCAGCTTGGCCTTCAGCTTCGGCGCCTTGTCGACGAGGCCGGTCAGTGCGAAGCCCGCGGGGTTCGTCTCCGGATTATCCATATAGCGCTCGCCGTACATCACTTCATACCATTTCCAGTCGATGACGGGACCGCCGGCGACCGCGACCTTGAAGACGTCCGGGTAGGTCGTCGCAAGGGAGATCGTCATGAAACCGCCGTAGCTCCAGCCGTGGACGCCGATGCGGTCCGCATCGACGTAGGGGAGGCTGCGGAGGCGGTTGACGCCGACCATCTGGTCGGCCATCTCGGCCTGGCCGCAGGCGCGGTTGATGGCTTTCTCGTAGGCCGCGCCGCGGTTCGGCGTGCCGCGGTTGTCCTGGACATAGACGATGTAGCCGCGCTCGGCCATATACATCTCCCACATCCGGATGTTGCCGATCCAGGTGTCCTGGACCATCTGGGAGTGGGGGCCGCCGTAGACGTAGAGGATGACGGGGTACTTCTTCGCCGGGTCGAAGCCGACGGGGTAGTACATCCGGTAGTAGTTGTCGAATTTTCCGTCGGCGCTGGGAACCGTGCCGAATTCGACGCGGCCGGTCGCGTATTCCGCCAGCGGGTCGTCGGCGCGCATCAGTTCGCGGATCAGCTTGCCGTCCGTGGCGCGGAGGTTACAGACGCGCGGCACGTTGAAGGAGCTGTAGGCGTCCACGAAGCAGCTGAAGTCGGCGCTCAGCGAGACCGTGTGCCAGCCGCGCTCCGGGGTCAGCCGGACCGGGACCGCCTTCCGCTTCTTCAGGTCGAGGCGGAAGAGGTGGTTCTCGACGGGGGAGACCTCGGCGGAGGTATAATAGAGGTAGCGTCCGTCGTTGGCCAGGTACTGGACGTCGGCGTCGACCGCCGTCAGGCGGCGGACGGTCCCGAGGGTGTCGCAGCGGTAGAGGTTGCGGTAGCCGTCGCGGTTGTCGGTCCGGTAGATGAACTCATAGGTCCCCTGGATGAAGCGGATCGGATCCTCCGGCTCGACCCAGGCGTCGTTGTCTTCCGTAAGGATCGTCCGCACGAAGGCGCCGTTGTCCGCGCGGTACATGTTCAGCTTCATGTGGTGCTGGCTGCGGTCGAGGACCTGGATGAAGATGTATTTCTCGTCCGGGGCCCAGCTGATGTTCGTCAGGTATCGGTCTTCACCGAAGTCGGTCACCCGCGCCCAGACGGTCTTCCCGCTCGCGAGGTCGTAGATCCCGAGGGCGATGCGCTCCGAGTCCATCCCGTTCATCGGGTACTTGATCGAGCGCAGCGAGCCCGTGCGGGTCGAAATGTCGAGGAGGGGGAATTCCGTGACGAGGTGCTCGTCCTTGCGGTAGAAGGCGAGCTTGCGCTGCGAGGGGGACCAGAAGGTACCGCCCGTGATGCCGAATTCATTGCGGCTCACGCTGGTGCCGTAGCTGATCTGCGGGTCGTCGCTCAGCGCCACGGGAATCAGCGGGGCGTCCTCATCCGCGGCGGGCCTGTAGTACAGGCTGCCGCCCTTCGGGACGGCGAGCAGTTCCGGGCGCGCGGCGCGCTTGAATTCCGCCGGCATCTCGCTCAGGCGGGCGGGGAAGACGGCCGCGTTCGTGTTGGCGTCCTCCATGGTGAGGACCTTGCCGTCCTCGTGGGCCGGCCTGACATCCAATAGGGTCTGTGCTCCCAGCGTCATCGGCAGGAGCATCAGCATGACGAAATATTTTTTCATAGGCTTGTCTTGCGCTTTACTCGTCTCCTGCCACTATCGGGATTACCGTGCTCTTGTCAGCCTTTTCGACGGACAGAATCCCGTCCACGATGTGTTTCTGCATACCCCGCCAGGGGAGGGCACCGCGGTATTCCTTATAATGGAGCTCGACGACCTTGCCGCTGCAGCGCATCAGCGAATCGGCGACGGCCTTGTCGACGACGGAGAAGTTGAATTCGTTGGACTGGATCGCGTTGGTCCCTTTCTGTCCCTTGAAGCCGGCCTGGATGATACGGCCCTCGTAGGTTTTCCAGACCCATCCCTTGTACATCAGCTGGTTCAGCTCGCCCGCCTTCACGCCTTCGCCGAAGACGAAATAGAAACGGATATAGATGAAAGCCGCAAGGGCCAGCAGAACGATGATCGAGAGGATCCAGCCGATTTTGGAAACTGTCTTCATGGTACGTAAATGATTCAAATCACGGCAATTTACGCAAAATACGTGAAAACTGGTATATTTACCTGTAAAAAAGATAACGGCTACTCCTTTCAGAACCCTTATCTTTGCCATGAAAACCCCCTACCGTATGAGACTTCTCCGCCCCGTCGCCCTGCTGCTCCTGCTAACCGCCGTACCCGCCCTGCACGCACAGAACAGCAACCGCAACCTGCTGCTGAATGCCGCATCCGCCAGCCAGCCCCGCCAGATCTCCCTCGGCCTGCCCATATCCGGCAACGCCTACATCTTCGAGGACGGCCTTCCCGTCAGCTACTACAACTACCAGCTCTATCCCTACAAGAGCTGGCACAGCGGCGTCAGCCACGAGTCCACGCAGACGATGAGCCCCCAGGACATGGTCCTCAAGTACGGCATCATCAGCTACAGCGTCGACAGCCGCTCCCGTCTCGCCGGCGACCGCTTCGAGGGACGGATCAACTACACCCTCAACCACTTCGGCCGCCAGGCCGTCGATGCGAACATCGCGACCCCCGTCGGCGGAGGCTGGGGCGTCAGCGTCGGCACCTGGCAGAACTTCGACCCCGGCAGCAACCACCTTGTGATGAGCTACCTCCAGGAGCGCACCCAGTTCTACAAGGCCGCCCTCTCCAAGACCTTCGCGGACGGCCGCGGCAAGGCCGGCCTGATCTACCAGTATTCCCGTTACCTGAACCATATCGAGAATTTCGGCCCCTTCGTTTTTGTCGGTGACGGCAGCGTCCGGCAGCTGGACGGCTTCCGCCTCGGCTACGACGCTTACCGCCCGGCGGACCGCTATGTCTCTTTCCTCGACGTCAGTACCGGAAAGATGACGGAGATGTCGATCGACGACGCGAACACGGACCGGATCCACAACGTGAATTTCGTCCTGGACTACCAACCTGCGGAACGGGATGGAGCTCGCCGTCCACAGCAAGTTCAAGACCGGCGCGAGCTTGCGCAACAACCCCACGATCTCCTCCGTAACGACCGCCGACGCGGACAGCGGCTTCTCCTACGCCGACGGGACCCTGTATAGCGGACTTGTCCAGAACCGCCGCTATCTCCATTTCGACGCGTTCGAGCGCAGCTGGATGAGCAATGCCTCCCTGACCGGACGCTCCTCCGACGGCCGTCACCGCTGGCGCGCCGAGGCGGACTACTGGCTGAATTTCGCCGGGACGAAGACTTCGATGTGGATGATGGCCCACGAAGTGAAGAAGGACCCGGCGCTGCTGTACCTGAACGGCCGTCCCGGCTACTCGTACAACTCCTACGCCGAGTTCTATGACGGCCACGAACACAAACTGTTCGCCTTCGTCAGCGACGAGTGGAACGTCTCCGACCGCGTCTGGCTCTACGGGGGCGTGCGCGCGGAGTTCCTGAATGTCGCCGGCCAGGCCGCCAACGACACGAATCCCGGCAACGCCCGCCACGGCGGATTCAGCTTCATCGACCCCGGCGTCGCCTTCAACGACTTCAGCGACAACCACTTCAACTACTCCTTCATCGTGAGCGGACGCCTGGCGGTCTATTCCGGCTTCGGGCTGCAGGCGGAGCTGAGCCGCGCCTCCATCCACTCCCAGCTCTTCCACTACGGCGTCTATCCGTACCCGTCCCAGAAACCGATCACCTCGACCTATTTCCGCGGTGGCATCTACTGGCGGAACGCCTGGCTGGACCTGACCTCGCAGCTGACCTACATCCGGCAGACGAATGCCCAGGAACGCCCTTCCTTCAGCCATATCCTCATCCGTGACGCCGGCGAATTCAAGGCGGGCCACGAGCAGAATCTCACGATGCCGACCAGCTACGACCTCGGGACGCTCGGCTGGCTCACGGACGCCGTCCTCACGCCTGCGCCCGGCCTCAGCATCCACGTGATGTTTACGCTGCGCAATCCGCAGTACCGCAATTTCAAGGTGACGCCGGTCTTCAGCGACGGCGTCCGGGAAGAGTATGACTTCAGCGGAAAGACGATCACGGCCCTCTCCAAGATGGAATTCGAGTTCGAACCGAGCTACTCCGTCGACCGCTGGCGTTTCTGGCTCAGCGCCCGTTATTTCTCCCGCCAGTACATCAACAAGACGAACTCCCTGTATTTCAATCCCCGCTGGGAAACCTTCGGCGGCGTGGACTACCGGCTCAACGACCGGATCGGATTCGCCCTGAGCCTCGTCAACCTGCTGAATCAGAAAGGCGCGAACGGCTCCATCACGTCCGCCGACCTCGTGACGGACGCGTCCCGCTACCGGAACTACGTGATGGCCGGCACCTTCATCCGCCCGTTCACCGTCGAACTGACGACCCGGATCAGTTTCTAGGAACACAAAAAGGCTGCGCGGAAGCGCAGCCTTTTCTGGTACTGGGTAGGAGAATCGAACTCCTATTGCGAGATTGAGAATCTCGAGTACTAACCGTTATACGAACCCAGCGTGGGAATGCAAAGATAGGTAAAAATTCTTTACCTCCAAATTTTTTTACTTGATTCTTCGCGGCGCGTCTTCGTAGAGGACGAAGCGCTTGGCCTTCCGGATCCATTTCTGTTCTTCGAGCTTGACGTGCTCCTGGACGATGTCGAAGGTGATTTCGCGGCGCAGGAAGGCGGCGATCACGGGATCCGCCAGGCGGGCGAAGAAGCTCTCCGAGTAGCTGAATTCCGAGTAGCGCTCCGAAATGTGGCGCATCAGCTGCAGCGTGTGGAGCAGGGAATGGTATTCCACGCCCGGGAGCAGCAGGATCTGCCAGCCGCGGCAGACCTCGCCCTCGTACATCCCGTAGGCGGGTACGAAGCTGCAGGGGCGCATCTGGACCCCCTCGGGGGCCGGCAGGGCCGCGTCTGCGGACGGGTTGAGGAACGGGGCGCCGATGAATTCGTATGGGCGCGGCGTGCCGAGGCCCGGGGTGACGGTCGTGTTCTTCCAGAGCGCGCCGCCGGAGTAGAGCTGGCAGGTGAAGAGGCCCGGGATGTCGCTGGCTGGGGGGATGGTCCAGGGGAGGGTCAGGCGGCCGGTCGCGCCCGCCTGGGCGGAGATGATGTGGAGCGGGTAGGCGGCGCCGATCTCGTTGTGGTACAGGTGGCAGAGCTCGCCGAGCGTGAGGCCGTGGCGGTGGGCGACCATCGGCGTCCAGACGTCCCGGTCCACGACGGGCATCGTGCCTTCCACGGTCCGCCCGGCGGGGTTGGGATGGTCGACGATGTACAGCGAGGGGGCCTGCTCCAGGTTCGAGAGCGCGGACATCAGCCGCAGCACGTCGACGGTGTAGTTGAAGTAGCGGGCGCCCGCATCCTGGATTTCCACGACGACGGCGGCCACGTCCCGGAGCGCCTCGAGGTCGAACTCGATGTGGTTTTCGACGGGGGAGAGCTCCTCTTCGGAGGGCTTGCAGACCAGCGCCAGGTTGCCCCGGCGGCGGAAGATGTCCTCCAGGTAGCATTCGCCGTCCGCATCCCAGCAGCCCGGGGTGCGGAAAACGGCGACCCGGCCGTCGCGGAGCGCCTTGTCGAGCTGCTCGCCGATCGGGGTTGTCCGGAAGGAAAACATCAGCCGATGATCTTTTGGGCGAGGGCGATGACCTTCTCGCCGAGGGCGACGGCCTTTGCTTCGGTCTGCGCTTCGGAATAGATGCGGATGATCGGCTCGGTGTTGGAGCGGCGGAGGTGGACCCAGGTCCGGTCGGCCTCGAAGTCGATCTTGACGCCGTCGATGTCGTTGACTTTCTCGTTCGCGAAGACGCGTTTCATCTCTTCGAGGATGCGGTCGATCAGGGCCTTGTCGCTCAGTTCGATCTTGTTCTTCGCGATGAAATACTGCGGGTATGTCTTCTTCAGTTCGCTGACTTTCAGTTTCTTATGGGCGAGGTTCGAGAGGAAGAGGGCGACGCCGACCATCGCGTCGCGGCCGTAGTGGCTGGCGGGGTAGATCACGCCGCCGTTGCCTTCGCCGCCGATCAGCGCGCCTTCGGCGTGCATCTTCGTCGTCACGTTGACCTCGCCGACGGCCGCGGCGTAGTACACGCCGCCGTGGGCTTCGGTCACGTCCCGCAGGGCGCGGGAGCTCGACAGGTTGCTGACCGTGACCATGCCCCTGCGGCCTTTCGCCTCCTCCCGCGCGAGCAGGTAGTCGGCGACGCTGACGAGCGTGTACTCCTCGACGAAGGGTTCGCCGTTCTCGCAGATGAAGGCGAGCCGGTCCACGTCCGGGTCGACGCTGACGCCGAGGTCCGCCTTCTCGCGGACGACCGCCGCAGACAGTTCCGTGAGGTTCTTCGGGAGCGGTTCCGGATTGTGGGCGAAATTGCCGTCGGGGTTGCAGTTCAGTCCGATGCACTTCACGCCGAGGCGCCTCAGGAGCCGGGGCATGATGATGCCGCCGACGGAGTTGACGGCGTCCACGACCACCGTGAATTTCGCGGCCCGGACCGCTTCGACATCGACCGCCTCGAGGGCGAGGACGGCGTCGATGTGCCGGTCCGTGAAGTCCTCGTCGAAGATCGCGCCGAGCGCGTCCACTTCCGCGAAATCGAAGTCCTCCGCGTCGGCGCAGTCCAGGATCGCCTGCCCTTCGGCGGCCGACAGGAACTCGCCCCGCTCGTTCAGGAGTTTCAGCGCATTCCACTGGCGGGGGTTGTGGGAGGCGGTCAGGATGATGCCGCCGTCGGCGCCGGCCATCGTGACGGCAAGCTCGGTCGTGGGGGTGCTGGCGAGGCCGATGCGGAGCACGTCGACGCCGCAGGCGACCAGGGTCCCGCAGACCAGTTGCTCCACCATTTCCCCGCTCAGGCGGGCGTCGCGCCCGACGACGACCTTGTAGCGGTCGCCCGAAGCCGGCTGCGGCCTGCGTTCGCGCAGCTTGGCGCAGTATGCATAGGTAAACTTGACGATATCTACCGGGGTGAGGCCCCCGCCTGCCGGGCCGCCGATCGTTCCGCGGATGCCGGAAATGGATTTTATCAGACTCATAACACGCAAAGTTACAAATTAATTTGCTTTATCTTCAATTTTGCTTATCTTTGCGCCCACGATTCAAAAACACTACAGTAATGAAGAAAGGAATCCATCCCGAAACCTACCGACTTGTAGCTTTCAAGGATATGTCCAACGAGGACCTGTTCATCACCCGCTCCTGCGCCACGACGAAGGAGACCATCGAGGTCGAAGGTGTTGAATACCCCCTCGTGAAGGTTGAGATCTCCAACACGTCTCACCCTTTCTACACTGGCAAAGTCAAGATTCTCGACACTGCCGGTCGCGTCGACAAATTCTACCAGCGATACAAGTCAAGACAGAAGTAATTTCTGTTCTTTCCAGGATAAAAGGGCTGCAACAAGGTTGTGGCCCTTTTTTTCATTATCTTTGTCCGTATGAAAAAGCTTCTGATCCTGCTGGCCGCGCTCCTGCTGCTCGCCTCCTGCGGCCCGAAAACCAAGTTTACCGTCGTCGGGCAGTTCATGCCCGGCTCCCGGGGAGACAATGTCTGCCTGATGGCGTATTTCACCGATACCGAGATCCCCGCGGAGTGCGTGACGAAGGACCGGACCTTCAACCTCCGGGGGGAGATTGCGGAACCGCGCTTCGTGCGTGTCATCCAGGACGACGGATTCAACGACTGGGCCTTCGTCCTCGAGCCCGGCATCATCTACCTCAGCCCGGCCGACCACTTCGCGAGCGGGACCCCGCTGAACGACGCCCTCCGGGAGTTTTTCGACGCGATCCGGAATATCTATACCGAACGGATCACGGATGTGGATGCGGATGCGCGCAGCCGGGAAATCGTGCTGGACTTCATCGCCCGCCACGACAACGACATCGCCGGGGCCTATGTCCTGGCCGGCAATTATTCGGTCCTGTCGCTGGAGGATATGAAGCGGATCCTTTCCGAAGCCGGCCCCGTCTTCCTGTCTTCGGAATTCGTCACTTTCCTCAGGAACAAGATCCGGCCCCTGAACAACGCCTAGAGCGGATCCACGTCCGGGATGATGTGGCCCGTGTAGCGGAATTCTTCTTCGAACGCGCGGATTTTCCGCGCGATTTCTTTTTTCGCCGCGGCGAGTCCGCGGTCTTTCGGGAGGTAGAGGCGGAGCGCACCGAAGCGGCGCTCCAGTTCCCGGGTCATCTTCGCGAGCCGCGCCTCGTTGCTGTCTTCCACGCGGAGGTGGATTTCCCGCGTGAAGGGCGGCAGCCGGAAGGCCTGGCGCTCCTCGAGCAGGGCGTCGGCATTGCCGGAGAAGACGGGGTGGGAGGCGTCAGCGGTCTGGAGGATGAGCCGGCGGCACGCGCTCCGGAGCTTGGCGATCAGCTGCATCGCTTTCTCGTCGGAGCGGAAACCCGGCCGCCCGAGCAGCACCTCGAAATGGAGCACGGCGAGGGCGTCGTACTTGTCCAGTTTCAGTTTGGACGTATTGCCCAGCTCCCAGCTCTCCAGGACCAGCATTTTCCCGCCCGCGGCCTCGATCTCCTCTTTCGCGGCGAGCAGCTTGCGCGACAGCTCTCCTTCCATTCCGCGCTTGCGGCGTTCCGCGGTCGTGTCGATGACCTCCATCGGGGCGGGGGCGTCCGCGCAGCGCAGGAGGCTGTATTTCCCGCTCCGGACGTTCAGCAGCGACTCGAGCGAGGGGCAGGCGGAGCCGAGGATGACGGACGCTTTGTGGAGCGAGGCCAGGTACACGGCGACATCCCGCCCGTTGTAGCGCGGGGCGGGGGATTCCTGCTTGTAGGTCACGTCCTGCTCCTCGTCGACGATGACGAGGCCGAGTTTGGCGAAGGGGAGGAAGAGGAGCGGGCGGCGGCCGTAGACGAGGCGCGGCTCGCTGTCGCGGCGCCGCACCGCCCCCGCAAGGTCGCGGATCTGGGGGTAGGAGAGCGTCGGGGCGCCGGGGGAGAGCATCAGGACGTCCTTCCCCTCGGCGAGGGTCTTGCGGATCATCCCGCGGTAAATCGCTTCGCGGCCGGTGCCGAGCAGCAGCAGGGGACGGTCGTCCTCGAAACGGATCGTCTGGGTGATCAGGTTGCCGCTTTCCGGGGCGGCCTTGCGGCGGGGCTTCTTCCCCTCCGCGGTCTGTTTCATCGCAGGGTAGGCGGCCTTGTAAACCTCCCCGACTGTACAGAGGTAATAGTCGGCGATGAAGCGCCAGAGCCGGATTTCCTCCGGCGTAATCGGCTCCAGGGCGGTTTCGACCGACAGGATTCCCTGGATCCGGTCCTCGGGGATGTCGGGAGTCCCGCCGACGCCGCTGACGACGGCGGTGTAGGTCCGGCCGGCGAGGCGGACCCGCACGCGGGCCCCCACGGAGACTTCCCCGGGGCTATAATACCACGGCTCCCACTCAAGCTTGAGCGGGAGTATCGTGGTTATGAAGGTTTTATGTGTCAATCGGGAACTACTCGAGCTTGCCTTCCTCGGCCTGCTTGATCATGTTCTCGTTGGCGGAGACATAGATCTCGACGCGGCGGTTCTGGGCGCGTCCCTCGACGGTCGCGTTGTCGGCGACAGGCATCGTGAAGGACTTGCCTTCGGCGTGGATGCGGGCCTTGGCGATACCGTTGGCGGCGAGGTGGCTCTCCACGGCGGCGGCGCGCTGGTTCGAGATGCGCTCATTGACGGCTTCGGTGCCGGTGTTGTCCGTGTGGCCGTAGACGGTGATGTCGGTCTCCGGGAGGTCCTTCATCTTGGCGGCGAAATCGGCGAGGGCCGTCTTCGAGGCTTCGCTCAGGGCGGTGCCGTTGGTCGGGAAGAGGATACCGCTGTCGAAGGTCACCTTGATGGCTTCGAGACCGTTGACGTCGGTGATGGTTTCGACCTGGGCGTTCTCGAGGGCTGCGAGCTCCTCGGCCTTCTTGTCCATTTTGTGGCCGATGGCGGCACCTGCGCCGGCGCCGATCGCGGTTCCGATCGCAGCGCCGATGGCGGCACCTTTACCGTCCTTGGAAATCAGGGCACCCGCGGCGGCTCCGACGACCGCACCCGCACCGCCGCCCAGGAGGGAACCCTGGCCGGTCTTGTTCATCGAGGAGCATCCGGAAAGGATGATCGCACAGGCTAAGAAGAGGGAAGTGATTCTTTTCATATCTGTAAAAGGTTTAGACTACCCCAAAAGTAAGAATAAAATCTGAAAAGAATTATATTTGTTGAAAACTAAATGACTATGACTCTCGCATTGGAACTCTGCATCCGCCTTGTCGCAGCCGGGGTTATCGGCGCCGCCATCGGCTATGAGCGCGAACTCCGGGGCAAGGAAGCCGGCATCCGGACCCATTTCCTGGTCTCGATGGGCGCCTGCCTTTTCATGATTGTATCCCAGTACGGTTTCCTGAATGCGGACCGGTTCGATGCGGCCCGCGTGGCGGCCGGCGTCGTGGGCGGCCTCGGCTTCCTCGGCGGCGGCATCATTATGAAGACCCGCCATGTCGTCGGCCTGACGACGGCGGCCGGCATCTGGGTCACCGGCGCGATCGGCCTGGCCCTGGGCGGCGGTATGTATGAGGTTTCCGTGCTCTGCGTCCTGCTGTTGGCGGCCTGTATGGAAGGGTTGCACTTCTATTCGGTCAAGATGGGCGAGCGCCAGACCAATGTGGTCCTGAGTTCCGAAGACTACGATTCCCTCAAGCAGGCGGTGGCCTCGCTGGGAAAGAAGGTTACCCAGCTCTCCTGGGTCTGCCAGGAGGGCAAATTCCGGGCGGATATCAGCTTGCTGGTCCGGAAGCGGGATTTCCCGGTGGCTTTCCTGGACCGGCTGCGTGCGCTCCCCGGGGTGACGCTGGAGAGCATGGACTGATTTATTTTTGCAGGAACCGCAGGCGTCTGCGGAGGGACTGCAGGTTGGGCAGGTTGAGATGGCGGCGGGTCTTGCCCGGGTGCAGCTCGTCGAACTTGATCAGGATCCCGGCCTCGATTACGTCGCCGAATTCGTCGTTGATGCCGGCGCCGAACGATTTCATCGTCGGGGAAAGATTCATGTAGGTATTGACGAGCGGCGGGATGTTGACGCCCAGTTTCTGGATTTCCCGCTTCAGGATCTTGTAGTCTTCCTGGAAATCCTCCTCCGTGAAGAGTTTGTCGAACTTGCGGGAGAGGTGGATCTGCACGGGCTTTTTCGGTATCACCATCCGGTCGAAGGGGACGGGCGCCTGGCGCCTTGGCGCGAAATGCTTGCGTAGGAAGTACAGCAGCATCTCCAGCCCTTCTTGCGGGAAAGAGGGGTAGATGGTCATCTTTCCGAAGAAATACTGCATCCGGTCCTTGTAGAGCATGACAAGGCCGCCGAGGCCGTCGAACAGGTTGTCGAGCGAATAGAGGCTCTTGGCGCCGCGTTCCGCGCTCTGGTACTCCGGACGGATGAACGAGCGGCTCAGCTCGATGGTCTGCCGGAAATGGTTGCGCAGGAAGCGGTGCGTGAAGCGGAAGAGGTGCGAGGACGGCATGATGGGCTGCCCCTCCCAGTCGTACATGACGTCGGAGCCGAGCACGTACCGGTATCCGCCGACGATGCATTCCGCCTCGGGGTCCCAGAGCACGAGCTGCTTGTACCGGAACGCCGGATCGAGGTCGAAGGCGTCGAGGTCCATACACTTGCCGGTCCCGCCGCCGCCCGCCCGGAACGCGATTTCGCGCAGGCGCCCGATCTCGCGGAGCACGTTGGGCGCGGACTGGCAGTCCACGATATAGAGTTTGTTGCCGGCGTGGTTGGTGTCCCGCAGGAAATGCTGTCCGGTCAGTTCCGCCTTGAGGAGCTCCCGGTCCACGGGCTCGATGATCTTTTCGCTTTTCATCTTTGCAGTTCGTATACTTTCCCGCGCACCCAGGCGGCCCATTCGGCGTCCTTCTTTTCGGCCGTGAAGGTCTGCCAGGGAATCGGCTCACCGAAGACGAGGCGGTAGGACTTGTGCCGGCACCGGTAGAGTTCGTCGGGGAGGGCGGCCATCGCGATGTTAAACTTGATTTTCAATAAGTTGCGCAGTCTGTCCAGGAAGTAGAATCGCCAGGAGTTCCGGCCGCTGAACCAAACGGGGACGATGTCGCGCTGCGACTCCCGGCTCTTGGTGATGAAGGTCTTCTTCCAGGGGAGGTCCTGGACGACGCCGTCGATCTTGCGCGAGCACAGGCCGGCCGGAAAGATGATGACCTGCCGGTCGGAGCGGAAGGCGTCGTTGATCAGCCGGACCAGGTCGGCGCTCTGGCCACCCATCTTGTTGACCGGGATGGTGTATTCGGCGATCGGGCCGATGGCCATCAGGAAGTCGTTGGCCGGAACGACGATGCGGCCGTCGTATTTCCGCCCGATGCTGGCGATCACGCCGATGGCGTCGATGCCGCCCAGCGGGTGGTTGCCGGCGAAGGTGAAGCGGCCCGTGTCCGGAATCCGGTCGAGGCCCTCGACGGTGATGTGGACGTCGTAGTACTCCAGCGCCTTTTCGAGGAAGTCGATGCCGAGCCATCCCTGCTTCAGGAAGCCGTTGAGATGGTCCTGGTGGATGAATCTCTTCAGCCGGTTCAGGATGAACCGGGGGATCTTCTTTTCGCCGAAACGGGAGCGGACGATCTGGTCGAGATCGAGGATTACGGTATGGTTTTCCTGCATGGCAGCGGTATCACGTCGTACAAAAATAATAAAAAGACGTATCTTTGTGTGAATATTGGTCGAAAATCGGTGTAATGGAAACGAATGACAGAAAGAGAAAGTGGGTCGCGCTGGTTCCGGTCGCGGTGCTGGTGGCGATGCTGGCGGGAGCGATATCCATCTTCGGGCCCGATGCGATCCTGGGGGCGTCACAGGTCTCGCTGCTGGTTGCGGCGGGGGTCTGCGCCGTGCTCTCCCGGTGGATTGACCGGACGCCGTGGCGGACGATCGAACAGGGCATCCGCGCGAACGTGGGGGAGGTGGCCGGCGCCATCCTGATTCTGCTGCTGATCGGGGCGATCTCCGGGACGTGGATGATGAGCGGAATCGTGCCGACGCTGATCTGCTACGGGCTGAAGATCATCAGCCCGAAGGTGTTCCTGCTGACGGCGTGCGTGCTCTGCGCGCTGGTGTCGCTGCTGATCGGGTCTTCGTGGACCACGATCGCGACGGTCGGCGTCGCGTTGCTCGGCATCGGCCGGGCGGAGGGTTTCAGCGACGCGATGACGGCGGGCGCGATTATCTCCGGCGCCTATTTCGGCGACAAGATTTCGCCGCTGTCGGATACGACCGTGCTGGCTTCGTCGGTCAACCGGGTCGACCTGTTCGTCCATATCAAGTATATGATGCTGACGACGGGGCCCGCCATCCTGATTACGCTGGTGATCTTTACGGTCCTCGGGCTCTCCCACGGCGGGACGCCGTCCGCCCGGATGGCGGTCTATGCCGAGGTGCTGGGGCGGCAGTTCAACCTGACGCCGTGGCTGCTGCTGGTGCCGGCGCTGACGGGCTTCCTGATCTGGAAGCGGCTGCCGGCGGTGGCGGTGCTGGCGCTGTCGGCCGGGGCCGCGGCCCTGGCGGCCGTCCTCGCGCAGCCGGCCATCATTTCCGAAATCGGCGCCCGCGTGACGCAGGGGAGTCCGCTGCGGGTCGGCTTCGCCGGCGTGCTGGAGATGATCGCCGACACCGTGTCGCTGGAGACGGGGAACGTCGATGTCGACAAGCTTGTGAGCTCGCGCGGGATGACGGGCATGCTGGGAACGGTCTACCTGATCATCTGCGCGATGTGCTTCGGCGGCTGCATGCAGGCGACGGGGATGATCGGCGAGCTGGCCGCGATGCTCTCGCCGCTGACGCGCACGCGGGCGGGCCTCGTCGGCTCGACCGTGCTGACCGGCGTCGGCCTGAACGGCCTCGTCTCGGACCAGTACCTGTCGATTATCCTGACTTCCAATATCTACCGGGACGCTTACGCGAAGGGGGGCTATGAACCGCGGCTGCTGAGCCGCAGCGTCGAGGATTCCTCGACCGTGACCTCGCCGCTCTTCCCCTGGTCCAGCTGCGGCATGACCCAGGCGACCATCCTCTCGGTCTCCACGCTGGCCTACGCCCCCTTCTGCTTCTTCAACATCCTCTCCCCCCTGATGTCCCTCCTGATAGCCCTCCTCGGCTTCAAAATCCCCCGGAGGGACTAAATGATGCCGAGCTGCTGGGCTTTGTGGAGGAGCTCGGAGACGTTGTGGACGTCCATCTTGGCATAGATGCGCTGGCGGTGGGTGTTGACCGTGTGGACGCTGAGGAACGTGCGGGCGGCGATTTCGGCGGCGGACAGGCCCTCGGCGCTGAGGCGGATGATTTCGATTTCCCGTTTCGAGAGGCCGATATCGGAGATCATCCGGCCTCTTTCTATCAGGATGTCGCCGACATAATGGGCGACATCCTCGTTGATGGACTGCGCATCGCGCGCCATCGCCTGGCAGCGCTCGCGGATCTGGTCCGCCGACAGCGCCGCGGCGTCCACGGAGAGCTGCTCCAACTCGGCGGAATAGGCGCTGGCGGGGTTGCGGAGGTCGTGGGAGAGCAGGGCGATCAGCTGCTCCTTGGTGTCATTGATGCGCAGCAGCTCGGCGTTGCGGCGGCGCGCCCGGCGCAGGTAGTTGACGGCGATCAGGATGACGGCCGCGGCCAGCATCAGCGCCATCAGCAGGAGTGTGACCTGGTAGCCGCGGCGCTCCAGCGCCCGCTCCTTCTCCTGGACCTCGAAACGCGTCTCCATCTCCTGGAGGGTCTCGTCCTGCTTCTGCTGCAGGTACTTCTGCATCTGCCAGACATAGTCCTCGTGGGTCGCGAGGGCGTCCTCATACCGTCCAACCCGGCCATAGAGGCTGACCAGCCGGTCGTCGAGGCTCGCGGCGGTCAGGTAGTCCGTCTCGCCGAGCGTCGCGAAGACCTGCGTGAAATATTGGATCGCCTCTTCGTTCCGGTTTCCCTGCTGGAACCAGCGGGAGCGGAAGAGGATGCCGTTGCGTTTGAGGCGGGGGATGTCGTAGGTGTCCGCCAGCGCCTGGCCCTTGTCGAGATAGGCTCCGGCGGTCCGGTAGAGCTCCGGGTCGATCGGGTCGCTCCAGCGGTTCTTGTTGATGTAGAGGGAGGCGATGACGTAGCAGGCCTCCGCCTGCTGCTCGAAGGCGCCGGTTTCCTCCGCCAGCGCGAGCGCTTCCTGCGCGTACTCCAACCCCTCGTCGTTGCGCCCCGTCTCCGGGGAAATCTCGGCATAGGAGCAGAGCTTCGCCTTGGAGATCAGGAGGCCCGCCAGCTCCTCCCGGAGCCCGTGTTCCCGCGCAATCGCCTCCGCTTCCAGCGCTTTCTCCCACGCATCCGCGTCGCGGCTCGCCATGATGTCGATGCCCACGATGGTGGAGAGGGCCTGTACCTTCAGCCGCGGCGCATCGCCCGCCAGCGCCAGCGCCTGCAGCGCATCCTCCATCGCCGCATCGAAGCGCTGGGCGTCCGTATCGCGCGCCGCTTCCGCAAGGAGCGCGTCGTGGCGCGAAACAGTCCCGTCCGCCCGGCGGGACGGCTGGCAGGAGGCGAGACACAGGAGCAGGGGCAACAGGAAATACCGGATAGTTTTCATTTTAAAAACGCATGACAGTACAAATGTACGTAAAAAAGTGTGTGCCGGAAGTGGTGCCGGAGACGAATTGAAAGAAAATAAAAGCTGAACAGGCCCGGCATTCGGGAGCCTGTTCAGCTTAAAACGTCAATGACTTATCTGCAGCCCGGCAACTACGGCTCCGGCACGTCCGCGAAACTGGAATAGTTCAGCGCCACGCCGACACATTTCGTGTTGTCATTGGCTACGATGGTCTTATTCGTGGCGGTATACGTTTTCTCCGTATACGGCGGAATGAACATCGTGAAAGTGACATCTTTCGCTGTCGTTGCGAAATCACTGAAATAGAAGGCGATTCCGTCCGCTTCCTGCACGCCGCGGACGTATCCGTAGGTGTTACCCGACGAGGCATTAATACCGGAAGACTCGCCTGTCTCATAGAAATGAAGGTACCAAATTCCCAGTCCGGTTGCCCTATTATCAGCAGCGTCGACGACATTGAGGTAATAATTTGAAGCTGACCCAGTCATATTACCGTTATCATTCTTGACCAGGACCTTGAACTTGGATTTAAACTCCCAGTTGCCGAACGTAGCGGTCAGCGTCGTACCATCGTACGAATAATCCTGCTGCTCGGAATAAACAAGCAGCGGGAAGGAATATGCGAGACTTCCGGGCATTTTTACCCAACCTCCGTCGCGGTCAGGCTCAAATTTAATATACGCATTACTGCCAGGCTCCTTAGGCACGGCAGTAATACTTTTATACTTACTGAAATCATTATAGCCCTCGAATACGGCCGTGATTTTACCATCCGCTTTCAGATTCGCCTGGACGCCGCTGCGAAGGGCGCCGGCTTCCCAGGAAGCAGTGGCGCCGTTGTACGTCAGGACCAGATCGGGATCGGTCTGGTCGACTCCATTGATATCAATCCAGATATTGAGCCTGTCTCCGTCGGCCCAACCGGTCTTGGCCGCCTTGGTCCCGGGTCCGAGGGGGGCGATGCTGAAGTTGAACTGAATCTCGTCGCTTGCGGGCGCAGGCGAATCGATCTTATTGCAGGAAACTGCGGCAAGGCAGAGGGCTGCCGCAAAGAATACCATTGTCTTTTTCATACTGCTCGTCCTTTTCTGGTTTACCAATTCTCCTCCGTACTGTTTCCGAAAGGATTTCCGGGATTCAGCGCATAGTCCGGACTTGCGCACAACACGTTCTCATTGCGGAACTCCATCACCGCTGTGTCGGGTGAAAAATAACGTTGGTATTATTGGGAAAACCAAATCCCAAATGATATGAACTACGGATACATTAGAGTGAGCAGCGACAGGCAGACGGTGGAGAACCAGCGGTTCGAGATCCGGAATTACTGCCGGGCGC
>JAFRVZ010000053.1 GCA_017438265.1 Bacteroidales bacterium
AACATCTCGACGAAATCGGAGCCGGAGATGGAGAAGAACGGGACGTTCGCCTCCCCTGCAACGGCCTTGGCGAGCAGGGTCTTGCCGGTGCCCGGAGGGCCGACGAGCAAGGCGCCCTTCGGAATCTTGCCGCCGAGTACGGTATACTTCTTCGGATTCTTGAGGAAGTCCACGATCTCCATCACTTCCTCCTTTGCGCCGTACATGCCGGCGACGTCCTTGAAACTGACGTTGACCTGGTTCTTGTCCGCAATCTTGCCGGTCGATTTCCCGACGTTGAACGGGTTCATTCCCCCGCCGCCGGGGCCGACGCCGCCGCCCATGTTGCGGGTCATCCCGCGCAGCATCCAGATATAGAAGACGAGCAGCAGGATCGGGAAGATAATCCAGTCGATGATCTGCGTCCAGGACCGGCCGCCGTTCTCCATCACGATCTTGACCTGGTCGTCCTCGGGCAGGGCTTCGTTCAGCTGCGCGAATTCTTTCTCTGCGTCGAACTTACTGGAAACCAGGAAGTTGAAATGGGGAGACTTCGTCGGGACGATGCCGCCCGGGAAGGCGTCGGCGTAGTCTCCGAGGCGCTCCGGCTTGACGGTGATGTTGCCTTTGAAGTCGTCGCGGAGGAAATGGATTTCCTTGATGTCGCCGCGGGCGAACATTTCCTGGACCTGGGCCCATTCGATCTTCGCCGGGCCGGCGCTGCGGGAACTGAACATCATCCAGCCGATGCCGACCAGCAGGAGCAGGTAGAGCCAGGAAAGGTTGATGCGTACGCGGACGACCTTGCCGGTCCCCTTCTTTCCGCCGCCGTTCTTTTTCTTGCCGTTGTTTGTCGCCATGGCCTATGCTTCCTCTTCTTCCGTTTTCTTTTTCGCAGGCTTGCGGAACTTGTATTCCTTCCGCGGGGCGTCGGCCCAGAGGTCCTCCAGCCGGTAAAACTCCCGGTACTGGGTCTGGAAGATGTGGACGACGATGTGGCCGTAGTCCAGGATGATCCAGAAGTTGTTTTCAAGGCCCTGGGTCCGCAGCGGCTTGAGGCCGAGTTCTTCCCGGACCTTCTTCAGGATGTTGTCCGCGATGGCGGCGACGTTGGTCGTCGAATCGCCGTTGCAGACGACGAAGAAGTCGGAAATGGCCGAGCCGACCGGACGGAGGTCAAGGGAGACGACATTCTGCCCTTTTTTATCATAGATGGCATCCGCGATGACGCGCAGATCGTGGGTAATCATAAAAGCGGTTTTAGAGATTTTACTATTTTTGCAGGAACAAAGATAGCAATTTTTAAACCAATGGGCACAACTTCCCGCATCCTTTGGCTCGATACCGTCGAATCCACGAACAGCGCGCTTGCAGCGCAGGTTTTCAGCCTTGACAATCTGTCAGTCATTGCTGCCAGGTTCCAGACGGCAGGCCGCGGCCAGGGCGACCACCGCTGGCACAGCCGGGCCGGTGAGAACCTGACCTTCTCTGCCCTGCTCTGCTACGGCCCCCGGACGGCTCCCCTGGCGGCTGCGGACGCCCTTGTCATCACCCACACGGCCTCCCTCGCCCTGCGCCGTTTCCTTGCCGACCGGGACATTCCCGCCCGGATCAAGTGGCACAACGACATCTACGTCGGAGACCGGAAGATTGCCGGGATGCTGATCGAAAACAAACTGGACGGGTCGATGATTACCCGCAGCATCGTCGGCATCGGGCTGAACGTCAACCAGACGGAATTCCCCGCGGACCTGCCGAATCCGACCTCACTCGCGCTCCAGACCGGACAGCGGTATGACGTGGAGAAGACGCTCGAGGACTTTCTTCCGTATCTGCGGGAGGCGTTCGAACAGAGCTGTACGCCCGAAGGACGGGCGGTCCTGCGGGAAGAATTCGAAAAATATCTCTTTTACAAGGATTAGTTGCCCTTAATCCGGGCGATGGCCGCTTCGGGATCGGCGGCGCCGAAGACGGCGTTGCCTGCGACGAGGATGTCGGCGCCGGCAGCGGCAATCCCGGCGGCGTTTTCCGCGGTCACTCCGCCGTCAATCTCGACGAGGCACGGCAGTCCGCGGCGCGCGATTTCCGCCTTCAGTGTGCGGACACGGTCGAGGGACGCGGGAATGAACTTCTGGCCGCCGAAGCCGGCGAATACGGACATCACGACGATATAATCCGTCTCATCCAGGTACGGGAAGCAGTCTTCCACCGGTACGTCCGGATCGAAGGCGAGGCCGGGCTTCATCCCGAGGGCGCGGACCGCCCGCAGCAGCTCCGCCGGGTCGCGGCCTGCGTCGAGGGCGGCTTCGAGGTGGAAGCTGAGCATCCGGACGCCGGCCTTCGCGAAACGCTCTAAATACTTGTCGGGGTTCACGATCATCAGGTGGGCGTCGAGGGGAATCGTACTTTCGCGGGCGACGGAGGAGATGAGGCCGAAACCGAAGGAGATGTTGGGCACGAAGGTGCCGTCCATTACATCGAGATGGATCATGTCCGCAGCGCGGTTGAGCATCCGGACCTGGCTTCCGAGGTTCAGGAAATCCGCCGAGAGGATGGAGGGTGAAATCAGCATGGCACTATCGGTCAGCAGGGACGAGCATACGTTCGATGTCGCAGACGTACTGCTTGAAGACACGGTCGGTCGACATCAGGTCGGAGACGGTCGTGCAGGCGTGGAGGACGGTCGCGTGGTCCTTGCCGCCGATCTCGGCGCCGATGGCCGAGAGGGAACAGTTGCTGATCAGGTTGCGGCAGAGGTACATCGCAATCTGGCGGGCCTGGACGATCTGGCGCTTGCGGGACGGCGAAACGAGGGTCTCGCGGGTCAGGTTGAAGTAGTCGCAGACGGCGGACTGGATCCGGTCGATGCTGAGGTCGTTCTGCTCGTCTTCGATGATGTGGCCGGTAATGCGCTCGGCGAGCTCGATCGAGTCCTCCTGGTGGGTCAGGGTGGCGTGGGCGATCAGGGAGATCAGGGCGCCTTCCAGCTCACGGAAGTTGGACTTGATCCGGGTGGCGAGGAATTCGAGGACCTTGTCGCTGACGGGAACGCCTTCGCGGAAACAGCGGGCCTTCAGCATCGCAAGGCGGGTCTGGTAGTCCGGGCGCCGGAGCTCGACGGAGAGGCCCCACTTGAAGCGGGAAAGGAGCCTGTCTTCGAAGTTCTGGAGGTCCACCGGCGCGCGGTCGGAGGTCAGGATCAGCTGCTTGCCGTTCTGGTGGAGGTGGTTGAAGATGTTGAAGAAGGCGGTATGGGTACCCTGGCCGACGAGGTCCTGGATATCGTCCACGATCAGCACGTCGATCTTCATATAGTAGGCGAGGAAGTCCGTCAGCTTGTTGCGGACGGTCACCGCGTCCATGTACTGGGTCTTGAATTCGTTGCCGGTCACGTACAGGACGACGAGATCCGGGTATTTCTCCTTGATGGCGAGGCCGATCGCCTGGGCGATATGGGTCTTGCCGAGGCCGGAGCCGCCGAAGAGGAAGAGCGGGTTGAAGGGGGTTTTGCCGGGCGACAGGGAGATGCTTTCGCCGGCCGTGACGCCCATCTTGTTGCACTCCCCTTCCACGAGGTTCTCGAAGCAGTAGACCGGGTTCAGGCGCGGGTTGATCTGGACCTTCTGGATTCCCGGGAAGACGAAGGGGCTCGGGTTTTCGGAGGGGTGGTAGCTGGTGATGGCGACGGTCCGGTTCGTGGGCGGGACGCCCTGCGAAGCGGGCAGGCGCATCGCTTCCTCGCGCCGGACGGGGCGGAAGGTATAGACGAGCTTCGCGCCGCTGCCGATGACGCGCTGGAGCGTCTTCTTGATAATGTCGAGGAAAGCGCCTTCCAGGTACTCGCGGAAAAAGTCCGAGGGGACCTCGATCGTCAGCACGTCGTCGACCAGGGAGACCGGCTTGATCGGCCGGAACCAGGTATCGAACTTCTGGGGATCAATGATCTGCTCAATGATCCTCAGACAGTTGTTCCAGGTATCGATATGTCTGCCCTGTTCGTTCATTCGCTGTTCCACGGTTGCAGGTACAAAAATGGAGGAAAAAAAAGTTAAAAAAAATGTTTTTTTCTATTGTTAAAAATGATTTTTATAGCTAAATAAAAGAAAGCGTAACGCGTTTTTTATGATTTTCCAAGCGCTTAATTTTCAGTATTTTATTATTAACGATGCGTGTAATTCGCTGATATTGGAAACCTATTTGTTTAGAATAATTCTAAACTGATAGAAACGCGTTTAGTCCCGCTTGCAGCGCCCTGCAAACGAGGAAAAAACCGGTTTGAACTTACGGATTATTTGTAGCGGGTGACGGACTCGTTTCGGATTTCCACCAGGAAAGCATCCTTGAATCTTTCCCGGATCTCCGGCAGGGCTTTCCGGGCGGTTTCGAGGTCGTCCGAAACTTCGAGGATGTACTTGTAGAGGCTGCCCGCCCGGACCGCCGTCACGCGGTATCCCGCGAAGTACGGATCTGACTCCTTCATCTGGCGCGAAGACGCGAGCACCTGCGTGCCATAGCGGACGGCAGGGGCCGCTGCGGGCGGCTGCGGCACCGTTTCGGGGGCGGTTTCCGTGCGCACGGGAGGAGCGGACTCCGCCGCGGGCGGAGCCGTCTCTTCGGCCGGCAGCTGCTCTGTCGCTGGCGCCGGCGGCAGTTCGCCGCCGATGCTCACGCTGGCGTCATACCTTGTCTTGTATTCCTTGAAGGCGTCGAAGAGGTTGTCCGCAATCTTCTCGAGGGATTTCTCGGAACGCAGGACCGCGAGGTCCTCCGGGTTGGAGAGGAAGCCCGCTTCCACCAGGACGGCGGGCATCGAGGCGAGCCGCAGCACGGCGAAGTTGCCCTGATAGACGCCGATGTTCCGCCGGAAAGGCCCTTTCATCCCGTCGTTCATCAGCTGCGCCAGGAGCAGGCTCTGCTCCCGGTAGGCGTTGCTCATCAGCTGCATCAGGATCTGGGACTCGGGACTGGAATCGAAAGTCTGGTACTTGGTCGTGTCGTTCTCCATATATATTACGGAGTTCTCGCGCTTGAGGACCTCCATGTTGAAGGCGTAGGTGTCTTTGTTCTTGTCCGAAGACTGGCCCAGGAGCCAGACGGAGAAGCCGTTCGAGGTCCGGGAGCGGGTCGCGTTGATATGGACGGAGATGAAGAGCTTGGCGTCGCGGGCGCTCGCGAACCGGGCGCGCTCGCTGAGTTCGACGAAACGGTCGTCCTCGCGGGTCAGGTAGACCTTGACTTCGGGGTAGGCCTTGCGGATGCGGTCGGCGAGTTTTTTGGAGATGGCGAGGGTCAGCGTTTTCTCGTAGGTCTTGCGGTCGGCGCTGACGGTGCCGGGGTCCTTGCCGCCATGGCCGGGATCGATGACGACGCAGTCGAGACTGAGCTCGGGGACGGGGTTTTGCGCCCCCGCCGGAAGGGCCGCAAGCAGCATCATCAATACGACGAAAAACCAGGCACAGGACCGCTTTTTCATAGCACGGTATTTGTAAACAACGAAATATTGGCTATCTTTGTCTGTTGCAAATTTAGCAAAATAAAATTGCATTCGAAGAATCTCAAATACTTCCTTGCCGCAATTCTTCTCCTTGTCCTGGCAAGCCCCCATGCTCTCTCCCAAAATGACCGCCGCTCCCGCAGGCAGCGCGCCCGTGGTGAGAACACGGAGATCAGCGCCCGCGACCTGCAGATCGACTCCCTGATGCTCCACAGGCGCGATTCTGTCGCCCGGGCCGATTCGCTGCACCGCGCCGATTCCCTCGCCCTGCTTGGAAAGAGTTCGCTCTCGGCGCCCGCCTTCTCGAGCGCCGGCGACTCGATCGTGGAGAAGTTCAAGGACGGCCAGCGCCTGATCTACTATTACGGCGGCGTGACCGTCGAGCACCAGGGCATGAAGCTGACGGCGGACTACATGGAGTACGACATGAATACCGGCATCGTCTTCGCGCGCGGCACGTACGACACCCTCGCCGGCGAATGGAAAGGCCGGCCGGTGATGGAACAGGGCAAGGACAAGTATGAGATGGAAGAGCTGCGCTACAATTTCAACACGCGCAAGGCCCGCATCACGAACATGTCCACGACCGACGACCAGGGCATCCTCCACGGCCAGAACCTCAAGATGTTCCCGGACCGCTCGATCAACATTACCCAAGGCCGCTACACGGTCTGCGACGACGACCACCCCCACTATTACCTCCGGATGACCAACGCCGCCGTGATCACCAAGCCGACCCAGAAAACCGTCTTCGGACCTTCATTCCTGGTCCTCGAGGACGTCGTACTGCCGATCGGACTCCCCTTCGGTTTCATTCCCGAGAAGCCGGAACGTGCGACGGGCATGCTGATGCCGTCGTTCGGCGAGGAGAACGCCCGCGGTTTCTATATGCGCGACGCGGGCATGTATTTCGTCTTCGGCGACTACCTCGACCTGTCCGTCACAGGCGACGTCTATTCCCTGGGCTCCTGGGCCGTGGACGTCAACTCCCGGTACCGCGTCAACTACAAGTTCAACGGCAATTTCTCGCTGACCTACTCGAACGACCAGACCGGCGAAAAAGGGACCCCGGACTTCAACCAGTCCCGCAACTTCGGCGTCCGCTGGTCCCACATGCAGGATTCGAAGGCCCGTCCCGGAACGACCTTCAGCGCGTCCGTCAACTTCTCCAGCCCCTCGAACAGCCGCTATAACTCCCGCTCCGTCAATGAAGCCCTCCAGAATCAGGTCTCTTCGTCCGTCTCCTATTCCCACAACTGGAACGGCAAGGTCAACCTCTCGGTCAGCGGCCTCCACAGCCAGAATTCCCGCGACAGTTCCTATACCTTCACGCTCCCGAACGTGACCCTGTCGGTCAGCACCTTCTATCCCTTCAAGCAGAAGAACCGCGTCGGCTCCGAGAAGATTTACGAGAAGATCTCCTTCGGCTACAATACCTCCCTCCAGAACAAGATCAACTTCAAGGCCTCCGAGTTCAACCAGCCGGGTTTCTACGACAAATTCCAGAACGGCATGACGCACAGCTTCTCGATCGGCCTTCCGAACTTTACGATCTTCAAGTACTTCAACATCAACCCGGGCGTCAACTACGGCATGAACTGGTTCTTCCGGGATACGGAGTACCGCTACGACGAGGAGGCCGGCCGGCTGGTCCCGGAGAAGGGCAAGGCCTTCAGCACCTTCGGCGTGACCCAGACCTACTCGGGAAGCGTCTCGATGAGTACCCGCATCTACGGTATGCTCAATTTCTGCAAAGGCAGCCACCTCCAGGCCCTCCGCCACGTCATCTCCCCCTCCCTGAGCATGAGCATCAGCCCGGAGCTCGGCACGGCGGCCAACGGCTGGCGCACGCTGGTCTACACCGACAAGAACGGCGAGGAGCAGGAGTACTCCTACAACCGCTTCGCCGGCCAGCTGAACTCGCCCCCGGGCAAGGGCCGCAGCGCGACCGCCAGCCTCTCGATCGGCAACAACTTCGAAGCCAAGGTCCGCGACCGCTCCGACACGACCGGCGTCGCGACGAAGAAAATCAAGCTCATCGACCAGCTGAACCTCAACACCGGCTACAACTTCCTCGCGGACTCCCTGAACCTGAACAACATCGGCCTCACGATGTCGACGACCCTCTTCGAGAAGGTCAACGTCAGCGCGAACGCCAGCTTGGACCCCTACGCGATCAATGAGCGCGGCCAGCGCATCGGCACCTTCAACATCGTCCGCCGCGGCCTCGCCCATCCGGTCCGGTTGACGAACGCCAGCGTCTCCCTCTCCTACAACCTCTCCGGCCAGGGGACGACGCAGGGCAACGAAGGCGCCGGCGACGGCGGCAGTTCCGGCGGCTACCACCGCATCTACTACCATCCCGTCACGGGCGAGTACATCCCCGGCGGCTGGCTCTATTACACCAACACGAACGCGCCCTGGACCCTGAACTTCAACTACTCGTTCAGCTACGGCCGCAACTATGTCTACGCCAACAACGTCCTGACGACCAAACACAACTATACCCAGACCCTCGGCGTCAACGGCAACATCAAGCTGACCCCGAAGATGGCCATCAACTTCAGCTCCGGCTTCGACTTCGTCGCGATGCAGATGACGACGACCCAGGTCAGCGCGACCTACGACCTCCACTGTTTCAACATCGCCGTCCAGTGGGTGCCGACGGGACAGTGGCAGTCCTACTCATTCCGCATCGCCGCGAACGCCTCCGCCCTGGCGGACCTCCTCCGCTTCAAGAAGAGCACCTCCTACTGGGACAACCAATAACCGATTAATTATTCAACAACATACGCAATGCACAGTCTTTTTGACCTGAATGGAATGACAAGGGAGCAGTTGGAAGCAATTGCCGCCCCGTACAAGATCAAGAACCTCAAGAAACTCGACAACGAGAACCTGGCCTATGCGATCCTCGATGCGGAGGCCAGCGAAGCCGCGAAAAACCCCGTAGCAGAGAAACCGAAGGCCAAGCGCGGCCGTCCCCGCAAGGAGACCGCCAAGCCCGCGGAAAAGCCCGAAAAGGCCGAAAGCAAGGCGGAGCCGAAGCCGGCTGCGCCGGAAGTGAAACCGGCCGCCCCGGCGGCGGAAGCCGCGGCCCCGCAGGCAGAGCGCAAGAAGCCGGGCCGCAAGCCGAAGAAACCGGCTGAGCCGGCTGCGGATCCGAAGCCCGAAACGCCCGCTCCGGAAAAGGAGAAAGCGCCTCAGAACCCGCCGCAGGCCCAGAACCAGCAGCCGCAGCAGCAGAAGAAGACGCGCCAGCGCCACCCGCAGCAGGAAGGCGCCCAGCAGCAGCCCCAGGCGGCTTCCCAGCAGGGCAAGAGCCCTGCCCCGCAGCAGAACCAGCAGCGCCCCGAGAATGCGCCGCAGCAGCCCAAACCGCAACCGGCTCCGAAGCCGGAGCCGCCGCGCTTCGAAGGAACCGTCGAGGCGACCGGCGTGCTGGAGATCATGCCGGACGGCTACGGTTTCCTGCGCTCCTCGGACTACAACTACCTGAACTCCCCCGACGATATTTATGTCTCCCAGCAGCAGATCAAGACCAACGCCCTGAAATCCGGCGATACCGTGACCGGCGAAATCCGCCCCCCGAAGGAAGGCGACAAGTATTTCCCGCTCGTCCGTATCAAGTACGTCAACGGCCGCTCCCCGGAATTCATCCGTGACCGCGTCCCGTTCGACTTCCTGACGCCCCTCTTCCCGGACGAGAAGTTCAACCTGACCGGCGGCCGTTCCGGCAAGGACATCTCCTGCCGCATCGTCGATATGTTCGCCCCGATCGGCAACGGCCAGCGCGGCCTGATCGTGGCCCAGCCGAAGACCGGCAAGACGATGCTCCTCAAGTCCATCGCCAACGCCATCGCCGAGAACCATCCCGAAGTCTATGAGATCGTCCTGCTGATTGACGAGCGTCCGGAGGAAGTGACCGACATGGCCCGCAGCGTCCAGGCCGAGGTCGTCGCCTCGACCTTCGATGAGCCGGCCGAGCGCCACGTCAAGGTCGCCAACATGGTGATCGAGAAAGCCCGCAGGCTGGTCGAATGCGGCCACGACGTCGTGATCCTCCTCGACTCCATCACCCGCCTCGCCCGCGCCTACAATACGGTCCAGCCGGCCTCCGGCAAGGTCCTGTCCGGCGGCGTGGACGCCAACGCCCTCCAGAAGCCGAAGCGCTTCTTCGGCGCAGCCCGCAACATCGAAGGCGGCGGCTCCCTGACCATCATCGCGACCGCCCTGACGGAGACCGGCTCCAAGATGGACGACGTGATCTTCGAGGAATTCAAGGGTACCGGCAACATGGAGCTCCAGCTCGACCGCACCCTCTCGAACCGCCGCATCTTCCCGGCCGTCAACGTCGTTCTCTCCGGCACCCGCCGCGACGACCTGCTGTACCCGAAAGACCAGAGCTCCCGCATCTGGATCCTCCGCAAGCTCCTCGCCGAGATGAACCCGACCGAGGCGATGAACTTCATGCTCCAGCTGATGGACGAGTACAAGACCAACGAGGACCTGCTCGACAACATGAACAAGGTTTCCCCGCGCGAGGCGAAGTATTACGATACCTATTAGCATGTCGCTTCCGGATTCCTTCGACCCCGCGGAGCGCGGCGAACGCGCCCGGAACTTCTTCCTGGAAGGCTACAACTGCTGCCAGGCCGTCCTGCTGGCGTTCGCCGACGTCCTGGAGGCAAACGGCCTCGCGGACGAAACCCTGCTGAAGACGGCCGGCTCCGGCTTCGGCGGGGGTTTCGCGCGCCTGCGCGAGGTCTGCGGCAGTTTCAGCGCCTGCACGATGATGGCGGGCTTCATCCGCCCGGCGACGACGCCCGGGATGGAAGAGCGCAAGGCCAACTATGCCCTCGTGCAGGAGATGGCGGCTGATTTCCGCGCACGCAACGGCGGCAGCATCGTCTGCGCCGACCTGCTCGGCCTGCGCGACCGCCGGCCGGAATCCCCCGCCCCCTCCGAGCGCACGCCGGAGTTCTACCGGAAACGCCCCTGTCCCGAGATCATCCGGAACGCCGCGACGATCGTCGCGGAGAAAATGAAAGAAGCAGCCCGCTGAGGCTGCTTCTTTTTTCTATTGTTCTGGTCGATCGGATCGGCTCTCTTACTTCGCCTGGGCGACCGCAACGGCGACGGCGACGGTAGCGCCGACCATCGGGTTGTTGCCCATACCGAGGAAGCCCATCATCTCGACGTGCGCGGGCACGGAGGAGGAACCGGCGAACTGCGCATCGGAGTGCATGCGGCCGAGGGTGTCGGTCATGCCGTAGGAGGCGGGGCCGGCGGCCATGTTGTCCGGGTGGAGGGTACGGCCGGTACCGCCG